>PHAZ01000256.1 GCA_002841825.1 Deltaproteobacteria bacterium HGW-Deltaproteobacteria-22 | reverse complement strand
CCAAGGAGGACCTTGGGAAGCTCCTTGCTTGACTGGGAGGGCTCGGAAACGGCTCGGCACTTCTGCCGAGCACATCTAGGAACTAGGAACAGGAATGCGAACACGGAATGATGAGCGATTTGCCATCCGCGTCGGCACAGCGAAACGCTTGCGAGGGAGCGACTACCGTGAGAGGGGTTGGGCGGCGGGGAGAGGTTGGCGAGGAGCTTGCTCTTTAAGAGCGGTTTTCATTTCGACGACCTGAACCACGGACAAACTCAACCATGGGTCGTCGAGAGACCCGAAAAATCCGCGGCGGTATTCCCTCCGCGGCTTGTGAGCACAGCCGCCGCACGGAAGATGCTGTTGGAACAGCTACAATCCCAACTGCAGCTGGTGTTGCAGCAGGGCGGCACTCGCGGCGGCTCGATCACTGACCAGTCCGCAAAGCCTACCATGTCCTGACAGGTCGCCAACCCGCCGCGCAACCAGCGCGATGGCGAATCGCGCCGTTGAGCGAGCCCGGAGCGGCGGCGACTGCCCGCGGCACAGCGATGCCGACTCGAAAAGGCTTGTGCGCTCGCCCGCCCCGCCGCGGAGCGGCTTCGTTCAACGGGCTCCAAACCGCAGGTGATTGTGTCTAGCGGTGTTGGCGGTCCCCGAAGCCGGAGGGGGCCACACCCAGAGAGAAGAATAGCCGAACATCGCCCTCGCTAAAGGCCGCCGCGACGCGGCCGAGCTGTGTGCTGGAGCTATGCAGGTCGAAGCCGAACCCCCACGCATAGCGCGCGTGCTCGAGCGCGAGGGAGGGCACGTCGGGCGCCACGTTGGTGGCGTCGCCGAAGACGCGAGCGGCGATGAACTTCATGACCGTCCACCGGTAGTCGATGGAAGCGACCATGGCGACCTTGTCCCGTCGGCCGTCGAAGCCGCGGAAGTCGCTGCCCGTCAGGTAGTCGTTGAAGGGCAAGGGGGCGTTGCCCAGGGGCATGATGGTATCGATGGCGATCCTGGGCGAGAGGATGTTGGTCACGCGATAGACGGGGATGTACGCGGCCCATCGTGCACCCGCCCCGAAGGCATCCGCGTCGTCCTCGCGCATGCCGTTGTACAGACCCGAGTAGGCCTCCACCATGGCGCCGGTGGCGGGAGCTCCGCGGCTCACGCGTGTGTCGACACGCAGGGCGGCCTCGGTGTACGTCATTCGCGTGGTCTCGCCCGCGCCGGGAATGGACTGGTCTTCGAACACGTCGGAGAGTCCAGCGGCGCCAGCGTCGGGGGCGTCGTCGACGTGGCGCGCCTTGATGCTGTTGGAGAACATGAGCTCGAGGTCGGGAGCTGCGCGAACGCCGAGCCCCAAGATCACGCGTTGCCGTCGTTCCCTGTAGGACCCGCTGCGAAACGTCGTGCCTGGGCGAAACTGATTGCGGGGGTCGTCCTCGGGGGAAGGTCCAAGCCCCACGAAGCCGAGGTTGGTCCTACGGTCCTGCAGCCATTCGAGGGACAGCACGGTGGGGGTCGGGTGCCCGCCCGTGAGCCGCAACCTCGACTCGACGACGGTCGTGTCGGGCCCTCCGTAGCCGGCTCGCAGGGTGGAGGCGAAGTTGTCGATGCTCGCGATCATGCGGGCGCCGATGTTGGGAGAGAACCCGGTCTCGACGAACGCGGTAGGGAACACGCCGATTTCGTGGTTCTCGCTGTAGAACGTGTCCTTGAGGCGCGGCACGACCTGCTCGTCGTCGAGCAAGCCCGTGGCGGCACCGGTGGTGATGAAGAGCAGGTCCACGACGTTACGGGGGAGGTACAGGGCGACTTCGGCGATGTCGCGCGCGGTGTCGTCGCTCTCGGAAGCGTCGCGTTCGCGTCCTGCCACGTCCTCGGGGCTACCAACGACGGGGGTTTCGGACGCCCGCGCGCCCTCCTGGCCCCGTGCCGCGACGGGGGCGGAGACTATCCCGAGAGGGATAGAAAGGAGGAGCCAGGGGTGGCGCACAGAGGCAGGGTAGAGGAACCGAGGGCGTGCGGGAAGAACCCATCAAAGACTGGGCAAGTCGTCCCGGTACGTCGTCCACATTTCGGACACGAACCCGGACGTGGTGTTGCCTCCCCCGGGGACGTCCCCGGACATCCACCGATCGACGTAACCGAAGAAGGCGTCGTTGCCCCAGTCGCTCGTCACGCCGAGGATGTGAGCGGCCAAGGCTGTGCCGACCCAGGTGTGGGACGTGCAGCAATTCCGATAGTCGCCGCACCCGTCCACGAGGTGGTCCGGGTCCCGGCAGTCCTTGGACCCGTTCGTGCACGACCCCGAGTACTCGCACCCGTTGGGGAAGTAGCAATCGTTGCAGTCACGTCCCCACAGGGCCTTTCCGTTCGCGCCCTCGTAGGTCATCCGGTCCTCGTTGCCGATGTCGACCCCGGGACTCGTCATGCCGGCCTCGCCGAGCATGGCGCCCGCGAACATGATGGGCCACTTGCGCCCATTGAAGTGACCACCATCCGACTTCCAGCCGCCACCCGCTTGAAGCACGCCGTAGTTGTCAATGCCTAGCTGGATGAGCCGAACGGCCACGTCATCCCGCTCCGGGGTGTCGAGCAAGACGAACTGCGAGACGGTCGCCACCACGTTGCCGATCTCTCGACCGTAACAGTACATGTTGAGGGTGGCGCAACCGTGCTGCATGGTCCAGCTGTTGAGGTGATCGATCCAAGGGCGCTCCACGTGACGAAGGACCTCGTCCGCGTCCGGCGCGCTGGCAGGGACGGGGAGGTCAGGGAGCAAGGACCAGTTCACGTCCGAGACACGGTGCAGAGGCTTGGCATCTCCCGCGTACGGCGGCCGGAAAGTGCCGGGGGGCTGCGCCTCGGAGACGACCGTGAAGACGGCCTGGGTGGCAATCGGGCCCCGCTGGCAATCACCGTCGTAGGTGTTCCAACCCGGAGAGCTGCCCTGCGTGCACTCGGGTTCCTCCGGGTGGCTGATCGACGAGACCAACGATTGGTTCGGCGAGAGCGCGAGAGGAAACGGGATGGTCTTGGACGCGTCGTAGCTGCCGGCGCGGGAGTCGTAGCCCTGGCTCCCGACGGGGTTGAGCATCGAGCCGTTTCTCGTGCCCGTCGGCTCCGGGGACGTGGAAGTCACCGTGAGCGGACCGACGCACCACCAATCTCCAGTGACGAACTGCCCGCAGGGATAGGCCTTGTCGAAGGTCCAGGTGATGCCGTACTGGGAGACTTCGAAGAGCTCGGCCGGGCACTGTCCACAATCTTCGGGACAGGTCTCGCAGTCCTCCGGGGAGTCACATTCCGTGTCACCGCACCCCTGCACCGTGCCATCCGGAGAGCCTTCTGCGTTGCCATCGGGTGCGTTGCCATCGGGTGCGGTGCCGTCCTGTGTGGTCCCATCCTCTGAGGCGGTGTCCGGTGTGGAGCCGTCGACCGGAGAACCGTCGTTCGAGGATGAGTCCGGAACCGACGCGTCCACCCCAGGGTTGTTCGAGTCCCCGTCGTCGCTCCCGCACGCGAGGAAGAAGAAAGCGGTGAGGAGGAGGGCAGACGGGCCGTAGACGAATCGCATGGGGTCATCCTTTGGAGAGGGGGAAAGCCGTGGTCAGGAGAGCACGGCAGCACGTTCCGTGCCGGATGGACATCGCGGGCAGAGTAGCAAGTTCTCGTTCCGCCCTGCGACACCGGACGTCGCACCGCGATGTTCGCTGCGACCTGGCGCGTCGCACCCCGACCCGCGACGTCTTCTCGTCACACCCCTCGCATCAACCCCACAGGCGCCACAGGGGCCGGTAGCAGCGACTGGGTCTCCCGCAAGAGCGTCACGACCTTGTCCGGCGCCATGGGCCGTCCCGTCAGGTACCCCTGGATCTCGTCGCACCCGCTCTGCACCAGGAACTGCTGCTGGAGAGGCGTCTCCACGCCCTCGGCTATCACGCGCAGCCGCAGGTTGTGGGCCAACCCGATGATCGCCCGCGCGATGTTGGCGTCGTCCGGGTCGTCCACCAGGTCCCGCACGAACGATCGGTCGATCTTCAGCGCGTCGATGGGGAACCGCTTCAAGTAGCTGAGGGACGAATAGCCCGTACCGAAGTCGTCGATGGCTGCCCTCACGCCCATGGCACGCAGCTCGACGAGGGTCTCGATGCGACGCGTGTAGCGCAGCTGCAGCACGGGGTCGGCCAGCATGCACAGCAGCGGCGGGGTCAGGGACATGGTCATCTTGAACGGCACGCCGTCGTTGCGCATGCGCTCAAAGCTCAGCAGCAGGGGGATGTACGTCTCGGTGATCGCCTCGTACAGCCAGTCCTCCTCGAGGAAGTCACTGTATTCGGGGTGACGAACGAACGGCAGGTGGGCATGCAGTACAAGAGCCAGATATCCTTTGTACATGTGCGGTTCTCCAGTCCATCCTGGACCCGGAAATGGTACAGGGCCCGAAACGATCCAAGTGTGTGGTCAAGAGCCGGCGCGAACGCGCTGTCCGGCTCAGTGTGCGGAACGGTGAAACGAGATCTGGACGGTCTTTTCGGTGCCATCCACGCCGCGTGCGGTCACGCGGTGGGCCTGGGAGCCGTCCGGGAACGGGAATGCCACGGTGAAGGTGCCGTCGGCAGCCAGCTCGTGCGGCAGGCCGTCGATCTCCAGGTGCACCTCGGGGGAGGTGGCGCCGAAAACGCGCAGCGCGGCGTTCACCACCAGGGGAAACTCCGTCAGCAGGTCGTTCTTGTCGTCGCGAATCTGCACGAAGGAGGACACGCCGGGGCTCGTCGGGGCCGTGCCCACGCCGAAGTGGAACGGCTGCAGGGAGGGCGGATTGACGGGGGTGCCCCACAGCGGCGGCTGCGGCAGTTCGTGGCGGTCCGGAATGTCGCTTCCTTCACCCAGCGAGTTTTCGAGCCATCTGGCCGGCACGCCGTCGACGACGGGCAGCGGCCTGTCGAAGGGCAGGGAGACGAACACGTCGTGGACCCAGGGGCTCTGGGAGCCCGGTGGGGGGATGACCGCGTCGGAGGTCCCCAGGCTGTTCCATGTGCCGTCAGGCATGCGGTAGCCCAGCTCGGCCATGAAATGCCGGCCCTCGGCGGGCACGGGAATGTACCACCAGCGCGCTTCTTCGTTGAGCGCGAACTGGTGAACGGACCATGAGTTGGTGCCGTTGAAGATGACGTGGGTGACGTCATGCAGGCGAAGGTAAAGGCGGCCGTATCCGTACTTGCCGGAGGAGGCGCGCTTCTCCTCGGAGACGTCCCAGTAGCAGAACAGCCACTTGGGGTCCCGGGGCATCAGGTGGATGCTGCCATCGCCGTAGCCGATGGGCAGGTCGGGCAGGTTCAGATCGATGTCACGGAGCTGCTCGGGCAGCACGAGCTGGCCGCGCTGGTACAGCGGCGGATCCGCATAGCGCATCGCGGCGATGCTGGTGCGGGCCTGGGCCTCGGCGTCGGGCTCGTCGGCGGGCTCGTTGGCGGTCGGCTCCTTGCGGGGATGCACCGTCGAGGCGACCTTGGCCGCGACGACAGGTTCGGGCGTCTCCGCGCCGGGGGTCCCGTCGAGCTCGGCCACTTCCTTGGCCCGGGCCTGCGCCCCCGTGACGGTCTTGGTCCTCGTCGCAGCAGGCGTCACGGCCTGCTTGACAGGTTTTTCCATGGTGGAACCGCCGGAGGATTGCTTCATGATTTTGTTGATTTCCTTTTTCAGGACATCTCCGCCTTTTTCAACCGCCTCGAGAACATTCTGGATCAATTCCGACTTGGTCAGACGGGAGAAGCCCTTGACGCCGATTTTCTTGGCAAGGGTCAGAAGCTCGCTGCGCCGCATGTTATCCAATTCCTGTGGGGTCATTTCGAACCTCGTGCAATCGTGCAAATAAAACGAAAAAAAGACGCGACGTTCGTACTAGCACAATCGCCATAAAAGTAAAGCTGAAAACTACATGCCACCCCTCACGTAAGTTTATCTCTTACCCGGAGAGCACCTCATGCCGTTAAAATCAAGCATTGACTCAGTCCGGCAATTCGCGGAAAATCATGGTTCGAATCTTGGAGAACACATGTCGCACAAGAACCAACGCATGCTCACTTCC
>PHAZ01000255.1 GCA_002841825.1 Deltaproteobacteria bacterium HGW-Deltaproteobacteria-22 | reverse complement strand
TCCTGCATGCGCTCGATGCGGGCGTCGAGCTGGGCCTGCAGTTTGCCTCCCACGCCGTCCTTGCCCGTGACGCGGGCGCGATTGATGCGGTCCTTGGCGTCGTGGTCGTGAGGATCGATCCCCCGCTTGGAGCGGCGACGGTCGGCCGAGGCCGCCAGTGCCTCGCGGCGGGAAGCTTCACGCCGGGTCTTCTTCAGTTGCCGGCGATCCTGCCCGACCTGATCGTTGACGGTCTGCCGCTCCTTGGCGGCGGCCTGCACTCCGGCCGAAAAGCCGCCGGGCCTGGCCACGACCTCAGGCGGCTCCAGGAACACGCACTGTGTGCACAGTTCGTCGAGCAGCGCACGATCGTGGCTGACCAGGATGCCCACCTTGCGGAAACCACCCAGCGCCGCAGCCAGCAGAGCGCGGGCATCGGCGTCGAGGTGGTTGGTGGGCTCGTCGACGGCCAGGACGTCGGGATCGGTCCACAGGGCCACGGCGATCTGCGCGCGCTTTCGCTCACCATGGGAGAGCGACTCCCAGCGGCCGTCCCAGTCGTCGGCGATCTGCAGCCGCTCCCGCAGGCGGGCGGCGGACCTCCCCGGGTCGGCGAGAAACGCAAGGAGATCCTCAGGAGGATCGTCGGTTCGCTGGGGACAGTACACCGCCAGCGGCGGCGCATCAACGGTCCCCGCGTCGGGGACGAGCTGTCCCGTGGCCAGGCGCATCAGGGTGGTCTTGCCCGTGCCGTTGGCGCCGACGATGCCCGACCAGCCCGCCCCGAAGTGCAGGCTCACATCGGCCAGCAGCGGCCCGGCAGCTGTGGGATAGGAGAAATGGACTTGATGGAAACGAATGAAGGGCTGACTCATGAGACCTGCGCTAAACAACTATTTCCTGATAGTCCATGACCGGCCGGAGATCAAGCCCAGTTCGTCGGGTGCGTCCAGGAGACGGGTGCGTCTCATAGACGCACGTGAAAAAACGTTTTGCAAGGAGGGGAAGACGGGGTACATTCTCCCTGCGCCGGACGTGAGGAGCAGTCCCCTCTTCCGAAGCCCGGGAGGCGTCATGAAAAGTTGGTTCGTGCTAGTGCTCATCGGTCTTTGCTGGGGTTGTCAGGATGACTCCGTCACCACTGCGTACGGGAAAAATGCCCTGCGTCGGGAGAACGCCGAGCCCGCGCCGCAGCCCGACGTGAAGCCCGCCGAGACCGAGGAGTACGAACCGCCGCTGACCCCCCGCTTTGAGACCGAAGACGAGCCCGAGACGAAGGAGAGCCCGGATCCCGACGAAAAGGGGTTCGTCCGGGAGATCGCCACGGCCCCCTCGCCGAGCTTCTCCAGGCAGGTGGACAAGTGGATCGTGACCAAGGACGGCAGCCGCGTCGCGGCCAACCAGATCGTCGTGAAGTACAAGGACACCTGCACCGAGGAGAAGGCAGTCGCTCGCCTGGCCAAGGCCAAGGCCAAGAAGATCGGCACCATCGTCGAGCTGCGGCTCCTGCAGGTCGAGGTCAAGGCCGAGACGGAGAAGGCCCTCGACGAGTGGATCGCGAAACTGAAGAAGGTGGAATGCGTCGAGTACACCATGCGGAATATCGAGGTGACGCCGTGATCGGGTGACCGATCGGGACCAAGGACTGTGTCCCCGGGGAGAATGCATCATGAGCTGCAGATTGCCCTTCATCTTTTTCTTCGGGTGCCTGCTGGGACTGCCCGCCTGCGACGACGGCAGCGGAAAAAGCACCAACAACGTCAACAACATCAACAACGTCAGCAATACGAACAACGCGAACAACGCCTGCGGGGCGCCCGGCGACGCCTCACCCCGCTTCGGCCAGACATCCAACCGGTTCGATTTCCGCAACGGCCCCGGCTGGCGCGTGCTCTCCGGCCACGTCGACGACGGCCCGCCGCCGGACCCGTTCACCGAGGCCGGTCGCCAGGGGCTGTGCCGGCTGCTCACCAGTGCGCCGACCTTCTGCGACCCCGCCTGCGAATGGGGCACCGAGGTCTGCATCGACAGCACCTGCCGCACCTACCCGGGCGTCCTTTCGGCAGGCGCGTTCACCCTCACAGGAGCCACCGGCGCCCCTGTGACGATCCACCCGGACAATCTGGGCTACTATGTCTGGGATTCCACAGAAGCCTTCACTGTCGAAAACATCGGGCTGGCTGCTGCCGGTGACCTCGTCGGTGCGTTCACCCTCGAGGCCTGCGCCCCGCCCCAGTTCGCGCCCGTGGGCGACTGGTCCGCCTTGATGGAGGCGCGCGCGCCCGGCGCGGATGTGACGCTGACGTGGAGCGCACCAGCCCCGGGCGCCCGTGTGTATCTGCGCATGACCACCGGCGTCGGCACCCACGGCGGCGTCTCGCCCGTCGAGATCGAGTGCGAGGGCCCCGACGCGGGACAACTCACGCTGCCAGGCGACTACCTCGATCAACTGTACGCCGAGGGCTGGGCCTGCGGCGAGTGCGGCGACAACACCCTGCGGCGCTACTACGCCGATGAGGCCGATGTCGCCGGCACCCTCGTCCAGCTGCGGGTAAGCGCTGAGACGACGTTCTGGTTCAGACCCTGAAGGCACGCGACCAAAAGCCCGGTCGCCAATGCCTCCCCGCACCATGTTCCATTGCCCCTGCACGAAAACCAGTGTAAAAGAAGATCAGTTTCGAGGAGCGGTTCACCATGGGTTCCAGATTATTAACTATCTTCTTTTTCTTCCAATTGTCCCTACTCTCCTGCAACAAGGATCCCAAGACGGTTGCGTCCTGCGGTGACGGAATCATCGATCCCGCTGAAGAGTGCGACATCACCCTCGGTGATTACTCCTGCGAGGCCCTGGGGCACTACCGAATCGACGGCGTACTCGGCTGCAAGGCCGACTGCACCTTCGATCGTTCAGACTGCGGCGGCATCTGCGGCGACTCCGTGGTCGACATCGGCGCCGGTGAGGAGTGCGACAGCGCCAGTCTCAACGGCTACCTCTGCGAAACCCTGGGGTTCGCCGGCGGCATGCTGGCCTGCGGAGACGACTGCCGCTTCGACACCACCGGCTGCCAGAACTCCTGCGGCAACGGCCTGCGCGAGACCGGCGAGACCTGCGATGACGGCAACTCCGAAGACAATGACGGCTGCACGGCCCTCTGTGTTCCGGAGGCAGGCTGGAGCTGCGACGAGGAATCCCCGACGGTGTGCACGCCGATCTGCGGAGACGGCCATGTCGTGGGGCTGGAGCCCTGCGATGGTGAGGATCTGGGACAGAAGACCTGCACCAGCCTCACCCCCCCCTACTACGGCGGCACCCTGGCCTGCAACGACGACTGCACCCTCGATCTGACCAACTGCGAGACGGCCGGGTTCTGCGGAGACGGAGCCGTGCAGGCCGCGGGCCTGGAGTCCTGCGACGGGGATGACTTCGACGGCACCACCTGCACCGGCCTGGGCTACTACGGCGGCACCCTGGCCTGCAACACCGACTGCACCTTCCTGCTGACGGACTGCCAGGGTGTCGGACGCTGCGGCGACAACACCCTGCAGGCAGCCTTCGGCGAGGTCTGCGACGGCACCGCCACGGGGGTCAGTTCCTGTCTATCCCTCGGCTACTACGGCGGCACCATCGCGTGCGACGCCTCCTGCGAGTATGACCTGGCCTCCTGTGCCGCGGCCGGCCGCTGCGGCGACGGCATCCTCCAGTCGGCTGCCTCGGAGATCTGCGACACCACGAACTTCGGCGCCGCCACCTGCACCTCGCTTTCGGGTCTGGCTTACGGGACGCTGGCCTGCGACGGCACCTGCCGCAACGTCGGCACCGCCGGCTGCTACGGCAAGCGCTATCTCGCGGCTGGAGGCTCCTTCGCCAGCTTCTGCGCCATTGATGTCAGCAGCAAGGCCTGGTGCTGGGGGCACGGCGCCCTGGGCACGCTGGGCAACGGCACCAGCTCCGCATCGACGATCCCGTCCCTGACGTCGGGCAACTACAACTTCATCCAGATCCCCAGCGGCGGTGACGGGCACTTCTGCGGCCTGATCAGCGGCGGCACAATCCGCTGCTGGGGCCGAAACGACTCGGGCCAGATCGGTGACAACTCCACCATCAACCGCAACGTACCGACGCTGGCCTCCTCAGCCTACGCATTCACCCAGGTGGCGTCAGGCTACTACCACAACTGCGCGCTCACCACGAGCAACAACATCCTTTGTTGGGGCGGCAACGGCGACGGCCAACTGGGGACGGCAAACAACACCGACTATCGGGTCCCGACGTCGGTCAGTGGCTTCTACACCTACAGCGCAGTGGCCGCGGGCGGGACCCACACCTGCGCGCTCGACACCGCCGGCAAGGCCTGGTGCTGGGGCTACAACGGCTTTGGCCAGCTGGGCAACAACTCCACGACCAGCGCCACCTCCCGCGTCGCGGTCAACGGCACCCTGGTCTTCTCGAAGATCTATGCCGGCGGCGGAGTCTCCTGCGGCATCACCACGGGCGGAGCCACCTACTGCTGGGGACAGGGCACCTACGGCCAGCTCGGGCGGGGAAGCACCACGAACTCCTCCATCCCGGTGCTGGTCTCGGGCAGTCATGCCTTTGAACGGCTCGCGCTCTACGGCGCCCACGTCTGCGGCATCACCACGGCGGGCGCGCTCTACTGCTGGGGCTACAACAACGTCGGGCAGGTGGGTGTTGGAAACTTGCTCAATCAGACGACTCCACAGCGGATCACGTCCTCATTGACCTATACGAACGTCGGCGTCGGCGCGTATGCCACCTGTGCGGTGGAGAGCGCCGGCGGCATGTGGTGCTGGGGCGAGAACAGCAACTCCCAGCTTGGCAACGGCACCACCACCGACGCCACAACCCCCGTGCTCACGTCCACCCCCTGACGGTCCAACCCGAGGCTTCACCTCCGGAACGCACCGCGTATCGTCTGAAATGAAACTGTATTCAGGGGGCTTCGGTGAAGTTGTACTTCTTGATCGCTGCCTCGGGATCTTTCAGGAAGATGGCCTTGCAGCCGCCGCAGCCGAACACGTAGATCTTGCCGTTGTACTCCGTGGTGGGCCGGCTCTCCGAGAACTCGAAGGTCTCGCCCTTGATCGGGCAGGACACCTTGGTGCCGAACACCGGCATGGTCTTGAACACCGAAGGATACTTCGTATCGTCACCAGTGGGCGTGCCCGCGCTGTGGGCGCCGCATGGGACATGTCCCGCGGACTCTGGGTTATGCGCATCGACCGCCATGGCCGAGTCATCGGCCGGCTTGGTCTCGGGGTCCGCGGGCTGCGCCTTCATGGCGGTGGAATCAGCAGCGGGCTGCCCTGCGGGGGCGTCCTTCTTCGTCTCCTTGTTGCAGGAGAAGGCCAGCAGGCCGGCAACAGCGATGGTCACAATCAATACCAGAATGGAGCGGCGTTTCATGATGGAAATCCTTTCAAGCCGACGCCCGAAAGCAACGGCGCCGACGACGAAAGGGGTTTTTAGCACGGACTCGCGCATTTTCGAATCATTTTGCGTGTTGAGGCCCTCCGAGCGCACCGACTGGGCGATCCCATGGGAGCCCGCCGCGCCGCGTCTCTGGTTCGCGGACCGGGACCGGCTGCGACTCGTGGCTCATGAGAGCGGGAAACTCAAGCTGCTGCGCGAGATTCCCCTTCAGGACGCCTGGTGTTCCGCCGAGGATCCATTGGCCCCCGGGATCCACGTGACGCGTCACGGCGCCGTGCTGGTGCGCACGACATGATCGTCCTCGACGCGACCTTCCGCGAGCTGGGCCGAGTGTCCCTGGGGCTTGGTCCTGGCAAGGACGGCCATGACGTCCTGATGCCTTACAAGGACGGCTCTTCATCGCCAGTAGAAGCCGGGCCTTGATGGCTCCGAGGCCAGGTTGATGTGGACATCGAGGACGTACAGCCGGAAAAAAGGCAATCCCGTCCCAGTACTCAAGCCATGCCTTGTTTTTGGAGGATGTAGTAAACGAGCGTGCCGGCAATGTAGAGGAAGGACGCTGCCTGTATGAAGAAATAGCCGCGTAGAGAGCGCAACGCAGCCATCATATGGGTCATGTCATCCCCCTCCGTGTTGACGACCCGGTCAATAG
>PHAZ01000254.1 GCA_002841825.1 Deltaproteobacteria bacterium HGW-Deltaproteobacteria-22 | reverse complement strand
CCGACCCCGGCCACCGTGCCGAGGAAGAAGCGGGCGTCCGGGGCCCGCGCCGGGCTTTGCAGCCGCCGCAGCGGCAGCGGGACGGGGATCGGCGCGTCCTCCCGGACCTGCCCGACGGCCTTGGCCTGTTCCGGCTCCACCACCCAGGGCCGATCCGTCTCCGTGGCGGCGGCCACGCCCCAGGGCGCCGACTGCAGAGCAAGTGCGTACAGGAGGAGCATGGCGCGGGCGGTCATGGTCCCTCCTCGAGCCGGAACCGGAGCTCCAGGAACGGGGCCGGCGTGTAGGGGGGCACCGTCTCGCAGGCAGGCGGGTAGTCGACGCCGTCGTCGTTCCCGTCGTAGGCGCAGACCTCATAGGCCTCGTGCCGGATCGATACAGGCACGCGAACCTGAAAAGACGCATTGCTCCCGGTCCCGTCGCACACGACATAGGCCCCCTGGATCGCGCAGACCCTCGTCGCCAGGGAGGGGAAGCCGGCGGCGGTGGTCACCGTGCCCGTCGGCCACCAGTCCACGTCCTCGGGGTTGTGCACGCACCCGGCCCAAAGACAGCACGCGCCCAGGGCGAGCCAGATTCGCAGGGGGGGAGGGGGGAGGCGGTCGCGGATGCTCATGATTCCTGTCCTAGAAGGCAAAGCCCATCGTAAAGGAGATATATGGCGTCACCCGGGCGAAGTTCCCGGTCTCCCGGGTCGGCACCGGCGTCCCGGCGGCGGTGTTGAGGGTGCAGTTCTCGACGCACGTGCCCTCCGAGGGGTTCAGCAGGGTGGTGAGACCGACGCTGATCCGCCCCATGAAGCCGTCGTCGTCGACCCATCCATAGCCGGTCTCGAGGTTGTAGAACCAGGCGTCCTCGATGACGAACTCCTCGTGATTCTCCAGGTGGTTCTGACGGAAAAGTCTTTCCCCCATGGTCTCATGGGAGATCCCGGTGCCGATGAAGAAGTGATTCAGCGCGAGGAGCCCGAGGCTCCGGTAGCGCAGGGTGAACGACTCCGCCGCCCCCTCGGAGCCCCGTCCAAAGCCGAGGGTCATCTCCACGCTCCGGACCGGGGAGAAACCGGCCTCCACGAAGAAATGACCGGCCGGCGTGCCGGTGCCCAGCCCGGCGGCCAGGGAGAACAGGCGGTGCGGCGCCATGGAATCCGGGGCGACGAGATCGCCAGAGAAGTTTTGCTCCCCGGCCAACCAGCGGACCACGCTCATCTCCGTCTGCGGTTCGACCGCGACGCCGGCCCGGGGGCCCATGAAACTGAAGCCGAAAAACGCCATCAGCATCTGGAGCGGGGCCTCGCCCAGGGTCCACCCGTCGTCGGTCACCACCGGCGCGGTGGCCGCCCACTTCAGGCCGAGCTGCAGCCCGTTCCCGAAGCGGAAGCCCGCAAAGAGCGCGCCGTTCCAGAAAAGACCGGTCCGGGGCAGCTCCTCCCCGTCCTCAAACCGCGCGAAGTCCCCGAACTGGGGGCCTGTCTGCGCCCCCAGGAAAAAGCCGCCGGCCCCGTGCCAGCGGACGGCCGCGAAGACGCCGCCCAGGGGTGCCTCGGTGATCCGGGTCACCGCGACCCCCACGCCCAGATACGGCCGGAAGAACCAGGCGGCCGAGAGCCCGGTGCCCATCTCGGCGCCGGCCATGGACTCCAAATCGATCGAGAAGTCGTTCCTCCAGCGTTCGCGGGCGGGGGCCACCGCCGGGATTCCGCAGATGCAGAGGATCCAGAGCCCCAGGGCGAGGCGGCGAAGCCGACGCGGTCCCATGCCCGTCACTCCCCGATCCGGTCGAGGAGGAACTCCTCGGAGGGATCGACCTGATCGACCCGGATCGTCCTGCACTGGGCCTCGTAGACCCCGTTCTGGGCGCCGTCGACGTCGGTGGCGCAGAGGACATAGTCGGCATGGAAGAGGTTCGGGTCGACCTCCAGATCGTACCAACCGCCTTCGTCCGTCAGTTCACAGACCTGGTAGGTCCGCTGGTTCACGCACACCTCGACGCCGGGGATCCCGCGGCCGGTCTGTGAATCCATCACCGAGCCGGGCAGATAGTGTTGTTCATGCGCGGTCACGCCGTAGCACGCGGCCAGGACCAGCGTGGAGCCGGTGGCCAGGAGGCCGGACAGGAGTTTCTTCGGAGACAGGATCAGTTTCACGACGGACTCCGGGGCAAAGTGGTTACAACTATGACGATACGACGCTTCGGTGTGGAGTCAAGGTGGTTGGCGGGAAACAAAGCCGGTGAATGTGTTCCACGCCACAGTCCGTGCACGGGAATCCAGCGAAAACCACCGCCGTGCGATTTCACGCAACCGCCGCTCGGTGGAACCGACAATAGGACAGTCGGACCGGCCGAAAGCGTCGGAACAGTCGGACCAGTCGGACTTGTCGGACCCGTCGGACCGGCCGAAAACGTCGGACCCGTCGGACCGGCCGGTTCTTCTTTTCCCACGGAGGCGCCATGAATTCACCCGACGATCTGATCCTTCCTCATGGGGGCTATCGCAGGCTTCGCAGTTTCACGGTTTCGCTGGCCGCCTACGATGGCACAGTCATCTTCTGCGACCGCTTCATCGACAAACGCTCGCGTACCCACGACCAGATGGTACAGGCCGCCAGAAGTGGTGTGCAGAACATCGCCGAAGGTTCGTTGGCGTCGGGGACCTCCAAGAAGACCGAACTGAAACTGACCGGCGTCGCCCGCGCCAGCCTGGGCGAGTTGATTCGGGACTACGAAGACTACCTGCGACAGAACGGGCTGGCCATCTGGGACAAGGACTCCCCGCGGGTCCGCGCCATGCGTGCCCGCCTCGCAGGGAAACTGAAGCTGAAGCACAAGAACGGGAAGCAGTCGGACCGGCCGAAAACGTCGGACCGGTCGGACTTGTCGGACCGGCCGAAAGCGTCGGACTTGTCGGACTTGTCGGACTTGTCGGACCGGTCGGACCGGCCGAAAGCGTCGGACCAGTCGGACCAGTCGGACCCGTCAGAATCTTCTTCTTCTTCTTTCTTCGACGAGCCACTGCAGTCGGCGCTGAAAGCATTGCACAAAGCCCCCGCCGAAGTGTGCGCCAACATCCTGCTCTGTCTGGCGCATCAGGCCAGCTTTCTGCTGTTCCACCAGATGGAGCGCCTGGAGAGCGACTTCCTGGAATCCGGCGGCTTCACCGAACGACTATATCGGCTTCGCAAGGAAAGTCAGCGACCGGGAAAAGCCCGGGAACCATGCGAAAACTACCGTGGCGCTTGGCCACGGGCGCCCGAAAAGGGAACGCGACCCAGCCTCACTTGCGACGCGACCGCCTGCGGAAGAGCAGCAGCAGGCCGGCGGCCAACCACAGCATGGATGACGGTGCCCCGCGGTGCGAGGCCGAACAGGTGCAGTCGCTGGCGGGATCTGGATCGGGATGATCGTCACAGGTCTGTCCGGTGTAACAAGACTCCTGTACGGAGGGCGCGGTCTGCGGGTCGCAATATAGAAGTTCGTCGCCGTCCTCCGGGTTCGGGTCCACGCAGGTGACCTCGCGGGTGCGAAGGCCCTGGCCGTTGCAGTCTACGGGATGGCACTCGCCCCAGGGACCGGCCTCCCAGTACCCTTGTTCGCACGGTATCTCGCTTTCGCAGGACTGCGTGGTTTCCGGGACCTCACTGTGGGTGTTGACGCAGCAGTCGATGTCCACGTATTCACCGGAGGGGTACTCGACGCAGCTCAAGTCCCGGGTTTGGGTGCCCGGCAGGTCGACGCACAGGGCCGAGCACTCTCCCCACTCGCCGAATTCGAATGAGAAATAGGAAATACAGGGATCCTCGTTGCAGGTCTGTTCGCCGTCCGGGCGGGTGCCGGCGTCGCACAACTCCTCGGCGACGACGGTGGCGTTCACCGTCTCGAAGCAGGTGACGGTCCGGGTCATGAGGCCCCCGTCGCATTCGGCCGAGCACTCGCCCCATGGGCCGGTCTGCCAGGTGTAGTCACAGGATTCAGTCGCGGTGCAGGCCTGGGTGTCCGTCGGGCGGGGGCCCAGGGCAGCGCACTGGGCGTCGGGGACGATGGACGCGCAGGACGGCGGCAGGCAGCAGTACACCTCTCGGATCTGCAAGCCCTCGCCGCAGGTGTTGTCGCAGGCGCTCCACGCGCCGGTGAACCAGTATTCATCCTGGGCCCGGGCCAGGGAGACGAACCCGGCTGTAAAGATAAAGAGCCCGGCCAGCGCGGCCAGGGCCCGGGTACGGTGGTGGCTGGACAGTGGATTTGGAGACTTCATGGCGACGCTCCTGCAAAGGTGCAATTCAGTATAGTTGGATTTTCGCCAACTGCAATGGCGTCCCCACAACCCAGTCCTTCCCGACTCCGGTTTACCTCGCCGACCAGGTACCGTAGTGCCGCCGAGTTTTACCCGCGCCGTGCGATTTCCTGCAACCGCCGCATCGGCGCCCCGACCATGGATCCAGGAATGTCCGACCCGTCTGACCAGTCTGACCAGTCTGACCCGTCGGAATCTTCTTCTTCTTCTTTCTTCGACGAGCCCCTGCAGTCGGCGCTGGAAGCCCTGCACACAGCCCCCGCCGAAGTCTGCGCCAACATCCTGCTCTGCCTGGCGCATCAGGCCAGCTTTCTGCTGTTCCACCAGATCGGGCGCCTGGAGCGCGACTTCCTGGAATCCGGCGGTTTCACCGAACGGCTCTATCGGCTTCGCAAGGAAAGTCAGCGACCGGGAAAAGCCCGGGAACCCTGCGAAACCTACTTGTTCAGGCCTTCCTCGACCCCGGTGACCGCGTCTGCCACCGACAGCGTGAAAATCCCTGCCTCTCCCTTCAGGAAGGCCTCTTTCCAGAGATTGTACCCATCAAGCATGCCACTGACGTCGATCCCCTGTCGAATTCTCCTGGTGACGCTGTCCAGGACACGCTGCTCCAGAATCGGGAGGTGGCCCAATTCGTTGCTGAAACCAGAGGGCGCCGTGGGATTCTTGATTCGGACCCCGTTGACCCGCACATGGACAATCCTTTCGGTGCCGGTGCTCTCCACCCGAAGCATCGTCAGCGTGGAGGACTCCTCACCCGGGCGTGTCCTGTACTGCCATTGCTCTCCTGCGGCCAACTTTCCTTCATGCACCTCTGAGAGCACTCTCTCTTTGCCTTTCTGCGTGGATGCCGAACATGCACCAACCGCGAAGAGAATCAGGAGCGACCAACCCAGACGTGCGCAGATGGAGTTGAAAACTGACAGATGATGAGCCTTCATGAGAACCTCCAATGACCGACACAACAGCCCGCCGGACTACGGCTTCAGTTTTTCCACCAGATGCACGAAGCGCTGCTCGTCGGGATGGGGCTTTTCCAGGAACTTCGAGTCGGACATCTGAAGGGAGCCGTTGTAGATGTGGGCCTGCCCGACTTCGCTTGCGCCGGAGAAGAACCGCAGGTGGGTGTGACTGACCGAGGGCGCCAGCTTCATGGAGAGATCACCCTGGACGGGCAATCCGGCCAGCAGACCGCACAACTCCTGGACCGCAGCCGGCTCCCCGACCGTGATCGTCGCCTCGGGGGCGGAGTCGCTCAGGAAGCGGAAACGCCGGACCTCGACCCGATCGACGGAAGCGGCGGGAACGGAGAAATAGCCCTTGACGGTCTGCGTCGGCGGCGTCACGCGCTGATGGTCCGGAGGCGTGTTGTCCGGGGCGACGTTGGACGCGCCCATGGAGTCGGCGGGAGCGCCCGTGGCGCCGGTGGACGCGCCCGTGGAGCCGGTGGAGCCGCAGGCGGTCAGGACTTGGGCAAACAACAATAGAAGCAGCCATTTTTTCATCCGGGTGTTTCCTTCCTGGGTCGTCAATATGCCACCGGTTCAGCAGAAAGGCAAACGCCCATCAGTACCCGGTCGGGGCTCGGGGCGTCCGTCTCAAGGTTCACTCCGGGTTCGAGTCCCCGTGATCGCGGGGACTCGATTTCGGCGCCAAACACCAGACGTTTCGCGACAACCACAACGTAGTTGACGGCAACCACAACGCAGTTGACGGCAAACACAACGCAGTTGACGGCAACCACAACGCGGGTGACGGCAACCACGACGCAGTTGACGGCAACCACAACGCGGGTGACGGCAA
>PHAZ01000253.1 GCA_002841825.1 Deltaproteobacteria bacterium HGW-Deltaproteobacteria-22 | reverse complement strand
CGAGCCCGTCGCGAGGATCGCTCAGGCAGCTAGCGGCGGGCCGGGCCCTGATCGGGGTCGCGCCGCATGATTCCTGGCAGGTTGCGCGCGTATCGCAGGTTGCGCGCCAGCCAGAAGCTCCCGACGTCGGCCTTCGTTGTGCGCTCTTCGATGGCACGTCGCAAGTCAGCGGCTGTGCTCCCCGGGAAGACCGTGCGGCTCGCGCCGATCGCCGACAGGATGTGTGCGTCGCTGCCTCCCGTCACGGCGAAGCGGTGCTCAACGGAGAGGCCTGGTCCGGAGACCGGCGCCGTACCGTCCCCGAAGTCCCACGTGAGGGTGACGGGGTCGGTCAGCAGGGTCCTGCGCTCCAGGGGTTTCTTGAGCTGGTCAATGGGGTCCTTGATCTTGTGCTTGATCCAGAGTTCTTCCAGTGCGGTGGGCCCGGCGGCAGGCTCCTTCAGGGGATCTGCCATCTTCGCGGTGTTCTGTTTCTCCGGCCTGACCTCGCGCCCGGACAGGGAGATGCTGACCGGAATGATGATCAGAAGCCCGACGAAGGCGAGCATGGCGATAACGAACTTTGGATTTTGAAAAAGGCGCAAAACGACTATTCCCCTTTTCAAGGAGTGAATTATATACCATGAGAGGGGAGTCCTGGTCACCCATTTTATTGAACGAGCGGCAAATAGGTGTTGTTTCTATGCGTTCGGGGCGTGGGCTTCAGCTTGCACGGGAGCGTGGTGTGGCCCCTGCTTGCGGTTGTGGGGGAGGCCGTCGCCTACCAGTCCAGTTGCTGGCGCTTCACTGGCTTGGCCTCGGCGGTCTGGCGGCAGAGGTCACGGATATACTCGGGGAGTTGTTCGTTTTTGGCCATTCTCTGCAGCCAGGGGATCATGGTGTCATCGCGGACGCGGGCGAGGATGCGCAGGATGCGCTCGCGGTATCGTTCGGGGCCATGGGCATTGTATTGAAAACCCTGGATATTGATGCGCGTGATGTTGATTGTATCACGCTTTGGGTTTTCCGGGTGCAGGGAGAAGACCTCTGGACGGCAACTGAAATCCGATGACTTGGCTTCAAACTCGCGACGCAGGGACGAGAGCGTCTCCTCGCCGAGGTCATGCGCCTTGAACAGCAGGGCCACGGTGTTCATGCAGCGGATGCGCTCGGACTTCGTGAGGTTGCGCACCAGTGCCCCCAGGATCCTCCGGTTCTGCCCCTGGGTGGTGCCGGCCATCCAGACCAGCGCATAGGTCGAGATGACGGAGGTGTCGGCGTCGTCGAGGGCCAGGAAGTCCATGAAAAGGGGCAGATATTCCGGCGTGCGAAGGAAGGCGGCTGCGAACAGCAGGCGGCGCGGCGGTACCTTGCCTTCTCCGAGATGGCGGCGCAGCTCGGTCTCGATGCGCCGGACCAGGTCCACTGTGGGGTGCGGCAGCATGCGCGCCAGGGTCAGGAACACGGTGTGCCGCAGTGTTTCGTCGGGCGTGTCCACGGTGGCCAGCAGCGCATTGACGATGCCCTCGGACGCGAAATCGGCCTGTCCCACGGCCCATGCGGCGACTCTCTTCTCCCGTTCGGTGCCCGTGGTCATGCGCTTCACGAGCAGCTCGGAGACTTCCGGGCGGTGTATCGAGGAGAGGTGCTCGATGGCCGCCAGTCGGTCGTTCTCTGCGGGCGAACGCAGGAGCGTCATGTGCTTGCCCACGGCGCCGTAATAGGCGTGGAAGCGGTCGTTGAGGCGGTCGTAGACGAACCAGCCGAGGATGAGCATCAGCAAACACGCTACATAAAAATGCGCCGGATGCTTCGTGAAGGCGGAGATGTCAGGCTGTCCGTCCTCGGTCGATGCCGGGGGCGCGAACATGCGCTTGACCCAGGCGCCGCCGTGCATCAGCCTGTCGACGACCAGCGCACCGGAGAACGACACGATCATCAGGCCGACGTAAAAAAACAGCCGCAGGGAGAAGTCGCTCTTGAGGGAGGAACTTTCGTGCCGGATGAAGCCGAAGGCTGCCCGCGAGTAGAAGAACAGGGCTGCCGAGGAGATGACGAGGGAGGACACGAGCACACCGGTGGAGGACAGGGTGCGATACAAAAAGTCGCGGATTGGCTGCTTTGATTTTTTCGGGGTCATGGCTTGGCCTGCGTAGGCGGGGCTTCACGCTGCAGCCGCTGCAGTCGTTCCTTCGCCTGTTCGGTGACGGCCGTCTGGCGCAGCGTCAGGATTTTCTGGTACTGCTCCTCGGCCTTCGCACGATCTACGTCGTAGAGAAGGTTTCCCAACCGCAATCGGTACTCCGCGTTGCATGGAGCCAGCCGCACGGCCTCTTCCATGCGCTCGATGACCTCGGGTGCGTGGCGGTCCAGCGCATTGGCGTGGCGCGACAGGAAGGCCAGCGCGGCCGGATGAAGCTCAGGGAGCGCCTTGAGCGACGCGACGATCCGTGAGATCTCGGCCTTGCCCGTGATCGGATCGAGGCTCTCCGCGTACTGGGTCATGACGCGCGACGCGGCGGCGGGGCTGTGGCGCTCGATCCAGAGCTCCACGGCGGACTGGTACCATCGGGACGCCTGCAGCGGCTGTTCATGCTGGATCATCTGGGCCAGCGTCGCCCACAGTTCAGCGGCGTCGGGATCCTGCGTCATCTGTTCGCGCAGGATGCGCTCGGCTCCGGCGTAGCGGCCCTGGTAGGCCTCCCAGGTCGCCTGGTGCTCCCGCAGGACCGGCGCGTGCAGCGACAACTTCTTGGCAGTCTCGATGTTCTCCTGGAACTGCTTCCATCGGTTGTGGTTGCGCTCCACGATGGCGGACAGCAAAAATCCGCGATAGTCGTCCGGAAAACTGTGCATCAGGGCATTGGACCAGTACAGGGCCGTCTGGGGCAGCTCCAGTTGCATCGCGACGCTCCCCAGGCGGAACAGGCTCGGTGCATGGGCGAGGTCCTGGAGGCCTTCGGAGAGGGCCAGCGCGTCGGTCTTCATCCCGGCCGCGACCAGGAGCTCCAGGAGCGTCAACTGGTGTTGAATGGAATAGGGACAATTCCGGATCGTGGACTCCTGAAACTTCAGCGCCCGTCCGGGTTGACCCGCGCGCAGGGCACGGCGCGCCCAGCGCGTACGCAGGAACAGGCCCCGCGGGGAGCAGTCAGCCGGCGGTTCGGTGGTCGTGACCAGGCCGAACGCGTCGGTGAAGACGAGCTTCCGAAGCAGGATACGGTCATCGGTGGTCAGTTGCGGGTGCCGTTCGAGCTTCTCGAGCAGATCCCAGCGCTTGAGCCGCGTGGCGCCGTCGATGCACGTCCAGAGAGCCTCCGCGCCCGAGACCGACGGGCACACCTCAGCGAGGGTGGTCACGTCCTCCTCCAGGATCGCCAACTGGACCACGCGTGAAGGAACGGGCTTCTCCGGGTCCGGCTTGCCGATGCAGGTCTCCAGCAGCTGGCGGGCCACCTGCGGCCGGTGGGTCATCAGATAGAAGTCCATCATCATGCAGGGAATGTCGGGAAACGGCGACAACTGCAGTTGCGGGATCAGCGCGATGAAGTCGGCGGGCTGTCCAGCGCTGCGCAGGAAAAGCCGGGCGCGGCACCACGCCGACTCGGGATCTATGGCCGGGATCGCCATGCAGTGCTCGCGGGCCTTTGCGAAATCTCCCTGGTGCATGGCGCGAAGGCCATGAAGCAGGTGGAAGCGGAACACGATCGGATCCGCGGTGCCGGCGGGATCGGGGATCTCGAAGGGACGGCCCGAGAGCGCCAGGCAAAGGTTTCTCTCCAGGAGCGCGATCGGATGGTGGGGCGATCGGCTGAGCACCTCGTCGACAAGCTGGAGGGCCTGGCTGATCTGCCCGCGCCGACGTTCGAGCACGGCCTGCTCCACGAGCATGGGAATCTGCGTGCGATCCTTCAGGATCAGCGCCATCTCGAGGGAGGCATGGGCGGCCTCCCAGGAGCCCAGGTTCATGCGGGCCAGAGACAGTTCATAAAGAAGGAGGTCCGACCGCGGGAAGTGGATCAGCGCCTTCTCGGCCTCCAGCAGCGCCCGGGAGTCCTTGCGCTCCACGAGCAGCCGGGCGATCTCGAAGACCTTGCTGTAGTACTGGCCCTTGCGGCGCGAGCGTGTCTCGGCCAGGGAGCGTGCCTCGGCCGCGTGCTCCAGCGCGGAGACGTCGCCGTGGAACAGCGCCAGGTAGAGGACGTAGCGCGCCATCCGTTCGCCGGTCTCCTCGCGGCCCAGCAGGTCGGCGTGCTTTCTCAGGATGGGGATGATCTGGCGGTAGGCGTCGGGCAGATCGAGATCTGCGCGCAGCAGGATGTGGTTCATGTCCTGGCGCACGTGCTGGGCGGCGCTCTGCCTGTACACTAGGAAGGCCGTGATGAAGGCACTGCCCAGCAGCAGCAGGATGATGAACGCGAAGGTGAGCAGGCTGCGCCAGCGGCCGGGCGGGTTGAGAATGCCCGAGGCCCCGATCCGTCGGGGAAGCCGGTGGGCCAGCAGCGGCTCCGGATCGCAGCGGAACCTCGCGGGCTGGGGCGTTTCACTCATGCCGTGTGTCCCCGGTGTTCAGTTCATCATCCGGGGGGGCGCCGGGCTCCTGTGGACCGGCGCCGTGATGGTGATGCCGCCGCGCACGGAACTTCGCCAGCTCCTCCTCCTCGGTCAGGCGCCGCTTGATGGTGCGTGAGTTGAGGATCCAGATGAAACCGATGCCAAGGAATGCGACGGCCCAGAGGCTTGCGCCGAGATAGATCATCGTCCAGTCGTTCCATCGGAACAGGGTGGCCTCGTCGGGCTGCCCGGGGTTCATGTACAGTTCGAAGTCGCCGATGGACTGGTATTCCCGCAGCGCAGCGTGGGCGTCGAGCATGCTGCTGAAGGTCTCCGGCGCGAGGGTCCAGTGGAACACCAGCTTGGGCAGCAGCAGCCAGGGCGGGTACTGGGGGTTCATCGCGGCGGGACCCAGCAGCGATCTCGGCGAATACCGCAGCACCAGCTTGATTTTGTACTCCGTGCCGGTGTCCTTGAGCACCAGGCTGTCGGGCGCGTCCTTGGAGACCACCTGACCACGTTCGAGGGTGGCCTTGACCGGGACCCAGTCGCGCCGCGTGATCAGGTCGTCGTAGGGCTTCAGACCATGGAAGAGCAGGAACGGAATGCCAATCAGGAAAATCAGTCCGGGCCACATGTAACTGAACTGGACATTGGTATTATCGCTCGCCATTTTCGCTCCTTGGCCACGCTGGGACGCGGCCTGGCCGCGCTGGAACGCGGCCTGGACACGCTGGGACGCGGCCTGGCGTCACACTAGGATTCGCTGGTGAACAGCGCGTCCACGAAACCTTCGGCGGAAAACTGCCGCAGGTCGTTGATCTTTTCGCCGATGCCGATGTATCGCACGGGCACCTGCATCCGATCGCACACGCCCAGGATGATGCCGCCCTTGGCCGTGCCGTCGAGCTTGGTGATCACGATGCCCGTGAAGTCCAGGGTCTTCATGAACATGTCTGCCTGGGCCAGCGCGTTCTGGCCGGTGGTCGCGTCGAGCACGAGGAAGGACTCGTGGGGGGCGCCTTCGAAGGCCTTGGCCGCCGTGCGCCGCACCTTGCCGAGCTCTTCCATCAGGCCGACCTGCGTGTGCAGCCGGCCGGCGGTGTCGGCGATGACGATGTCGTAGTCTTCTTCCCTGGCCTTTCGGACGGCATCAAACACGACCGAGGACGGATCGGCACCCTCGGTGCCGCGCACGATCTCGCATCCGGCCCGTTCGGCCCACACCGCGAGCTGGTCGATGGCCGCGGCGCGGAAGGTGTCGGCCGCCGCGAGCAGGACCCGTTTTCCCTGGCTTCGGTACTGGCTGGCCAGCTTGCCGATGGTCGTCGTCTTGCCCACGCCGTTGACGCCGGCGACGAGGATGACGAATGGGCGTGCCCTGGAAAAGTCCAGTTTCTGCGAGGGGACGTTAAGGATCTCCAGCGACATCTCGCGCAGCGCCTTCCAGACCACGTCGGGGTCTCCCAGTTGCTTGCGGGAGAGCTTGACCCGTACAGCCTCAAAGAGCTTGTTGGCCGTGAGCGGCCCGATGTCGGCGGTGAAGAGGGCTTCCTCGAGCTCGCCGAGG
>PHAZ01000252.1 GCA_002841825.1 Deltaproteobacteria bacterium HGW-Deltaproteobacteria-22 | reverse complement strand
CAGACTGAGGATGACGTTTCTCATGATTCCACCTGTGGCTCCGGGGGAAAGCAATTCGACGGGATCAACGGGAATAGCGTTTGACCGCGCTGTTCATGAACAGGGAGATCGTGTCGTTGATCATCGTGACCATGTGGACTTCGTTGTCCTGGTTGATGTCCGCCAGGATGTGATCGTAGTAGATCTGGCGCTCCTGGTGGGGGATGATTGCCGGCGGATAGCCAGCGTGCATCAGGACGATGTTCATGATCAACCGGGCGAGACTGCCGCTGTTCTTGGGCCAGGGAAACACGGCCATGATCCGGTTGTGCAGGGCCGCCGCGCGCGCAATCGGGGTGAGCTTGCGGTAGCCGGGGCTCTGCATCCACTCACCAAGCTTGCGCATGCGGTACGGAATCTTCTCGGGCGGCGCGAAGTCGTGGGCGTACTGGCGGTGCAGGGGCATTTCCTTGCGGTAGGCCAGCAGCTTCGTGTCCTCCGGAGGCGTGATCAGTTCGTGCAGTTCCTTGATGTAGGTCATATTGACGGTGATGCGCTTTTTCTGGGAATCCTGCCGCGCCTGTTGCATGCCTTTGTAGAAGGCGACCACATCGTCGTAATGGGGAATCAGCGAACTGTCGGAGATGACCCGGTCGTCCAGGGCGGAGCGGATCTCGAGCTCGCCGAGGACGACGCCCTCGAGGGCGAACTCGTGGAAGCACCAGGTGATGTTGACCTCATGGGCGAACTGGTTCCTCCGGTGCTCGTCCCAGCCTGCAAGGACCTTGTTGAAGTTCTGGACATCTTCGTCCAGTTTTTGGGTTTCCATGGGCTCCGCGTTCGTCGTAAAAGTCTGTCTGGGCATCACACACCTGTTCGTCAATGGAAAAAGACAGCGCGCTATTATACGAATTCCCTGTTTTTGGGCAATGGAAAACGAAAAAGTGACCGTCAATCAAAGGATTTTTCGACGTAGCAGCAGGACGCCGATCGCGAAAAGAACGAGAAAAGGTCCGGGATGGGGCCCGGAGCCGGAGTGGCGGCAGGCGCAGGAGACGCCGTCCTGGACCTTCGGCTGATCGGCGTCGCCGTCGGGGTCGGGGGCGTCGGTGTCGATGTCGGGGACGTCGGCATCGGCGTCGGGAAAGGAGCCGTCGGCGTCGGGTCCGGCGTCGGGTGCGGTGCAGTCGATCAGACCGTCGGCGGCTACCGGGTAACCTTCGTCGACCAGGCCGTTGCAGTCGTTGTCGATTGCGTCGCAGAGCTCCTCGAAGCCGGGCCCCACCTCGGGGCGGGAGTCGTCGCAGTCGAGGTCGGCGGTCACTCCGTCGGAGTCGTCATCGACGGCCGTGGGGACCGACGACGGTGAGATCAGGAGGCCGTCGAGGGCAGCCTGGGGGTTCTGCAGAAGGTTGGCCAGGCGTATGTAACGGGCTGTGGTCACGCCGCAGGTCGACAGGTCGAGATCGAAATCCCCCGTGTAGTCGCCGCAGGCGGCGAACGTGCCGGCGGGCTCGTCGGAGACCGAGGCGCTCACCCTTGCGCCCTGGCGGGCAGGATCGAACACGACCGTCAGTTCGGCGCCCGCGCCGTTGCGCAGGGGCAGGCCCGTGTCGAGCACGACAAAGCCGTCGCGGCCCAGCACAAAGGTGCGGCCGTCGGGCGTGCCAAGGGCCTGGTAGGCGGGGTTGACCGTGTTGGCGACGGAGCCAAGATCTCCGGCGGACACGATTCGGAAGGCGCCGAAGGAGGCCGTGGAGGGGGCCAACTGGAACTCCAGCGGGTCAGGGATCGACGCCGCAGGCATGGAGAACGTGCCGCGACCGAACAGCGGGGCATCGACGACCCACTGGATCGGATCCGCGTCGGTGACGTGACAGAACGTGCCGCTGGCGGTGGTCAAAAAAGGCTGTGGCTGGGCCGTGACCTGGAGGCGCGCCCGCAGGGGGCGGCCGGAGGTGTCGGTCACGCGTCCGCACACCATGCGATCCTGCAGGTGGGCCAGGATGTCCTGCAGGGCCCCTACGTTCGCGGACACAATCGAGGTGGTGTTCGAGGGGGCGAGCGTCTCGATCGTGTATGCCAGGGCGCCCAGGGTGCCGTGGAGGAAGTCCTGGCAGGAACCATAGGCGGCGTACCATTCGTAGCCGACGATGACCTCGAGGCTGGCCGGCTGGGCGTACACCTCGCCGAACTCCAGGACGGTGTTGATCTCGGGGGGCGTGACCGAAGAGCCGTCGTAAACAGTGTTCACGTACTCGGCCTCGCTGTGGTAGTCGAGGCTGAGCACCGGTGGATGATGGAAACTGAACGACAACTGGGCGCGTGTCTCCGGCTGGGAGAACGGGGCGGTGTCGTCGGCCCAGTACAGGCCGTAGTCGCGATTCAGGTCGGCGCCGGAGTCGTTGTAGCGATCGCGGACCTCGAAGCCTTCGGGGTTGACGACCGGAAACAGCCAGAACGAGAAGGTGGTCCGCAGGGGCTGGGCCTCAGGGCTCACCAGAAAGGCGGCGATGCCGAAGACGATGTCGGTGCTCACGGTTTCGTTGCCATGATGGGCTCCCGTGAGGCGCACGATCGGCTTCGCGGTGGACTCGCCCGGGGCGTCGGTGATCTCGAGGGCGAACAGGGGAAGTCCGGTGGTGGTGAATCCGAGCCGGTGCAGGCGCGTCATGCCTGGATTGGAGATCACCAGGTCCACCAGGCGCGGACCGATCTCGTTCCAGCGGATCGCCGGCGGAGGCACGGGTTCGGCGCCAATGTGGACGAAGCGGAAGCCTTGATACTCCCACTCCTGGAAAGCGGCAGGAGGGGCAGAGACGAGATAATGATCGCCGACCCGATCGAGGACGGCCGTGCATGGCCTGGCGAAGGTACGCAGGTGGTCAGCGCGGGTTGACAGGACAGCGGGTTCCAGTTTTACCCATGCCCGTGACTGGGGCGGACAGCGCGACCAGCTGGTGTACGGAAATGCTGTTAAGAAAAATATGAACAATAAAAGGTGGGAGACTAAATGCATTTTTTGTCGGTTTTCGATGCAGCTAGAGCCAGCCGAAGTAGCGCTTTTCCAGCTCGAGATCGAGCCTGACCTTGTTGGAGACCTCGGCACCGCATTTGCAGGAACCTGAGAAACTCGTGATATTGCAGCCGAGTTTCCTCGCGTTCTTGCGCGCGGTGAAGGTGTCGGAGGCTGAGCACACAAAGGCTGACGGCTTGGCGTCCTTGCAGGCGAAGCAGACTTTGGCGATCGCCGCCGAAGGTGCAAGCAGGCAGCATAAGGCGATAGGCATGAACCATTTCATCGGAGCACCTCCAGTCATGGGGCAGACGCGGCAAAAGGCCAGCCATTCATCCCATATGGGTTTTAGCACGTCGGAGCACCCGGTGCAAACGGATGATCGGGGTATTGCAGGCGTGGGGAGCCGTTTCCGGACTCAGCGGCCTTTTATGGAGCGACGCGCCTCGGCTGAAATCTGGAGGTAATAATCCAGCGCATCCTTGGCACGGCGGTAGGAGACCCGCTCGGGGTTCAAGCGCAGCAGGGCAGGCAGGTAGGTTCTCTGGAAGCTCAGATTCTGGAGGCCTGCACGGGCGCTCTTGAGGCGGTCGGGGGGGACCAGTTGCACGCCAGCCACTGACGGCGCGGTGCTCGAGGTCAGGAAGATTTCGGTCTGAGCAAGGAGCGTCCATGCTGCTTCAATGTGCTGCACGAGCAGGTCGCGGTTTTCCAGTTCGGGGAAATTCTTCGGATCACAGACATTGCTGAACGTCGGGACGACGACGGGTTTGGCCTCGGGCGGAGCCGGCGTCGGGAGCGTCTCAGTCGTCGCCGTCACCTCTTCCTTGGCCGGTTGTGGTGGCAGGTGCTGGGACAGCAGCGTCCGGAAAAGGAGGATCAGGGAGGCTGACTCCAGGTCCGGGCCGGTTTCCTGGCTGGCCAGCAGCCACAAGGCGCGCACCGCCAGGAACTTGAGCGCGTGGTTTTCACAGCCAGGCTTGAGGCCCAGCGCAGTGTGGTGTCCCGACGCGGCGGCGTGAAGGAACCACAGCATGGTCCATGTCCGCTCGAGCACTTCTCCGTCGTTCAGGGAAGGGAACAGCCTCGAGGAGGTCAGGCCATCCCCGGGCCTTCCACGGATCTCCCCGGCATAGCGCGAGAAGATGGACAGGCTGTCCAGCAGGCTCGGCCCACAGGAGGAGAGGTCGGTCTTCATCCCGGGATCGACGGTAACGTCGAGCAGCGGACCGGAGAAATGCTCCCAGTCCGTCTGTCGCAGGTTCTGGGGCCAGCCGGGGTTTCCCGGAGGCATGGTGCTGTCATAACTGAGGGCGTCGGGGCCTGTTGCTGCAATGACATATCGATCATAGAGAGGGATCTGTGGCAACTGTATTCCAGGGGTGAACCAGCCCGGTTTTTTCTGGTAGGCGGTGAGCATGTCCTGGAACAGATCGCGGCCTCGGCCCGTGTCGAGGGTCACCGACAGTTCCAGCGAGGGGATGTGGTTGTCCGGTGCGGACGACAGGAGGCCGCCGGCCGGGGTCCACTCGAGGGTGTACCGTCCGAATTCGCATCGCGGGATCTGGCCTTTGCGGGAGAACTGCTGGATGCAGCGGCGAACCGACTGCGCGTCCTCGCGGTCGAGTTGAATGGTCTCGTCGCGCAGGGCGGCGGCGAATTCCTCCGTCCGATCCTCGGGCACATATGTATGATCCCGCCAGCCTACTTCACCGAAATGCGCCAGAAACGTCCGCAGTTCGGCCTGTCTGGGCTGGTTCATGTTGAAGCCCCGGTCGTAGAGGGCGAAGGCTTCCTTCTCGAGTTCAGCCGGCGTGAAGGACGGCCGGTGCTTCTCGGGAATCCTTTTCTTCAGGAAGATCGGCATCGCGTAGGCCCGGACCTCGCGGAAGCGGCCCGGAGGGGAATCCTCGTCGGTCAACTGTGCGTTCAACAGAAGTTGGAAGAACGTGGAGATTTCGGCCTCCTCGGCCGACCGGTAGGAAAGTTGATCCCAGACCAGCATCAGCCGGTACAGGAACTGGAACAGGCGGTACTCGGCGTTGTCCCAGTGGAAGGACGGCGCGATCGATAGATCGCGGAAGACGAGCCGGGTGCCAGCGGACTGAAACCGGTCCATGTGGTCATCGACAGGCCGGACCGGGATCTCGTGGGCGTTGTTCTTCAGTTGGGTGGCGTCGCTCTTTCCCGGATCCGTGGTGCCGGCCCGGGGACTCCGATCGTCCTCGATCAGGTCCAGTTGCCGCTGGTTGCAGCCCAACGGCGCGAAGGTCGCCAGCGCGGCGAAAAACAGTGGAAGCATTCTCGATCGGATCATGAGGGAACCTTTCAAGCCCGCGTGGGATCCTCGGGGTCGCGGGGATTCAGCCCGTGTCGCAACAACATGGGTTTCACGCGGGCCCAGTCGCTCCGGAGACGGGAACTGGCTGCGTCATAGGCCACGCGCTCGATCTCCATGCGATAGCGGTACCGCAGGGGTGAGCCGCTCATCAGCAGCATGTCCTCTTCCTCCGGCATGAACACGAGGAAGTCGACCTCGGGATGAGCCGTCATCAGGCGGGGCAGTCCGCCGAGGAAGCGCGTGTTCACGAGCGCCTTGAGGCCCTGGATGCCCGCATACACGCCGCCCCTGCCGCGCACGGTGCCCGAGGCCTGCGTGCGGATCGGCACGAGCGGATCCACGATGACGATCAGGGTGGCGCCCTTGGCGATGGCGACCTCCATCTCGGAGGTGCGCGTGAAGGAGCCGTCGATGAACCAGCGGCCTGCGACGAACTGGGGCGCATAGAACGGAATCAGCGCCGCCGATGCGTGCACGGCGCGGCTGATCGGCACATCCCGCCAGCCCAGACCACCGAACACCACGTGCTCGGACGTGTCCTGGTCGGTGGCGCCGATGTACAGTTCCTTCTCCAGTTGGTGGAACGAGTTGGTGCGGCCGGGGTCGCTGAAGAAAGACTCGAGCACCTTCTCGATGTTGTCTCCCATGAAGAACGCGTTGGGGACTGAGCCCGCCAGGAGTGACAGGATGCCGTCGTCATAGCCGCGGTCCAGGACCAGCGATGCCAGGCGGCTGCGAATGTCACGTGTCGCGAAGTCGAAGAGCATCCATGGTTTGAT
>PHAZ01000251.1 GCA_002841825.1 Deltaproteobacteria bacterium HGW-Deltaproteobacteria-22 | reverse complement strand
CCCGCCGGTCCCCTGTTGATCCTATGGAAGGACGGGCGTGTGCAGTTGACGCTGCGCGAGCGTACCCGCAACCAGTTGACCCTGGCCCCGGCGACTGACAAATAATTATCCCATCATTTCCTTGACGAGTGTCGTCGATCTCCGGGTCTAATCGCATGCCAACACGATTATGCGTTGCATCCGGGGGCGCGTCTGGGCTACGGTGCGGGGCATCCCGGGAGGCCTCATGACGCTTCAATCCCTGCTGTTTTTCCTGTCAATGATGAGCGCTCCGTCGGTCCAGTCACGGCTCGCCGCGGCCGATGTGCCCGGCGCGGATGTCGTGATCGCCCATCATGAGGTGCACACCACGGTCGCGGCCACCGGTGCATCCACGGTCATGGAAAAGAAACTATACAAGATCCAGACACCGAAAGGCGCCGCGCAACTGTCCACGCTGCGCTTCGACGTGGATCCCAACACCAACGCGGTGGACATCGTTTCGGTCAGTTTGTGCTGGTCCAGCGGCGGGTGCAGGACGATCCAGCCGGAGGTGGCGATGGTGCCGCAGCCCGCCGGATGGATCCTCTGGCGCTTCTTCATGAAGATCGTGAGCCTCCCTGCGCTTGAGCCGGGCATGGGCCTCGAGGTGACCACCCGGAAGCGCGGCTTCATGATCGCCTACCTCGGTGCCGATGAGGAGCAGGAGTTCGTGCCGCCGATGAAGGGCCATTTCTATGATCAGATCCTGTTCGGAGAGGATCCGTATCCGGTCCTGGAGCAGGAATACATCCTGGTCATGCCTGCTGCCATGCGCCTGCACGTGCGGGAGTACAACGGCCCGATCGCGTCCTCGTCCTCGTACACGTCCACGACCACGACCCGCCGGTGGGTGATGCGCGATCTCCCGGCCTTCGAGCACGAGCCGATGATGCCGTTCCCGTCCGACAGCCTGCCCAAGATCGTGCTGGCGACGGTGCCTGACTGGCAGGCCAAGAGCCGCTGGTTCCATGAGGTCAACGAGAAGCAGTTCGAGCCCACCCCGGAGATCCGGGCGAAGGTGTCCGAGCTGGTGCGCGGGATCACCGCACGCGATCAGAAGCTGGCCATCCTCACCCGATGGGTGGCCAACAACATCCGGTACCGCGGCTTCTCCATGGGCAAATCGGAGGGGTACTTGCTGCACGCCGGTTCCCAGGTCTTCGAGGAGCGCGCCGGCGTGTGCAAGGACATCGCGTCGATGCTCGTGACCATGGCCCGGGCGGCCGGCTTCACGGCATATCCGGCGATGACCATGGCCGGTGCGCGGGTGGAGGACGAGCCGGCCGACCAGTTCAACCATTCGGTCGTGGCCGTGAAGAACGACGACGGAACCTTCACGATGCTCGACCCCACCTGGGCGCCGCTGGACCGTTACGTCTGGAGCTGGGCCGAGCGTGAGCAGCACTACGTCGTGGGTACGCCCCAGGGGGGTGTGCTCGAGCGGATTCCGGCATCCATGCCTGCAGACAACCTGCTCCGCTTCGTCATGTCCTCGAAATACAAGGATGAAAAGACGCTGCTGCTGAAGTCGAAGCTGGAGGGGCGCGGCTACTCCGACACGGTGCTGCGCCGGGCGATCGGCTATGCGCCGGTGGCCGAGCGCGATCTCCTTGGTGCCGAGTTCGGGCGCAAGTTGTCCCCGCAGGCGAGGGTGACGCGGTTCACGTGGACCGATCCGTGGAAGTTCGACGCGTTCGTCGCGTTTTCGGCCGAGGTGGAGACGCCCGCGCCGTACTACCGTGTCGACGGGGACTTCGTCTGGTCTCCGCTGGCCCTGCGCGCGCTGCCGGAGTTCGACCGCCTGCTCCCCTGGCTCCTGCTGCGGCCCAACCCGGCCCGACGGCATCCGGTGCTGCTGCGCTCGAACATGATCCTGGAGCTCGAAGAGACCTTCGAGTCCGCGAAGCCCTTGACCGTGCGCAGCCTGCCCGAGTCACAGCCGGTCAGGACCTCCGTCGCTGGTTTCACCTGGAAGGTCACCGTCGAGCCGCGCCGGATTCGTTTCACCGCGAGACTGGAACTCCCCTCGAGGCGCGTGAGCGCTGCACAGTACGCATCCTTCGTGGACACCATCGCGGCGTTTGCCCGTCTGGACAGGCTTTCCGTCCGGCTGGAGGTGGGAAAATGAGAACCGGAACCCGTCGTGAACGCATTTTCGTTCTTTTCGTCCGCTGCTCCGTCCTGCCGCTGGTTCTGTTCAGCCTGACCACTCCTGCGATGGCCCAACTGCCCAGGCAGGATGCCCGAATCATCTCCGAGAAGTGCATGGTGACCGTCGCCGCCGACGGTCGCGCCGTCACCGAGTGCACGATCGAGGAGGAAGTCCACTCGATGCTGGCCATGGATGTGTTCCTCGACCCGCGGGTCCGCTGGCTTGCCGGGACGCAGAAGTTCACGGTGCTGGCTGCCTACTCGGTCGCCCCGGGGACCGGCCGGAAGGTCAGCACACCCGCCCACGCGATCAATGAGGTCACGCCGTTTACCGAGGAGCTCACGCCGCTTTCGACCCCCTGGCGGGAGACCGTGATCAGTCATGTCGGGGTGATGCCGGGGTCACGGCTGGTGCGTCGCACCAGGCTCGAGGATCTGGTGGCACCGGTCGTTCCGTACGAGGCGCGCTGGCCCCTGCAGAAGGTCCGCCCCATCGACTTCCTGGAGTACAGGTTTCGCGGCATCACCCACCTCGCCCTGGTGGATCCGCCGGCCGGCTGCATGCTCACAGGCGCCCCGCCGGAGGTGACGGTCACCTGCAAAAACGTCCCGGGCGTCGGCTTTTCCGGCGTGGGCAGCGGCCGGCGCATCGAGATCACCGATGAACTGTACGGGCGCCTGCCGCGCGTGGTCGTCTCGGCGTGGAAGGACGCAGCCGCCCTGGCCGCAGTACTCAAGGCCCGCCGCTATCCCACGGTGACGGCTCACTCGGGGACCCGCGCCGACAGTTCCCTGTGGCCGGAGTTTCTGAACAAGGAGATGGCTCTCCAGCCGACGCCGGTGGCCCGCGTGGAGACGCTGCGGTCGACGGTGATGACCGCCTTCCGCACCCTTTCTCTGAAGCGCCCGCCGGTTCCGCTGCTCGAGGTGCTCAAGCATCGCGCCGTCACGGTGACCGAGCGTGCCATGCTGTTCGACGCGGCCCTGCGCCTCTTCGTGCCCGAGGCAAGAAGCGTGCGCACCGCCTTTCTGAGCGATCACGAGGTCATCGCCAACCGCATCCCGTCCACCGTCGAGTATTCCAATCCGGTGGTGCTGTTCTCGCTGGCCGGCCGCGAACTGATCTTTTCACCGTCCACCGGCGAGCTCGGTCCCTGGCCGTCATTGGCAGCGGGCACCTGGCTCCTCGACCCGACGCTCCGGGAGTCCCCCACCCTCGTGCCTGGCGACTCGGGTCCGCTGCGTGCGGTGCACGCGAAGGCCGTCGTCGACGGCCGCAAGCTCAAGTTCGCGGGCCAGGCCACGTGGGAGACCTTCGCCGACGCGCCGCCCTGCGCGAAGATGCTGCCGCCCTCCCTGGGCCAGCTCGAACGCTGTGACGTGCTCGAGCGCTCTCCGGGCTTGATCCGGGTCGGCTTTTCCTCCTCGGCCGAGCTCGATGGTGAGGCCGTCGCCACGCTGCCAGGTGCTCTTGATCCGCTGGGATCGCTGTTTCGTGTGATGCCCTTCGAGGCAGGCGTCACGGCTGTGTTTCCCGCCGCGCGCTCGCAGGTGGAGCTGGAGTTCACCTTCAATGCAGAGGCATGGAGCCTGGTGCGGGTGCAGAGCGGTTCGTGGGTGATTCCCCACAAGGAACCGCTGGGCTATGGTGCGGGATTGATCACCCCGGGCTGCCGGCAGAACTTCTCTGTCCACCGCAACGGGCTCATCCGGTTCTCCTCGGCGTGTGACCTCAAGCGCCGGCATCACTATGGCAAGCTCGTGAAGCCTGCTGCAGGTTCGGGGTTTACCGGCGGCCAGGCGTACCGCGAGAGCCTGAAGGCCGGCTCGTTGCTGGAGGGGAGGGGTACAGTGCACAAAAATATCCAGTCTCTGGTGGTCTGGTTCCGGAAGCCGCCGACGGTCTTGCCGGCCCCGGTTCCACCGTCCATGAAGAATCGGCCGAAAGGGGGCCAGCGATGACCGCCCGTGCAGTTCGCCGGCCAAGTTCGCACGAGGATCTTCCGGTCTTGCGGGCCCAGATCCACCTCGCTGCCGGCCGCCGCGCCTTGTGGCAGGCGTCTCTTCCCCGCCGCTTCGCCACCGGCCTGACCGACCTGCTGATCCTGGCCCCCGTGATTGCGTTTGCCGCCACGGTCTACGTTCGCTGGTTCATGAGCGGCCTCGACGTGCCTGCGGGCCTGGCCTGGTACGACTTCCTGGCTGTCACCCTGGCCTCGTTCTTCGGCCGGGTGATGGGCTTCTGGATCACCGTCACCGCCACATTCACGAGTTGCCGGTACCTCATCGCCGCGTTCGCCGGCCGCACGCCGGGCATGTTCCTTTGGAAACTCGACTACACCACCGCCGACCACACGTCACCGGGGCCCCTGCGCCTGTGTCTGCGGGAATGGGTCGCGATGGTCTCCCTGGCCACCTTCGGCATCGGGTGGATCTGGGCGATCTTTGATGAAACCCACCGTCCGCTCTCCGACGTCGTCTCCGGTGTGTACCTGATCCCCCATGAGGACGAACGTCCGGTCTCCGGCAGCAATCCGCAGGAGTATCCATGATGAAAAGAATGATACCATCTCTTTTCGCAACGATTCTGTTCCTGGCGCCGCTCCCGACCCTCGCGCAGGAAAACGACGAGGGGATTCCGCCTGAGGAGACGCCGCAGCCGAATGCCTCCGCGCCGCTGCCATCGTCGCCTGTCTTCATCCCGGTCCGCACGGGCTGGGTTCATGAGGGGGCCGGGGGGGTGTACGGGATGTTCGAGGGCGACACCGGCGGCTTCGGTGTCCAATACACCGGCCTGTATCGCCCGCAGCCTGGCTTTGCCTTCGGCCTTCACGCCGGCGCAAGTTCCATCGACTACAAGGATCAGGAAGTCCGGCGGGAGTCCACCGTGCTGCACGTTCAACTGGCCGCGGAGGGGCGGGCATACCTCCACCACGCGGACTGGGATCTCTGGGCTGCGGTCATCATCGGCGGTGCCTGGTACACCGAGACCGACTCCACCTCCGACGCCATCGAGATGGCCGTCGGTCCGATGCTGGGCTTCGGTGTAGGCCTTTCCTTCTTCCTCTCGCCGGAGCTCTCCATAGGCGGATATTTCCGGATGTACCGCCTCTTCCCGCTCGAGGATTCCGAAGGGACCTTCGCCCTCTGGGCCACCTTCGGTGCGGTCGCTTCCCTGCACTTCTGACAGCGGTGGTCAGGCTAGATGATCCCGTCTGATACCAAGGTGGAGAACCGCTTAAAAGCTCCTGGGATTTATTTCTTTTGATGTTTTCCCAGGGTGGCGCGACCGGTTCCCCGGTCGCCCGACGCCTGGGCTGGTCTGTGCAACCCGCGTTGCGGGTACTTGGAATTGGAATAAGGCGGGGATCATCGGACCTGCCCATCCACTGTGAGATTCAACAGGTGCGCTCCAGACCGGATCACCGTCGCTTACCCGGTTGACGGTTGGCGCCGAACAGAGCCCGCGGGCATATCTCACCCAAGGTTTTGGAGCCGCGACGACTTCGTTTCGGTTTCCCGGGTCGTGGTGTGGAGCCGCGCCGACTTCGTTTCGGTTTCCCGGGTCGTGGTGTGGAGCCGCGCCGACTTCGTTTCGGTTTCCCGGGTCGTGGTGTGGAACCGCGACGAGTTCGATTCGGTTTCCCGGGTCGTGGTGTGGAACCGCGACGACTTCGATTCGCGATTTCCAGCCGGTTGTGGAACCGCGCCGACTTCGATTCGGCTTCCCGGGTCGTGGTGTGAGCCCGCGACGAGTTCGATTCGGCTTCCCGAGACGGGTTGTGGACCCGCGACGACTTCGTTTTGGGTTCCCGAGCCGGGTTTGGAGTCCGCGAAGACTTCGTTTTGGGTTCCCGAGCCGGGTTTGGAGTCCGCGAAGACTTCGTTTAGGCTCCCCGACTCACCGTTTCCTGCTGGAAAAATCTCGTCTGCGGACGTTCCGTCCCATTTGTTCGGTCAACCTTCCGTTGCGGGCGGTAACGCTCCCGGGGATAGGAACTTTCATGACGATTTTGGCCTCCGGAGGGTACTATCCCCGAGGGTCAGACGGATGTCAAGGAACAGTGATTGCGAG
>PHAZ01000250.1 GCA_002841825.1 Deltaproteobacteria bacterium HGW-Deltaproteobacteria-22 | reverse complement strand
GCAGGGCGGCCAGGATCCCGTCGACGGCGGCCTTCAACTCGGGCTCACCCGCCGGAAGCATGATGCCGTAGCCTTCACGGCTCAGGAGCTCGCCCACGAGCTTCCAGGCGGCGGTGTCGGTCCGGCTGGTGATCAGCACGTCGTCCATGATGAGGGCCTCCACTTCGCCCTTGAACATGGCCTCGAACGTGAGATCGTTGGTCTCGAAGACCCGCAGATCGGCAGCCTTGAAGGTCGCCCGGGCGAGCTTCTCCGAGGTGGTGTTCCGCTGCACCCCCAGGATGAAGGAATCCCGCGGCCCGGTGGGCCGGTCCGTCTTGCTGGCCAGGCGCTGTCCGGTGGCGAGGTAGGGCTCCGAAAACCCGTGGAGCCTGCACCGCTCGGGCGTGATGCTCACCGCCGAGATCACGACGTCGTACGGGTCCGGGAGGGAGGCCGCCAGAAGTTGGTCCCAGCCCTGGGGCACCAGCTCCACCCTGACCTTCAGTTCGGCGGCGACGAGCTCGCCCAGCTCGACGTCGAAGCCGGTGTAGCGGCCCAGCTCCGGACTCCACGAGACAAAGGGCGGATGCTGGATCTTTTCAATGCCGATGCGCAGGACCCCGTCGGCCCTGATGCGCGCCAGCGCCGAGGGATGGAAGGAGAACGAGCGCCACGCAGACCACGCGGTGCCATCCCGTTGGCGGACCCGCCAGCGGAAGGTGCCCCCGTCGGCCCCGAGGGCCTCCCAGGGGATGACCAGATAGGCCTGACCGTCCGGGGCCCGCCAGGCGGGGAAGGCCTTGGGCGCCGGCGCGACCCGGACCAGCTCGATCTCGTGCGCGGCCGCCTCACGGCCGGGCACGGGCTGCCAGCGCAGCATGTGGGCGCGATTGCGCGGTGAAAACGACGCTGCGTCAGCGGGCTCGAGGAGCTCGGGAGCTGCCGGGGCCGTGCCGGGGATGACGGCCGCCCCGGGGACGGCCACGAAGGCTGCCCAGGGACTCCCCTGGGCGACCCAGATCCGCGACAATACCCATGCGCCCACCAGGGCGACGGCGGCCAACGCGACCAGTTCGAAAAGAACCACCTTCCGGCGTCGGAACGGTGAATCCACCACAGTCCGGGTCGTCCCCGATTCTCCGGCTTCCCCGGTGGCCGGCCCTGCTTCCACCGATGGATGGGCCTGCATGGTGACCGACGGTTCGACGGCGGCGACCGCGCCGCAGAGCTCCTGAAAGAAATCACCGGCCGTGGCGGGGCGCGCCCCGGAATTCTTGTCCAGGGCCTTCTGCAGCACCTGCCACACCGGGATCGGGAAGGAGGGAATGAACTGGGTGATGGGCGTGGGCGGCTCGGAGACGTGCTTGACCAGGATCTGGGGCACGTAATCCCCCTCGAACGGCAGGCGTCCGGACAGCATCTGATAGGTCATCACGCCCAGGGAGTAGATGTCGGAGGCGGGGCCGATCTCGTCGACACGACCCATGGCCTGCTCCGGGCTCATGTAGGACGGGGTCCCCATGATGATGCCGGTGTTGGTGCGATCACCGCTCTGAAGCTCAGGCTCCACGAGCTTGGCGATCCCGAAATCCAGCAACTTGACCGTCACCCCGAGCTTCGAATCGATGATGCGGACGTTGTCGGGCTTCAGGTCCCGGTGGATGATGCCCGTCTCGTGGGCCGCGTCCAGCCCGGAGGCGATCTGACGGACCATCAGCAGGGTCTCCTGCATCGACAGGGCCCCCTTGCGCTTGAGCAGTTGCCCGAGATCCTCGCCGGTCAGAAACTCCATGACCAGGTAGAGACGCCCGTCGGGGAGCGTCCCGAAGTCGAACACCTGCACGATGTTCGGGTGGTTGATGTGGTTGACCGCCCGGGCCTCGGCGAGAAACCGGGTCGCCATGTCCGAGCGGGCATGCATGCCCGGATTGAGCACCTTGACTGCGACCTTCCGGTCAATCTGCGGATGGATCCCCAGAAACACCTGACCCATGGCACCCGCGCCCAGGAGGCTCTCCACATGGTAGTTGCCAAGGGTTTGTCCAATCAGGGGATCCCGTTCTTCCATCGGATCAAGCAACTCCTCCCGCCGGATCCGCTCAGAACGGAAACCGGAGGGTCCGGGCCATGTCTATCGGAAGGTGATCTTGCGCCAGAACTCGCGCACGGAGAACAACTGGAAATCCTGGCCGCGGGCCGGGATCCAGATCAACAGGAACAGGTTGAACAGGGCGATCACCCAGGACCCGAAGTTCCAGGAGCCCTTCTGGCCGAAGACATACCCCAGGAGCACCTGCACCAGGGTGGTGGCCAGGGCGATCGTCAGGAACGCGTAGGTGACCGCGACGCGGCGCAGCAGCGCCAGGATCGCAAGCGACAGGAAGAATCCCGCGACCACCAGGTTGGGGATGCCCGAGGTGGCCGTATGCCCGAAGTGGTACACGTTGCCCCGGCCGTGCAGCAGCGCCAGGGCCAGCGCGGCGACGGCCAGCAAACCGGCGACCACGCCGGGGCCGAGCCACATCGGACGGAACCGGTCGGCCTGATCCGACCAGTCCTGGACGCGCACGCCCTTGAGGTTGGCCCGGATCTCGGTGAGCGCAGCCAGCACGCCCTCGCTGCGCGGCGACGTCGTGAAGACGAACATCTTCAGGTTGCCCGCCTCCAGCGGAGCCGAGAGCCCGAAGTGCATGACCAGATCGGATTCCTCATGGAAGGTCTCCCATGGCTCCAGTTTCTTGGCATCCTTTTCGCTCTGTCCGTTTAACAATTTCTTGATAAACCGTTCACGAAAGGACGAAGTCGCGCTCCCCGTCAATGGAAAGAACAGCGAAAACGAGCGCAACGGCGCAAACTCCGACGCGCCGGGCACCTTGGGCAGCTCGCACACGACCTCAACGACATCGCCGAAAGCCTTGCGGCTCTTCACAACATGGCTTCTCTTGTCCAGGATCAGCTTCACGAAAGCCCGCACGTCGCTCTCCGTGCGCATCTCAATCATCTTGGGGGGGTCGACATGTTGCATTTTCTCATTTAATGCCATCAGCACTTCCTCCATCCGAATCGCCCCACGATATAGTGAATCAGTCCATGGTACAAGAGATTTGACGGCCCATGGAGCCGCCCAAACCTGATATTTCCAAGGCCTCGTGCGCCCGAGAGAACGTGATTTCAGAGCACAGTGTATCATTATTTCACACCTTGGGTTAAAAACCTCGCCCCCAAAAACCTTCGATAAACATCCACACAGAACCAATTCGTCCAAAAAGTAGCCGCCGGCGCTGGGTAATCACTAAAATACTTGCCTTTTTTTGCGCAATCCCGTAAATGGCACGAGCCTTGCGAGCAAGGGCGACGTGGACCTCAGTTTTTTCAACGAGGTTCACTTCGAGGAGAAGCGTCATGGTCAAGTCCATGGTAAGAACACAAAAGACAATCGAACGTGCCGAGCCCGTCAGGCCGTCGATTCTTCCTGCGCTGATCTCCAGCGGCGCCACCCTGTTCGACGCCCTGCAGAAGATCCACCACAACCCGGGCAAGGCCCTCATCGTCATCGACGCCTACGGCCGGCTCGAGGGCGTCATCGACGAGAACCTGCTTCGGGAAGGCCTCCTCCGGGCCCGCTCGATGGAAGCGTCCCTGTCCGTCCTTCCGCTCTCCACGGTCGAGGCCGTCCACGTGGACACGCCCTTCGACGAGGTCATCAAGGTGGTGTTCGGTTCGCGCCGCACCCTGATTCCGGTGCTCGACGCCCGCGACCGCGTCATCAACGGTCTGTCCCGCGACCAGTTCCACCAGCTGCTCATCGAGGATCTCGACTGGGATCCCCGCATGGACTTCACCCAACTGCACACCGACTCCCTGCACCAAGACGCCGTGTTCCGCCCGTGGGGCTTCTACAAGAGCCTGCTGACCACCGAGTTCTCCCAGACCAAGATCATCTCGCTGGATCCCGGCCAGGAGATCAGCTGCCAGAAGCACTTCCACCGCGAGGAGTACTGGACCGTCATCCGCGGCGAGGGCATCTTCCGCCTCGACGACGACCGCTTCCTTGTGGAAAAGGGCTTCACCGTGCGCATCCCGAAGGAATCCGTGCACTGGATCCGCAACACCCAGACCGAAGGCGCCTTGATCCTGATGGAAGTGCAGATGGGCGAATACTTCGGCGAGGACGACATCGTCCGCCTCTCCGACAAATACCACCGCTCCTGATCCCGCCCGACGACGTCTGCTAATCGAAGAAAACGGAAAAAGAAAAAGACAGAAGAGTTTTACCGCGGAATAGACGGAAGAGATTCCGTGCGCCCGTCTGCGTTCATGCTCGCCGCAACTGGCCCCAGCACTGAGGCGCGTCGAAGCACGCGCCGGATCATCCAAAACCGGGCGCCTGCCCGCCACCTGAGGCCACGACGTGGCCGGAACGTCCCTCCAGGTTCTTCGTCCTCGCTCACGCTCGCCGCTACCCGGGGATACAAGAGGAAAGACCCCCGCCCGCCGCCCGCAGGTGCGTTCCCGCCCCATCGGTGATATAACCGCCCCATGCCGTTTTCCTCCGTCGAAGAACTCCTGCTCGTGGCCGCCATCGTCGCACTCGGCCAGATCGTGTACGCCCTGGCCGGGTTCGGCTCGGGCATGGTCTCGGTGTCCCTGTTCGCGCTGGCCTTTGGCGACCTGAAGTTCTTCGTGCCGGTGTTCCTGCTGCTGTGCCTGCCCACGGAGGTGGCCGTGACCTGGCAGTCGCGGAGTCTCCAAAACTGGCGCCGCACGGCCCTGGTGCTGGCCGCGGCCCTGCCCACCCTCGCGCTGGGCGCATGGCTGCTCGGGGCCGTCGACTCATCCCGGCTGGCGTTCTTCCTGGGCCTGCTGATCGTGGTGCTGGGGTTTTACTATCTGCTGCTCGAGGCGCACCTGCGGTTCTCGTTCACGCAGAAATGGCATCTGCTGGCCGCCTCGGCGACCGGCGGCATCCTGGGCGGACTCTTCGGCGTCGCCGGCCCGCCCCTGATCCTCTACTTCAAGTCCCTGCGGCTGGACAAGGACGCCTTCCGCGCGGCGCTCATCGGCATCTGGCTGTGCATGACCTGCGTGAAGATCCCGATGTACGCCGGCCTCGGTCTGTACTCGGTGAGGTCCCTGTGGTGGGCGCTGATCCTGCTTCCGGCATCGTTCGCCGGCGCCCGGGCGGGCATGCTTCTGCACCAGCGGGTCTCGGAGGCCGCCTTCCGGCGGTTCACCAGCCTGCTCCTGATTGCCTCGGGGGTCCTGCTGGCGCTGCAGAACCGCCCCTAGCCGATGGGCCTTCGACGGCACCTGTTCAGACTGCCAACTGGGACCCATCTGCGTATTCATTCCGGATGGCCATGATCTCCTCCTGGATGGCGAAAAACGCATCGACGACGGCCGGATCGAAGTGGCTTCCCCGTCCGTCGGAGATGATCTTCAGCGCCTCTTCCACCGAGAACGGTTCCTTGTAGGGTCGACGGGAGGTCAGCGCGTCAAAGACGTCGGCGATGGAACAGCAGCGCACCGCGATGGGGATCTTGTTTCCCTTGAGTCCGTCAGGATAGCCGCTTCCGTCCCACTTCTCGTGATGACCTCGGGCGATGATCTCGGCAAAATTGATGTACTCGGAGCTGGAACCCATGAGGAGGTCGCCTCCGATCTTCGAGTGCTTCTTCATGATCTCCCATTCCTGCGCGTCCAGTTTTCCCGGCTTCAGCAGCACGGCGTCGGGAATGCCCAGCTTGCCCAGATCGTGCAGCGGCGCCGCGAAGAGAATGGTCTCGACCAGATGTTCATTGATCCCCATGTACCGTGCGACCGCTGCGGCGTATCGGCTCATCCTCTTGATGTGCGCGCCGGTGTCCTTGTCCTTGTACTCGGTGGCCATGGACAGCCGGTAGATCGTGTCCAGGGACGAAGCCTTGAGCTGCTCGAAGGCCGTTTTCAGTTCTTCGGTCCTGGCGGCGACGTCCTTCTCCAGCTGCACCTGGTAGTTCTTCAACAGGTCATTGTAGGCCTTCACCCGCAGCAGGGACTGGACGCGCGCGATCAACTCCGTCTTGTCGACCGGCTTGGAGAGAAAATCGTCGCAACCGGCGTCGATGCCCCGGACCCGGTCCTCGATGCCCCGCAGCGCGGTGACCAGGATGATCGGGATCCGCTTCAGGGCGTTGTTCGCCCGGATCCGGCGGGTCACCTCGAAACCATCCATGCCGGGCATCATCACGTCGAGCAGGACCAGGTCGATGTCATTGGTGCACAGGA
>PHAZ01000249.1 GCA_002841825.1 Deltaproteobacteria bacterium HGW-Deltaproteobacteria-22 | reverse complement strand
TGCCGCCGGCGACGTTCACCGTGGCGCCGGAGATCGACACGCGCTGGGTGGTGGCGACGACGTAGCCGTGCGCACCGGGGGCCTTGATGCCGCCGACCTTGATGCCGCCGGCCTGAACCTGCCCTTCGAGCCGGGGATTGTCCAGGGTGCCCAGGATGCGGCCGGTGAAGGTGCCGTTGCGCGCCAGCGGGGGAAGCCCCAGGCGGGCCAGCAGGGTGGACAACTGTGCCGCACCTGCGTCCATCTGGAGCGCGAGCCGTCCGTCGGGCTCCAGCGTGCCTGAGGTCTTCACGCGCAGCACCGGCGAGGTCAACTGGTTGCCCGTGAGGATGAAGCGCTTGTCCGAATACAGCAGGCTGCCCTTGTACTGCATCGTCTGCAGAAGGCCGCCGGCGCCGGTGGTGTCCCAGGCGAATTCGACGTGGTTGCGGAACGGATACACCCATCGGAAGGTGGCCATCCCGTCGAGGGTGCGCGGCGTCATGTCCGCGTACTGGACCGGGACGAACGCGTGCAGCGGCAGATCGTGTCCGGAGACGCGCCCGACCATGTTGCCGCTGAACAGGTCCCACAGTCCCTCGAACTGGAAGCCGGCGCCGAGCACGGTGCCGGAGACGTCTTCGAAGGCCACCACCCCGTGGGTGTTGTTGCGCTGATAGAAGAGGCCGCCTTGCAGGTTCTCGACGACCGCGCCCGTGGGTGGCGTGTACCGCAGGTCGCCGCCGCGCACCCAGACCCGCGGCTTGAGCAGCGTGCCCCGTATTATCACGCTGGCCCAACTGTTGGGCCCGTCGGTGAGATCGACAAAGGGGATGAAGCGTGAGGCGAGCTGGCCGGGGTTGGTCGCGGCGACGTCGACCTTCACGCCGTGGGCGCCCAGGTGTGCCCGTGCCTGCACCGGGGTGGTGCCGCCCTCGATGGCGTTGGCGGCGAAGCGCAGCTCCCACGCCTCCTGGGGATCCATGACGCCGTCGGTGAACTCGACGCGGGTGAAGTTCATCTCCTGGCCGAGGAACTTGACCCAGGCCTTCTCAGCCTTCGGGAGCGCCTGCAGGTGGAAACGGTGCGCCGTGGAGATCGACGGGCCGTTGTAATGCAGGTAGCCGCCCTCGAGGCTCAGTCCCTGGACGTCCAGATCGGCCGACGGGATGTCCCCCGTGACACGGATGTTCTTCAGGTGGAAGCGGCGCACGTCGATCGTGAAAGGCTCTGGCGCGAGCACGGACGGGCCCGGCGAGACCGTCCTGGGGCTGAACAGACCCACCACGCCGATCTCGAGGATGTCCGGATCCTCGGGTTTGGCGAACATCTCCACGTGCAAGTATCCGCCGTCGACCTCCAGGTCCTCGACGACCAGCGAGGTGTTCCTGCGCAGCGGCTCGAGGTAGATCAGCGCGGTGGCGTGCGGCACGTCGACTACGAGCTTGCCGTGGACATCGTAGAGCTTCAGTCCCGTGACGCTCACGGGCGTGGGCTGGCCGGAGAGGTAGTCGAGCACGGCGCGTGGGCGCCAGGTCACGGAGCCGATCTCCATGCGGCCGCGGCGGTTCTTGTTGAAGGCCTGGGTGATGAGCTTGGCGAGGGCCTCGCCGTGGTAGTGGCGACGCACGTAGTTCCAGCCGACGATGCAGCCGATGACGCAACTCACCGTCACCGCCAGCGCGGTGAGCCATTTCCAGTTGCGTCGCAGAAACCGGCCCATCTCACCCCAGTCAGCCGGTCGTGATTTCTTCACGCAGCCGGGTTGTCACCTGCAGCAGCAGGTCACTTGAATCAGCCTCCACGTTCAGGCGCAGCAGTGGCTCGGTGTTGCTCGTGCGGACCGAGAACCAGTAGTGCTGCGCGTCGAGGCGCAGGCCGTCAATCTGCGACATTGTACCCTGATCTCGGTAATTATTCAAAAGACGTCTTAATACGGAATCAGAATCATCGACTTTCAGGTTGATTTCACCGCTGGCGAACAGTTCCCGGTCGAAATGAAGCGCCTCGTCCAGAGATGTCTCAAGTCGGCCCAGCTCAGAAAGGACCATCAACAAGGAAAGCAGGCCCGAGTCCACGATGCCGCCGAGCACGGGAATGTAATAATGACCGGAAAGCTCGCCTCCGATGGCCGCGCCGAGGCGGTGCATGACCGGCTTGGCGTGGGCGTGTCCGACCTTGCCCATGTGCGGGACGCCGCCGAGCCTCAGGATGGCCTCGGGGACGTGGCGGGAGCAGCGCACGTCGTACACGACCGCGGCGCCGGGACGCGCGCGCAGGGCCTGCGGAAACAGGAGCGTGAGCACGTGGTCGGCGGGCCGGAAGTGCCCTGCATGATCGACGAAGAAGACGCGGTCGGCGTCGCCGTCGAAGCCCACGCCGAGGTCGGCCTGCCGCAGGACGACGGTCTTCTCCAGATCCCGCCGGTTTTCGGGCTCCATGGGGTTGGCGTCGTGGTTGGGGAAGGTCCCGTCGGGCTCGGGGAAGAGGAGGTGGGTTGTCAGCGGCAGGTGGGCCGCCGCCGCGGTGAACACGGGGCCGCCCATGCCGTTGCCGCTGTCGGCGACGACCGAGAACGGCGGCAGCGTCGACGGCGGCACAAGGTCGAAGAGGATGCGCAGGTACTCGTCCATGAACGATACGCGATGCACCGCTGCGGATGAGACTGCGCGGCCGGCGGAGACGGAGCGGTTGGCCAGGATCCACGCCTCCAGATCCGAGAGCCCGGAGTCCAGTCCCACCGGCAGTGCCAGGCCGCGGACGACCTTGATGCCGTTATAGGCGGCCGGATTGTGGCTGGCCGTGACCATGAAGCCGCCGTCCCTGGCGTGGGCCAGCACCGCCAGGTACAGCATGTCCGTGGAGGTCATGCCCAGGAACTCGACCTCGACGCCTTCTCGCGTCAGTCCGGTGACCAGCGCCTCGGCCAGCGCCGGCGATGACGGTCGCATGTCGTGGGCCACGCAGACCTTCTCCCAGCCGAAGCGTCGGACGGCGGCCCGTCCCACCGAGAAGGCCAGCTCCTCGGTCACCTCTTCAGGGAAGAGGCCGCGGATATCATAGGTTCGAAACGGGCTCGCCATGGTGATCCCCTTTGGTTGATGAATGGACAGACGGGACGAGGAGAAAGTTGAGGGCCGAACTTATTTCACTTTGGACAGGGCGGACTGGATGGCATCGGAGTAGATGGTCAGGGAGGTCAGGCCGCTCTCGTAGGAGATGATTTCCATGTTGGAGATGTCGATGAACGCATTGAACGGATAGGCCGCGATGTTCATGTAGCGCTCGAACAGGAAGTTGCTGTCGTTGGTGACGAAGATGTTGGCGTCGTCATCCCAGTTGTAGCCGTCGGAGTACACCTTGGCGTAGGCCAGATCCGAGGCTTCGCCGGCGGTGTCCTGGGCGACGATGATCAGGAACGCCACATCGGGATACATCGTGGCGATGGTGGAAAGGTTGGGGAACTGGGAACGGCAGACCGAGCACCAGCCGGCCGTGACGCTCAGCATGATCATTTTTTTGCCTTCGGCACGCATCTGATAGAGGTCGTGCATGTAGAGCATGCCCTGCTCGTCAGCCTGATCCTTGGCCCAGTCGTTGACCGGGAAGAACGGGAAGTCTTCCATGGTCTGATAGCGGCCGGTGCCAACGGGCGGGCAGGGGTACCAATCAATGGAGCAGCGCTCGGGGGTCCATGCACTGTCGGGCGCCTGCCGCGGGTACGGGGTGGTCACGGCGGGCAGGCTCGCGGTGTGCAGGCCGGCCACGTCGCCGTTGGCGGGTTCGTCCTGGCAGGAGAACATCAGGACCGGAAAACAGGCGAGGAGGGCAAACAGTCGAAAATTCATGAATCACCTTGCAGAAGAAGAGAAGGTTGTGAGGGTAAGACTTGACTTACCGGGCTAAATAATATACAAGCTGAATGCGGAGGCAAGCGAAATGATGCGAAGCTCTTTCTTTTTGGTTGTAGTGCTCGGACTGGCCTTTTTCTCGGTCGCGTGTGACGACGGTGCCAAGAGCAAGCCTCTGGGTTCACCCTGCACCATCGACACCGACTGCACAGGATTGTGCAATCTCGGCCTCCCCGACGGCATGTGCGTGGTTCCCTGTGCCGAGGCCACTCCGTGCTCGAAGGGCGAATGCATCGATTTCGGCGACATCTCCTTCTGCATGCCCACCTGCGAACTGAACACCGACTGCCGCGAAGGCTACACCTGCTGGTCCGGCACCTGCCGCCCCCTCGCCTCCCTGGGCGAGTTCTGCGAAGAGCCCGAGGACTGCAAGGCCTGCGAAGCCGACACCTCCTGCCCCGAGGGTTCCCTCGTGGACTGCCGCGAGGGCGTCTGCTCCATCGCCTGCGACAACAGCGTGTCCTGCCCGCTGGGCACCTACTGCGGCTACAGCACGGACTCCTACTGGTGCATCCCGGTCGACTTCGAGGACGGCCCGGGCGGCCCCGGCGACTCCTGCGCCGTCGAGCCCTGCATCACCGGCTACGACTGCTTCTCGACGTCCGCCGAGGACGCCACCGCCTATTGCACCAACGACTGCACCACGGGTCGCGACTGCCCGCCGGACATGGTCTGCCGCGACCCCGGTGACGGCACGCCGATCTGCATGCCGCGCGACTTCTGTGAGAGCTGCGACATGGATGTGCAGTGCGGCTACCAGACCGACCGCTGCGTGGCCTCTGATCCCTCCGTCGAAGAAGGCGGACGCTACTGCTCCATCATGTGCGATCCCGATCGGGCCGCCTCCTGTCCGGTCGACTCCCACTGCGCCGAGGCCTTCTATTGCGAGAGCCAGGGCGCCTGGGTCGCCGACTGCACGTGGTGCGACGGTGCTTGCGATGCGGGCACCAGTGCCGTGTACCAGTGCTTCCACGATTACGGCTCCTGCGTGGGCGACGGCGCCCTGTGCGACCCCTGCCAGATCAACGGCGAGTGCAGCAACGATGCCTATTGCCTGAGCCTGCAGGGCGTCAACAACTACGTCTGCACCGAGCCCTGCGACCGCGACGTCTTCTGTCCCGACGGCTATCAGTGCATGGAAGTCGCCACGAACGACTTCCAGTGCATGCCCCGCACCGGCTCCTGCACCGATCCCTCCAACGGCATCGAGCACTGCCGTGCGTGCTCCGAGTGGTCCGACTGCCTGCGCGGCGCCTGCCTGCCGCCCGACGGCAACACCAACAACCAGTTCTACTGCCTCAACGAGTGCATCGACAGCGCTGACTGCGACGCCTACTCCGAGTGCCGCTCGCTGGTGCTGACCGGTTACGGCACCTATCCGACCAAGGTCTGCCTCCCGACGACCACCGTCGGCTCCTGCGGCAACTGGGTCAACTGCTCCACCACCTGTCCCGACGGTCCCTCCTCCTGCGCCGAGGGTCCGATCTTCTGCCAGTAGGCCGGCATGTCCCGCCGGAGCCGAAAACCGCAGTCTCCCGGCGATACTCCGGCGTCTGACGCCTTCTCCCTGCCCAGGGAACCCTTCTCCTCCCCGTTCAAGGCCGTCGAGGACCAACTGAAAAACACGGTGCGCAAGGCCACGAAGCCTGTCGCGCCCAAGCCTGCGCCTCCGCCCGTTCAGCCGACGGAGACCGACGATCAGTTGCTCGCGCGCGCCTACCACGGGGTCAAGGTGATCAATGCTCCCGTTCGCGTGGCCCCGTCGGCGCCCAAGCCCGACGTGATCATGCCGCTCCGGGATGAGACCGACTCCGTGCTGGCCGAACTCTCGGATCTGGTGGACGGGCGCGGCGAGTTCGACATCGAGTCCCTCGACGAGTTCGTCACCGGGCTGGCCCCGGGCGTGGATCGCCGTCTGCTCGACCAGCTCCGGAAGGGCCAGTTCTCCGTGCAGGACCACCTCGATCTGCACGGCTTCACGTGGTCCGAGGCCCGCGAGGAGATCCTGGGCTTCGTGAACCGCGCGGCCATCGCCCAGAAGCGCTGCGTCCTGATCATCCACGGCAGGGGCCTGCACTCGAAGACCCCCGTTCCAGTCCTGCGGGACGGACTGCTGGCCCTGCTCACGCGCGGCCCGCTGCGCAGGCGGATCCTGGCGTTCTCCACCGCCCGGCCCGTGGACGGTGGCCCCGGCAGCATGTACATCCTGCTTCGCCGCCCGAGGCTGGACGGATGAAGAACAACAAGCATCAGTTGGTTCCGACCGGCTTCTGCAGCCGCTGCGGCATCACGCTGGTGGTTGAGCTGCCCGAGACGGGGCTGCCCCAGATCTGCCGGGACTGCGTCGACGAGATCGGCGG
>PHAZ01000248.1 GCA_002841825.1 Deltaproteobacteria bacterium HGW-Deltaproteobacteria-22 | reverse complement strand
GCCGCGCCCCCTTCCCGGGTTTCGAACGCAACCGCCTGCCGCTTGGCAAGTCGCCATCCGGTGAACGCGACGAGGCCGCCCAGCAGCGTGAACGGGACCAGCGGCATTCCCGGCACCCAACCGAACACCAGGAGGATGACGCCGACCCAGAGCAGCACCTGGGCGTTCTGGACCAACTGCAGGCCCATGTCCTGGCCCAGCCCGCGGCCCTTCTCCTCGGAGGCCACCCGCGTGATGACGAAGCCGGCAGAGACGCTCACCAGCAACGCAGGAATCTGCGACACCAGGCCGTCACCCACGGTCAGCACCGAGTAGGTGTCCACGGCCTCGCCACCGGACATCCCGAGCTGGAGCATGCCCACGCCCAGTCCTCCGATGATGTTGATCACCGTGATCACGAGCCCGGCGATGGCGTCCCCCTTGACGAACTTCATGGCGCCGTCCATGGAGCCGTACAACTGGCTCTCGCGCGCCAACTGCGCCCGCTGGGACCGCGCCTCTTCGTGACCGATGTGCCCGGCGCGCAGCTCGGCGTCGATGGACATCTGCCGCCCGGGCATCGCGTCCAGCGTGAAGCGGGCCGCGACCTCGGCGACGCGCTCGGAGCCCTTCGCGATGACGACGAACTGCACGATGGTAAGGATCAGGAACACCACCGCGCCGACGACGACGTTGCCGGCCACGACGAACCGGCCGAACGCATCGATGACGCTGCCAGCGTCAGCCTGCAGCAGGATCAGCCGCGTCGTGGCGATGTTGAGGCCGAGCCTGAACAGGGTGGCCAGCAGCAGGAACGTCGGAAAGGTCGCGAACCGCAGCGGCTCGGAGATGTTGAGCGAGAGCAGGAGCAGCGTGATCGCCAGCGCGATGTTCGCCGTCAGGAACAGGTCCATCACCCACGTGGGAACAGGAAACACCATCAGAGACAGGATGCAAAGTACAATCAGGACCAGAAAAATGTTGGCGTTCCGGAATTTCTGGAGCATTCGAGGCTAGTCCCCCACCCTGCTCAACTTGAAGAAGGCATAGGCATCGGGCCCCGTGAGCCGGACCTCGAGTCGATCATTGCGGTAAACGGTCAAAAAAACCATGAACGGTACATCGGAGAGCCGGATCCACGACATATGTGTGAACAACGGCTCGCCCTCGATCTCAAGGTTCGCCAGCGCATCGTTGAGGATCTCGGGGACCGGCGCCAGGATGACTGAAGCCGAGGGCAGCGCCATCACCGCCCCCTCATCGGCCAGATCCGAGGAGCAGACGGCTGCGTCCGGATCGCGCCGCAGGGTCAGCGTCGCGTCGAGCGTGGAGGCACCGATCTGCCGAATCTCAATGTCCATGCGCGCGCAGATGTCGATCCCGCGACGCACCAGCCGGCTCTGCTCGACCTTGCCGGTCCAGGTTCCGCGATACTCCTTCATGTCCTGGCAGGCGCCCAGAAACAGGAGGATTCCGGGGAGCATTGCCAGCAACCATTTGTCAAGACTGTGCATTGGATGATCCTTTCCTATTCCCGGCCAAGAATCTATGGTTTTGGGTGCAATGTCAACCGCCACGCCATGTCGACCTCCGGACCGCAGTTTCAGCTTGCATTTCCGGTGGGCCGGGTTCTATAGTCTGCTCCGTCATGAGTTGGTAACGTTTGTTCATTTGAAAGGAATCTACCAGGTGTAATCATGCCCGACATTTTCTCGATGATCTTTTCCGCGCTCCAACCCCTGTTGCTGTTCTTCGTCATCCCGATGCTCCCGATCACGTTCCTGATCTCGCTGGGCATCCTGAAACTGTACGAGCCCAAGACCGAAGACTACAAGCCCGATCCGTTGATGATGGTCAAGGCCGGCATGTACTTCCTGCAGATCTTCATGATTCATCTGATCGCGCTGGGCGTGTTCAGTTTCCTCGACATCCTGCTCAGCAAGGTGACCAGCCAGTCCATCCCCCTGAGCAACATCAAGTACGTCATCGGCACCCTCGTGGGCGCCGGCGCCGTGCTCGTGATGATCGAACTGCTGCTCGTCAAGCTCGACGTCAAGAAGAACTACCTGCCCCGCCGCATGATGTACGGCATCGCCGTCTTCCTGCTGGGCTTCATCGGCACCATGTCGACGTTCTTCTTCCTGTCCGGCCTGTTCGAGTTCTTCCCGAAGGGCGCCGCCTTCCACATGCCGCTGGCCGGCATGCTGGTCTACATGCCGCTGTTCGTGTTCTCCCTGTTCTACTTCAAGGCTGAATTCTCCGAGGAGAAGGAAGTCCAGACCTTCCTGCCCGCGTCCGTCGTGCAGAAGGCCGACCAGATGATGTCCCAGATGCCCGCCGGGTTCGGTGGAGCCGCCGCCGCCCCGATGGCCGGCTACGGCGCCCAGCCCATGGCCGGTTACGGCGCCCAGCCCATGCAGCAGCAGCCCATGCAGCAGCAGCCCATGCAGCAGCAGTACTCGCAGCCGATGGCCCAGCCGCAGCAGCAGTATGCGCAGCCCGTGGCCCAGCAGCCGGCAGCCGCCCCCACTGCCGCCCCGACCAACGCCTGCCCGACCTGCGGCCAGCCCGGACGCTTCATCGCCCAGTACAACCGCAACTGGTGCGACACCTGCCAGAAGTACCTGTAGTCCCTGCCCGACGCCCATCCCCGATTTTCCATTGGAACTGAACCAACCGCGGAACACGCGGAACACGCAGAACACGCGAAACAAAGGAATTGTCTCGACGCCTCCGTCTTATCCGTTCGCCCCTCCGTCTTCTCTGTAGTCAGTTTTTCCGTCTTACGGGCGTTCGAGGATCAGCGCCACACCTTCACCGCCGCCGATGCACAGCGTGGCCAGGCCGCGGCGCAGGTTGTTGCGGCGCAATCCGTAGATCAAGGTATTGAGGATGCGCCCGCCTGATGCGCCGATGGGGTGACCGATGGCCACGGCTCCGCCGTAGATGTTGACCTTCGCCGCGTCCAGCTTGAACTCACGGATGGCGAACAGCGTGACGAAACTGAACGCCTCGTTGATCTCCCACAGGTCAATGTCGGCCGCGGTCAGTTTCGCCCGATCAAGGGCGCCCTGAATCGCGCCGGCAGGCGCCGTCGTGAAGAACGTGGGATCGTGGGAAAATCCCTGGTGCGCGCCGATGACCGCCAGCGGCGTGAGGCCCAGCTCGGCGGCCTTCCTGTCGCTCATGATGACGAACGCTGCCGCGCCGTCGTTGATCTTGGATGCATTGGCTGCCGTCACCTGGCCGTCCTTGCTGAAGGCTGGTTTGAGCCCGGCCATCTTGTCGAACTGGGCCTTGAACACGCCTTCGTCCTCGCTCACCATCACGGGCTCGCCCTTGCGCTGCGGCACCGGCACCGCAACGATCTCATCGGCGAACATGCCTGCCCTGGTCGCCTCCTGCGCGCGGGTGTACGAGGTCTTGGCGAACTCGTCCTGCTGCTCGCGGGTGAAGCCGTACCTGGCGCTGGCGATGTCGGCCAGGGCGCCCATGTGCTGATTGCTGTAGGCGTCCCAGAGGCCGTCGTTCACCATGGAATCGACCACGGTCTGGTTGCCCATGCGATATCCGTCACGGGCCTTGGGCAGCAGGTACGGCGCACCTGACATGCTCTCCATGCCGCCGGCGACGATGATCTCCTGATCCCCACACCGGATCGCCTGATCGGCGAGCATGACGGCCTTGAGGCCCGAGCCGCAGACCTTGTTGATGGTCATGGCTTCGACGCTGTTGGGGAGCCCTGACGCGATGGTGGCCTGGCGGGCCGGGTTCTGCCCCAGGCCGGCGCCGAGCACGTTGCCCATGATGACCGACTGCACCAGCTCCGGCGCGATGCCCGCCCGGGCGACGGCCTCGCGGATGGCGAGGGCGCCCAACTGGACCGCGCTCACCGAAGCGAGTTGTCCCTGAAAAGCCCCTACGGGCGTACGAACTGCGGAAACGATTACCGATTTGACCATTTGTCCTCCCGTCGGGTGGAAGTGAATTTCAAAACATCAATGAAATCAATGAGTTGATTCCACCCGCGGACGACTTTAGTCAAAGTCGGTGGAAAAGGTCAATGCATAAAACATCGAACCGCGTATGAACATTGCGGCACCGGGCACGTCCAGACTCCGGCCGGAAGCGCCGTGTTGTTGCGCGCGCGAAAAGTTTTATCTTGTATTTTCTCCGGTTTTCACTAGTTTTCCGACTCTGAGGAGGTGTTTTCATGAAACGTTCCATCTGGTTATCTTTGGGTTCCGCATTTGTCGTCATGGGTCTGGTCCTCGGCGGGATGTTCTCCACCGCCTCGGCGCAGTCGAAACTTTCGGCCGACGAAATCAAGAAGACCGTCGAAAACGCCATGGCCAAAAAGACCCCGAAGGTGGAGATCACCACCAGCGTGGGCACCATCACCGTCCAGCTTGACGCGGTCAAGGCGCCCATCACCGTGCGCAACTTCCTGACCTACGTGGTCGAGGAACACTACACCAAGACCGTGTTCCACCGCGTCATCTCCGAGTTCATGATCCAGGGCGGCGGCTTCACCGAGGACCGCAAGGAGAAGCTCGACACGCTTCACGCCGCGATCAGGAACGAAGCCAACAACGGCCTCTCCAACCTGCGCGGCACCATCGCCATGGCCCGCACCCAGGTCGTCGACTCGGCCCGCGCCCAGTTCTTCATCAACACGGTGGACAACCAGCGCCTCAACTACAAGGGCCCCGGCCTTCAGTACGGCTACTGCGTGTTCGGCAAGGTCATCTCCGGCATGGAGGTCGTGGACAAGATCCGCAAGCTCTCCATCAAGAACCTCGGCGGCGCCTTCGTGAGCTGGCCCGTGCCCGTGCCGGTCATCACCGGCATGAAGATCGTCGATTAACCCCACCGGACGCCCATGAAGATCGGACCTTTCACCCCGCCTGACGTGCGGGACGCCATTTTGTGGGAACAAGAGCATTCGCACGAACTGCCGGTCGTGTTGCTACCGGATATATATCTGTCCATCGCCGGCTTTACGATTCGTATTGCTGCGCATGAAGGCGTTCGCCTGAACTTAGTCGACGAGCGCGTACTTGCGCCGTTTGTGGTGGAGCCGATGGAGTCGCCGGACTTCACGTTGGCGACGCAAAGATTGTTGGTTCCTTTTTCCATTCCCGAAGATAGCCCCGGAAACATTGTTGGCGAACTAGGTCCCCATTCCTGGAGAATCCAATCTTTCAACTGGCAAATTCAATGGCAATTTTCAACTCCGGAAATGGTCGAATGCGATTATTTCAAATCGTTCGTCGAAGTACTGAGTGCCTTGCGTCTATTTCTGGCCCACCAACTTCTTCTATTTGGACGTGGCCTCCTGCTTCACGCCTCGGCAGCTTTACACGACGAAAATACCTATATTTTTCTAGGTCATTCCGGCGCAGGAAAAAGTACTAGCGCATATTTTTGCCCCGGCAGTATTCTCTCCGATGAGATTGTTGCCCTTGTTGCCGAACCTGACGGCAAGCTCGTGGCGATGGGCACGCCCTTCGGCGGCGAGCACTTCCCCTGCTCGACTGCGGGACCAAACCCCGAATTTTTATTCGTTGAAAAAAGCGAACAAAACGCAAGAAAATCATTGACCACACGCAACGCAGTGGCCCGTCTTTTGTCTCAAGTCGTCCTGTTCCCGTTTGCGCCTTTGAACCTTTGGGACACAGCCGCGGAATTGGTGGAGCGCATCATCGAGAATCACTCTGTGGCGATTCTCGAAGCCAAGAAGGACGGCTCCTTCTGGAAGGAACTTCTGTCGTGACCGAATTATTGAACCAACATTTTGAACTGAATCCTGGTATTGCCGTGCGCCGTATCAAAGATGAGCTTTTTTTTATCACACCGGCCTCAGCAGAGTTGCATACGCTGAACCAGAGCGGTATCGAGATTTGGGACATGGTGCAGGAAGGAAAAACACCGACTGAGATTATCAAAAACCTGGTTGAAGGAACCGATGGTGAGCCGGATGCTATTCGGGCCGACATCCTGGAATTATTTAATCATTTCCTCACAAAGGGAATCCTTCGGAAAAGGCAATGAGCGAACTATATTCCCGGTACGTGCAATTGTGTGAAGAGACCGGGAAGCTCTCCAGCATCAGTTTCGAACTGACCAATTATTGCAATTTTTCTTGCAAGCACTGCTATCGTGTCCACGACAATACTTTTTTAGAACCTGAATATTTCTACAAAGCATTACATGAGGCTGAAACACTCGGCACCATCGTCGTCAGTTTCAATGGCGGTGAGCCCACCCTGCATCCTCAATTTCTTGAGTTCGCGCTTGCTGTGCTGAACCGGGGCATGCACC
>PHAZ01000247.1 GCA_002841825.1 Deltaproteobacteria bacterium HGW-Deltaproteobacteria-22 | reverse complement strand
CCCCTGGTCGCCGCCTGCGGCGTCAAGGTCCCCATGGTGTCGGGCCGCGGTCTGGGTCACACCGGTGGCACCCTCGACAAGCTCGAGTCCATTCCGGGCTTCTCCGTGCGCCTTCCTCTCGACGAATACGCGCGCGTCGTGGAAAAGGTCGGAGTGTGCATGATCGGCCAGACCGAGGAACTCGCCCCGGCGGACCGGAAGATCTACTCCCTGCGCGACGCGACCGCCTGCGTCCCTTCCATTCCCCTGATCGCTTCTAGCATCATGAGCAAAAAGCTCGCAGAGGGCATAGATGCCCTGGTGCTTGACGTCAAGGTGGGCACCGGCGCCTTCATGCCCACCGAGGAAAAGGCGGAACAACTTGCGCGCACGTTGGTGGAGATCGGCCGGCGTGCCGGCAAGAAGGTCACCGCCTTCCTCACTCGCATGGATGATCCCCTGGGCGTGGCCGTGGGCAACGCCTGCGAGGTGATCGAGTCCATCGAGGTGCTGCGCGGTGGTGGGCCCGAGGACATCCGCGAGCTCACCCTGCTGATGGCCAGCCACATGCTCGTGATGGGTGGCGTCTCTCCCGACCTGGCCGCGGCGCGCGAGCGCTGTCTGGTCGCCCTTGGCGACGGCTCGGCCATCCAGAAGTTCAAGGAGTTGATCTCGGCCCAGGGAGGCAACCCCGAAGCGGTTGATCATGTTGAACTTTTTGCCCAGGCGGCCCACCACACCACGGTGCGGGCGACCCGGTCCGGAATCGTGCAGTCCGTGAACTCCACCGCCATCGGCATGGCCGGTGTGGTGCTGGGTGCTGGCCGGCGGCAGGTCTCCGATCCCGTGGATCCCGCCGTCAGCCTGTTCATCCGGAAGAAGATCGGCGACACGGTCGCAGCCGGCGAGGTGCTCGTGGACGTGCACTACAATGACGACCGGGGGCTGACCGATGCGCTGGAACGCCTCCAGGGTGCCTACGTCATCGATGATGCACCGGTTGCCAGGAAGCCCCTGGTTCTGAAGACCATCCAGAGTTGATCGCACGTCGATGAAGCCCCAACCAGCCCCCTCATGCAACCCTCGGCCCTTTCCTCTGTCCTGGTCGGGCATGAAACCGGTCTTTCTCTCGCTTCTCCTGCTGAGTTCCTGCATCGATGGGCGCTCCTACCTCACGACCCGTCACCGCCACCTGCACTACGAGGTGGAGGTGCAGCGCAACATCCGCCGCGAAATCCGCGTCACCCACGAGATCGACAACAATCGCCTGACCCTGCACTTCCAGGAGATTCTGTTCTGCAGGCACGTGCAGTTCGACGTGGAAAAGATGAGCCTGATCCGCACCCAGACGCGCCCGGGCGCCGGCTACTACATGCTGCTCGGCGGCCTGATCGCCGCGCTGTCGATCCCCTCCTACTACATGGGATTGGCCAACTCGTCGGGCACGGCCCGCGCGATACATCTCTCGGTCGGAACCGGCATCTTCCTGGCCCCGGGCCTGTCGATCGGCGGCTACGGTCTGTGGAAGCGGCTCGAGGAGAACACCACTGTCGAGGACGCCGGAAACGTCCGTCGCGAGGTCAAGAGCACCGACTTCACCTGCGGCAAGGCGCCTCCGGCCGCGGGAGCCCGCGTGGAGGTGCTCACTCGCATCGGCCACGTGCCGCTGGGCGACCTGCCCGCAGACGGCCGGATCACCGCGGATCTTGAACGCCTGCAGCCACTTCGCAGCGAGGAATCCGGCCGTACCTACCTCGATGTCTTCGTCAATTCCGAGCGCGTCGGCACCATTGTGCTGTCCGATCCGAAGGCTTCCCCTCCAGTCCACTGAAATTTTTGAATTATATGAACGAATTCAAGAAGTTACGACCTCTACAGTGGTAAAATTCGCAACCGTAACCGGGTTCATGTAAACCTTTCTTGCGTTGAAACACGCAAAAAGGAGCAGTGCCTATGCGTGCGATGAATGCCAGTGACAATTACATGACCGTTCCGGAAGAGAACATCAACTACATCGCGGCGATGGACATCGGATCGAACAAGATTTCGCTCTCGATTGCCCAGACCCTCGATGGCCGGTTCGATGCGCTCCTGGGCGTGGTCCATCACCAGTGCCAGGGCATCACCTCGGGCCGCATCACGAATCTGGAGGCCGTCACCGCCACGATTCGCAAGCTGCTCTGCGAAGCCGTTGAAATCATTGGCTTTTCAGTCACAGAGGTCTTCATCGGAATCACCGATCCGGAGATCGCCGTGCACCGCAACACGGCCATGGTGGCCGTCGGCGGTGATTCGATCACCTCCGAGGACATCGCCGACGTGCTCGAGGCGGCCGAGACGGCCATGCCGCTGAGGGAGAACGAGGCGATCCTGCATGTCATTCCCGAGCAGTTCCTGGTCAACGGGCACCCCGTGGATGATCCCGTCGGCCGCTCCGGTGTCCGCCTCGACGTCGAGACCACGGTCCTGACTGTGCCGCGCTCCTCGATCGTGAATGTGGATCGTGTGTGCCGCGCCGCCGGGCTCACGGTGCGCGACATCTTCTTCTCCCCCCTCGGAACGCTGCAGGCGGTGACCCATCCCCGCCAGCGCCAGCTGGGCGTCCTGCTGCTGGACATCGGCGCCGGCACCACCGACGTCGTCATGATGGAGGGCGACCGGCTGCGCTACTGCGACGTGGTGCCCATCGGCGGACAGTCCTTCACCGAGTCCCTGGCCAACGGCCTGCGCTGCCTGCGCGAGGAAGCAGAGACGATCAAGATCAAGTGCGGCATGGCCTCTCCGGCCTACCTGAACAACCCGGATCTGGCCGTCGATTCAAGCCTGCTGTGCGGATCTGCGCCCGTCACCTACGGACAGGTCTCGCACATCCTCGAGTCCAGGATCTCCGAGATACTGCACATCGCACTGAACCGGCTGCACTATGCCGGCATCGGTCTGACGGCGCCTCACTCAATCGTAATCACGGGCGGAACCGCCCAACTGAACGGACTGCGCGCCTTCATCCAGGAGTTGATCGAACTTCCGGTCGAGGTCGGGTTCGCCAACCTGCCGGCGGGCATGTTCGACCTCGCACGGCAGCCCGTGTTCTCCTCGTCGGTGGGCCTGGTCATGTATGCCTCCACCCACGACCAGGGTCACTCGCCGCGCATGACCGTGCAGATGACTGAAAAGAAAAACAATAATGTTTTCAAGAAGTTAGCGGACTTTTTCGGAGGTTTTTTTGACTGAGACGCATTCCGCTCTTAGGATGCCTAGGAAGTCCGTCGTTCGAATTTGCGAAGACTGCTGAACTGGACCACTTTTAAGTGGATTTGTCCCATAACGGAGGAAATCGATGCCCTACACCCTGGATGAAAACGTGACCGGAGAAGCCCGCATTAAAATCATCGGAGTTGGTGGAGCCGGCGGCAACGCCGTCAACAACATGCTCTCCAACCATCTCGACAGCGTGCAGTTCTACGCCGCCAACACGGATCGTCAGGCCCTCGAGAAGAGCCTGGCCGGCATCAAGCTCCAGCTCGGCGACAAGATCACCTCCGGCCTGGGCGCGGGCGCCAATCCCGAAGTCGGCCGCAAGGCCGCCGAGGAGAGCGCCGAACTGATCCGCAACGCGGTTTCCGGGGCTGACATGATTTTCATCGCCGCGGGCATGGGCGGTGGCACCGGCACTGGTGCGGCTCCGGTCATCGCCCGCATCGCCAAGGAGACCGGCGCCCTGACCGTGGGCGTGGTGACCAAGCCCTTCCGCTTCGAGGGCAAGCGCCGCATGCGCCAGGCCGAAGAGGGCATCTCGGCACTGCAGGACGAGGTCGACGCCCTGATCGTCATTCCAAACGACAAACTGTTGTCGCTTTCGGCGAACATCAGCATCCTCGACGCCTTCTGCCGCGCCGACGAAGTCCTTCTCAACGCCGCACGTGGCATCACGGATTTGATTCTGGAGAGCGGCTACATCAACGTCGACTTCATGGACGTCCGCTCGGTGATGTCCAACAAGGGGCGCGCCCTGATGGGGATCGGCGTGCACAAGGGCGACCACGCCGCCGTCGAGGCCGTGCGCAACGCCATCTCCTCCCCGCTGCTCGAGGATGTATCCATCGAGGGAGCCACCGGCGTCCTCGTCAACATCACCTGCTCGCCCAACCTCTCGCTGCAGGAGATCTCCGAGGCCGCGATGTTGATCGAAGACGTGGCCAACGAGGATGCCAACGTCATCTGGGGTTCGGTCGTGGACCCGAACCTGCAGAACGAGGTGCGCGTGACGATCATCGCCACGGGCTTCGACCAGACCATCGCCCCGGCCAAGACCGCGCCCGGCCGCGAACTGATCACCACCAACACCTCGATCAAGCAGCAGCAGATGTCCCTGCCGTACACCGCCACTGCGCCGTACGGACACCGGGAGTCCGATTCCGGGCCGCGCAACGCCTACTCCACCTCGGAGGTGCCCCGCGTCTCCCCGTCCCAGGAAATGCAGCACCAGGATCACCCGCGGGGTGCCCAGGTTCCGTACTCCAAGCCGGACTATCTTAAAAAATTGGAGATGGCCCAATCCCTGCCTCCTATGCCGCCGAGTCAATAGTTTAATTAAAAAACTATTTACAAAAATAACCGATTTTCAGCTTGACCTCCGGTCAGGATTGATTATAACGACCCTCGGTTTTCCGGATGGAAGCATCCGTATCCATATCCTTTAATGGAAGGTTTATTATCCCATGGCAAAAAACCAGACTCGTCGTTCCATCTCTGTCCGCGGTGAACTGTACGACCGGATTCACGAATACTGCGAAACCAACAACGTCAGCATGAGTTCGTTCGTGGAAAACCGGATTTCCTCGTTCCTCAACGGTTCCCTGATGGATGAACAGCCCCCGCTGCCGTACGTGGAAGAGTACGAGCCCTTCTCCGCCGGAGAAGCCCCCTCACATCCCACGACGACCCAGGCAAACCGTCCCGTGCTGTCGCACTCCGAGATGGCGTCCGAAATCCAGCAGCACTTCACGTTCTGAGAACCGACCTTCCCAAGGAGACTCCATGCGTTGTCTGAAACCGGGGTGGTGTTTTCCTCTGTTGATCATCCTGACCGCGTGGCCGCTTTCGTTCTCCGGATGTAAAAAGAAAGATCCCGCACAGTTGGAATCCGGCAAGTGGGTGGCGCGCAACCTTCAGTGCGCCAGGGAGACGCTCGACGATCTGGAGAAGCGTGTCCTGCAGAAGGTCTCCGACGCCGACAAGTTGATGAAGGAGCTGCAGGAACACCTGCTCAAGCACCAGTGTCCGGTCGGCAAGCACCCCGACTGCATCCCGGGCGCCGGCATCAGTGCGGTGGCGACGCTCATCAGCGCGGCCCGCCTTTCGCCCGAGGCCGATGAGACCGAACCCGAAATCATGGAGAAGACCGACGACACCGGCGATCCTGAAATCAAGGATCCTGATTCGCTGGACGCCGAGGGCCTGGCCGCGGCGAAACTGGCCCGAAAGAACCGGGTCGTCAAGGAAGAGATGGGGGAAGCCATCGAGGAAAAGAAACCGGCGGGTCTGCCCGGAGATGCACCCGCGTCCGAGGTCGAACCCGGACCCGAGGAGATCGCCCGCAAGGCCGGCTGCGGCATGGAAGTCCCCGAATCCTGCACCTTCCTGACGCAGGACACGGTCGTCTCCAAACTGACCATGCTCCTGGAGCAGGCCGCCCAGCTCGAGCAGGAAGTGCAGCGGTTCCTGGAGGCCACCGGACAGCGGTTCGCCGACCTGCCGGTGCAGGAACTGTTCGAAGGCATGCGGACGATGGAGAGCCAGATCCACGAACTGGTGACCCGTGAGGAGCTCGCCCTTCGCCGCAAGGGCGACGACGAGGCCTTCTACAGGTCCCTTCATCCCCAGATCATCAAGGGAATCCTCAGCGATCTCTCCCTTTCCGTTCCCAAGAAAATCCAGGCTGATCTGAAACTGCTGATTCCGATGATCCGGAAGTCCTCGAAGTTCTTTGATGAACACGTGCCCGAATGGAACCAGAAAGTCGGCGCTGCGATTCGGCATCTTCACAAATCCCAGCGCGTCCACGCCAACGCGTGCCTGGATCGCCCGAACTGCTGGCAGTTCAGGCAGTGCGTAAAACGCTACAATCTCCCCGGCATCCTGATGCTGGAGTAATCATCCAACGGCATTCGGAGGTCGTCTTGTTCTGTGTCCCCACATCCAAAGTCCGTCACCTGGTCGGTTCCTTCACCCGCGGTATGGAACTGCCGACAGCCTTTTCGCGGCTGTTCACCGAGCACCAGATCCGCTCGGGCCACCTGCACATGACCGGCCAGCTCGATGCGTTCTCTGTGCAGAC
>PHAZ01000246.1 GCA_002841825.1 Deltaproteobacteria bacterium HGW-Deltaproteobacteria-22 | reverse complement strand
GCCGACTTCGTTTTGGTTTCCCGGGTCGTGGTGTGGAACCGCGCCGACTTCGCGTCGGGTTCCCGGGTCGGGTTCGAGGCCCGCGCCGACTTCGTTTTGGTTTCCCGGGTCGTGGTGTGGAACCGCGCCGACCTCGTATTGGTTTCCCGGGTCGGGGTGTGGACCCGCGCCGACTTCGCGTCGGCTTCCCGAGCCGGGTTCGAGGCCCGCGCCGACTTCGCGTCGGGTTCCCGAGCCGGGTTTGGGGTCCGCGAAGACTTCGTTTAGGCTCCCCGACTCACCGTTTCCTGCTGGAAAAATCCCGTCTGCGGACGTTCCGTCCCATTTGTTCGGTCAACCTTCCGTTGCGGGCGGTAACGCTCCCCCGGTACAGGTTCGCAGGCAAATCCCATGCAGGACGTGGTGTGTGGGAGGACGAGACTGGCGTTGGCGGGATCCGGCGAGTTTTCAGCTTGCATCAAAACCCGATCGGACAATAATACGTAGGTCCTTTCCAACCGGGGCGCGGTAAAAATAGTGCCCACAGGAAACCGGAAATGCCCAAACTGAATCCTGGAGCCCAGCTTCTCAATCAATACCAAATCGTCAACTACGTCTCGTCCACGCGGTGGGGCGAGAAGTACAAGGCTGTCCGGCTCTCGGACCAGCGCTCGGCCGAGATTCAGTGCCTCGACCGCCTGGCCGGAATCAACAAGGCCGCGGTGGACCTGGTGTTCTCGGTGACCGAGAAGATGGTCGGCATCGTCCACAAGCACATCGTCGAGGTGTTTGGCTACGGTGTGGATCCGGCCACCCGGATGCCGTTCGTGGCCCAGGCCTGGACCGAGGGCCAACTGCTCGCGGACCTGATGATCAAGAAGTTTCCCGTGGGCGCCCCTCCCGCCACCGTGCGGCGCATCGTGACGCCCATCGCCGTGATGCTCGACGAGGTGCAGGACTCGTTCTTTCATGGGTTCATCAATCCGAAATGCGTCTTCGTCAGTTCCATCGGCCGCGTGAAGGTCAGCGAGTTCGGCTGGTTGAGCGTCTGCTCGGTCCACATGGACCCCAGTACCCTGCTCGAGCCGGCGGACCGTCCGTACCTCGCCCCGGAGTACTCCCGCACCAAGCCCGACCACCGGGCCGACGTTCACTCCCTGGCGATGATCTCGCATGTGCTCCTGTCCGGAAGACCGGCGTTGCCCGACGGCACGCCCGAGCTCAAGGCCGAGACGCCGCAGGAGCTCGTCGAAGCAGTGCAGGGCGGCCTGCTGCCGGATCCGGAGCTGCGCTATCCCACCGCAGGCGCGCTGCTCGAGGTGATGCGCATCTCCCTGCTGGGCGCAAAGAAGGCCAGCAAGTCCATGATGATGCTGGATCTGCTCCGCACCTTCGCCGAGGAGGGGGAGGACCGGAAGTACATGGTCCAGAAGGGGCGCCTGGACTACGGCCCCTACAGTGGTCAGGAGATCCGCGAGAAGCTCTGCGACGAGGAGATCCTCCCCGACCACGTCGTGGTCACCATCGCCACCGGTGTGCGCAAGAAGGCGCTGCAGCATCCCGACTTCACCGATTTTGTTCAAGAGTACCAGCGCCGCATGGAGCTCAAGCGTCGCGAGGAGGCCGAGAAGCAGACCACCGTCTCGGAGAAGCGGCAGTCGCGCACCCTCAAGTTGACCGTGGTGCTGGGGCTGGTCGGGCTTGCCGCCGTGGCCCTCTCCATCGTGCTTTACCAGTCCGTGACCAAGGAATCCGGCGGCCGCGGCAAGCGCGCCATCGGCAGCGAGCAGGATCTGGCCGTGGAGACCGATGTGGGCGCGGAGATGGGGGCTGTGGCAGGCATGAAGGCCGGCGGCGTGCGCAAGAAGCGCACCAAGTCCGGCGGCAGCAGCAGCGGCGGCGGCGGCTATTCAGGCGAGGAGATCAAGGTGTACGCCCTCGACAGCCTCGAGTTGTCGCGTTCGGTCATCAACTCCGTCGTGAACCGTGACGTCATCATGCAGATCTCTGGTTCCTGCATTCCACCCACCGGGACCGTCGTCATCAACTACCAGATCGACGGACGCCGCGGGCGTGTACGCTACACGGCGGCCACGCTGGACCGCGAGCCGAACAAGAAGATTGCCTCCTGCGCGCATGGAATCCTCAAGAACCTCGAGTTCCCGGTGCTCGACACCGATCTCAGCGGGTCGGGTTCGATCCGGTATTAGATGACACCCACAATGCCTGAAAAAGACCTTCCAGAAACAACTGTCTCCGATGTGGAACTCCGCGGGGTCACCGTCCGGTTCGGACGGCACACCGCAGTGGACGACCTTTCATTCACCCTGCACCGCGGCGAGTGCACCATCCTGCTGGGCCTCAACGGCGCCGGCAAGTCCACGACCATGCGCGTGCTCACGGGGCTTCTGGCCCCGGACACGGGGACGGTCCGCCTTTTCGGCGCCGACCCGCTGAGCCAGTCGATCGAGGCCCGCCGCAGCTTCGGCTACCTGCCCGAGGAGGGCATCCTCGACGGCCAGCTCACGCTTCGGGAGCACCTCGAGCTCGTCGGCGCGCTGCACCGGATGTCGCCGCAGGCACGGCGCGAGCGCTCCGCGATGCTGGTGGAGCGCCTGTCCCTGTCGGGCGTGCTGGACCGGCCGGTGGGCGGATACTCCCGCGGCTTCAGGCAGCGCGCCTCCCTGGCGGTCGTGCTGCTGCATGACCCGGCCTTCGTGATTCTCGACGAGCCCGTGACCGGACTGGACCCGGAGCAGCAGACGGCGTTCCACGAACTGATCAAGGAGATGGCCCGCGAACGGGTGATGCTGCTGAGCACCCACCTGCTGTCCGAGGCGCGGCAGCTGGCCGATCGCGTGCTGGTGCTGGCCTCGGGCCGCTGCACCTACGACGGACCGATGGCCGATGACGAACGGCTGCGGACCGCGCTGATCGGGGAGGGAGCCTGATGCGTGAGCTGGCCCATCTACTCCGGCGGGAATGGATCAACCAGGCGACGCGTCCGGCGCTGTTCGTCCTGTGCATCGCCTACTGGGTGATCTCCGGGTTCATCGCGTTCAACGTGCTGCTCGACGCGGCCGTGGTGACGCTCATGCCGTATTTCCAGATTGCGCCCGTGCTGTTTCTCCTGTTCACGCTGTCGATCACGACCGGGCAGTTGAACCAGCGGTCCGACTCGATGGACCTGCTTCGCCTGATGCCGGTCTCGCCGGCCGCGGTCGTGACCGCGCGGTTCCTGGTCGTGCTGTCGATCCTGCTGGTGGCGCTGCTGGGGGCCTCCCTGGTGCCCGCGGCCGTCTCGTTCGCGGACTGGGGCCGGTTCGACACGGGCCAGCTCATTTCGGCCAATGCGGGCCTGTTCCTGCTGGGGGGCGCGTTTGCCGCCGTGGGCCTGGCTGTGGGCGCCTACTCGCGTTCCCAGACGGCCGCGTTCCTGGTCTCGTTTGTCGTGGTGTTCCTGTTCTGGATCCCCGACCGCTTCCTGCCGCTGGCCCCCGAGGGCCTTCGTGGCGCCCTGTCCCAGCTGGCCTTCAACACCCACCTGGCCAACTGGTCCCGCGGCATCCTGTGGCTTCCGGACCTGGCGTACTTCCTGATCTTCGCCTTCGTCGGGATCACCCTGGCGCAGGTGGGCTGGGAGAGCTGGCGCTTCCGCCGTCCCTGGCCCCGGCGCATCACGTGGAAGCTGCCCGCCGGCGTGCTCCTGCTGGTGCTGTTCCAGCTGGTCGCGTTGCGCTTTCCCCTGCGGCTGGATCTCACCAGCGAGGGTCTGCACACCCTGGATCCCGAGAGCGTCAAGGTCGTGAAGAGCCTGAAAAAGGATGTCCGGCTCCTGTTCTTCCGTTCGAAGAAGCTGCCGCGTGAGCTCGTCCAGACCGCGACCGACGTGGATGCGCTGCTCCGGGAATACGCAGTGCTGTCGCCAAGACTGGTGGTGCAGATCCTCGAGCCAGATGCGGACCCGGATGCTGCGGCGCTGTCCCGATCGTACGGCATCAGCGAGATGGAGATCGGCCGGCGCTCGGCGACGGAGTCGACGGTGAACCGCGTCACGTTCGGCCTCGCGCTTGTCTCAGGCGACACGGTGGAGACGATCTCCGACGTCACCGATCCGCGCACCCTCGAGTATGAGATCACGTTCCGGCTCAAACGCTTCCTCACCGGCCGCAAGAAGATCGTCTTCACCACCGGGCATGGTGAGTTCCCCGAGAAGGACGGAGACCCGCGCGGCGGCTTCGACCGGCTGTTCGCGGCCGTCACCGAGTTCGAGTTGATCCGGCAGAAGGGGCCCTTGCCCGAGGACACCGCGGTGCTCGTCGTCGCCGGTCCGATCGTCGCCTTCTCCGACGAGGCATGGGAGCAGGTGGGCGCCTTCGCCAGGCAGGGCAAACCGGTGCTGATCCTGGCCGACGGCATGATGTTCCGCAACAACATGTCCCTCAAGGGGGTGGCCAGGCACTGGGTCCCCAACCCCGCCCTGGCTGAACGGCTGAAGACCTGGGGCATCATCCTCGGCGACGACATGATCCTCTCCTATCAGGCTCCCCAGGTGAGTGTCAGCCAGCACAAGGTGGTCACGTTCCCGCTGATGCCGATGGTCGACGTCTCCCGCAAGTTGTCGATCATGCCCTTCACCCTGTCCTCGGTCCGGCTCGAGAGCCCGACCCACCTCAGCCTCCAGCGGCGGCTGCGCACGGATCCCGGATCCTGGCGGCACACGCGGGCCTACGAGGAGAACCTGGAGTGGCCCAAGACCGACGATCGGGGCCCCTTCGATGTCGGCCTGTTCCTGCGCGGCGCCCCCGGAAAGGACCTGCCGGCCTCGGCCCGCGTCGTGGTGCTTGGCGACTCCGATCTGTTCCGCGACTACAGTTTCCAGACGGTGAACACGCACCTGCTGTTCTTCCGGCAGATCCTCGACTACCTGCTCGATGATCACAGCCTGGCACATCTTCGGCTCAAGGGTCGCGGCGTGGAGCGGCTCAAACTCGCAGGAAAGCCGTCGCCCGCCCTGGTGATGACGCTGGCCATCGGCGTCCCGGTGCTGCTGCTGCTGGCTTTCGCCGGAATCATCCTCCTGCGTCGACGCAAGAATTAGGAGTAGCTTTTCGGAGCCATTCCTGGGGAGTTCACGATGAAGAAGTCCGATATCAAGACCTGGCTCTTTCCCGCCGTCATGCTCACGGGCGCTGCCATCGGCATTCTGCTGCTGTGGCCACGGGAAGTGAAGCCGCCCACCATGGAGGAGGCGCAGGTCCGCCCGGTCCCGCCGGTTCCGGGGGCCCCCCTGGAGGAAGTCGACCGGATGGACGTGCGGAACCGGTACGGGGAGTTCTCACTGGAGAAGCGGGCTGATGGATGGATGATGATCCGCCCGTTCCTTGCCAGGGCGAACCAGACCGTGATCAAGAGCCTGTTCGAGCGCCTCGGCAAGGCGGAGTTCGGTATCGTGGTCAGCCGTGACGTGAAGAGCCAGGAGCAGGAGAAGGTGGCAGGCAGGCAGGCCGTCGAGATCCGGCTGCATCGCGGCGCCGAGCCGGTCTGGCACTTCTTCCTGGGCAAGAGCTCGGAGTTCACCCTGTTCCGGATGGCCGACTCCAACGACATCTGGCAGATTCGGGGCGCCCTGCGCCAGCAGTTCGTGCGGGATTCGGTCGGCTGGATCGAGCCTGCGCTCATCATCGAACCGCAGGACGGGCTGCGGAGCGTCCGCTACCTGAAGGAGGATCAGAGCCTCTTTGCGCATTTCCGCATCGAAAAACCCGACGCGCCCACGCTTGGAGAAGGGCAGGAGTCCCTGAAGAGCTGGCATCCGGCCCGGGTGAAGCGTTCCCTGGCCCGCCTGTTCCAGGGGCGGCTGCACCTCATCGAGTCCGATCCTGCGAAGATCAGCAAGGCGCTCAAGGTCGTGGACGGCGGTGTGGAACTGGAGTTCGCTTCAGGCCGGCAGATCCGGCTGACGTTCGGCGTCGGTGACGGGAAGGACACGCCGGTGCGGATCGAGGAGAAGTCCCCCGTGGGGCAGCAGTTCCAGGAATACCCCTACATCGCCATCGTCCACTCCCACATACTCAGGGAGACGCTGCTGAAGCGTCCGCTGGATCTGGAGGATCCGCTGCTGTTCTCGACGGCGGCCGAGTCCGTCACGGCGCTGCGCGGGCTGTGCGAGAAGTTCTCCTACGAGCTGGTGCGCGATGCACGCAAGGACATGGTCGTCAAGTCCAGTTCGCAGACGTTCGCCCTGGCCAAGTCCTCCCTGGAGGATTTCTTCCGGTTCCTGTCCCAGGGGTTGCTCACGGCCGCCACGGTCCTGGAGCCTGGGGAGGTTCCCGCCGAGTTCGCCATCACGCCGGAGTCCGATCATGTC
>PHAZ01000245.1 GCA_002841825.1 Deltaproteobacteria bacterium HGW-Deltaproteobacteria-22 | reverse complement strand
CGCGAAGTCGGCGCGGTTCCACACCACGACCCGGGAAACCAAAACGAAGTCGGCGCGGGCTCACACCACGACCCGGGAAACCAAAACGAAGTCGTCGCGGTTCCACACCACGACTGGAAATCGCAAAACGAAGTCGTCGCGGTTCCACACCACGACCCGGGAAACCAAAACGAAGTCGTCGCGGCTCCAAAACCTTGGGCGAGATATGCCAGCGGGCTCTGTTCGGCGCCAACCGTCAACCGGGAAGGCGACGTTGATCGTGTTTGGAGCGGAACCAGGAAACGGGGAAGGGGAAAAACTCAGACCGCGGGGGTCGGGTCGGCGGGGGTGGCCGGCTGGGTCTTCGGGCGCAGGGACCTCAGGGGCTCCAGGATGTAGGCGGCGTGCTCGGCGCGGGCCGGCTCGGACAGCAGCAGGATGGTCGCCCGGATGGCCGCAAAGAACGGGGCGCGCACGGCGCCGACGACCTCGGGCTTGGCCGAGCGGAGCGCTCCGCGCTGCTCGCGTGCGGCCTCGAACTCGCTCTGGGACTTGCGCAACTGGGCCACGTACGGGGTCAGGCCGACGGCGGCGAGTTGATCGGGCCGGGCCTCGAACTGTTCGAGGATGGACACGAGCCGGAGCGACTCGATGCTGAAGGGCGCGTTCAGGAAATCCAGGCCCTCGCCGGCCAGGATCTGATACAACTCGGTGGCCACCGCGGCGGTGGCCGTGTGCAGCGGAGACATCATGTGGACCTGCAGGAGGCGCTCGATGACGCGGACGTCGACGTCGCGGACGCCGTCCTTGAGGACGATCTCGGCGGTGGCGGGCTTCGTGTCGACGCCCTCGAAGGCGTCCTTCACTGCGCGGGCGGTGGACTCGACGCGGTCGGCGCGCTCGAGCATCGGCGCGTCACCGGAGTGGTGCTCCCGGATGCGTGCAGCCATGTTCATGGACGCGCCGGCGATGTCGAGCAGGTTGTAGTTGTAAAAGGGGAACTTGAACATGGGGACTCCTTTCCGGGTGATCATCGCGGCCTCGTCTCCGCAAACCAGGGAGGATTCTCTGATGCACGGTGCTGCGAGGCGCAAAGGTAGTCGGACGTGTGTTTGTTATAGGATCCGTATTTGGTTGTCAACAGTAATATGCACGACCAAGGACGACGTCAAGTGCCCTGGAGGTGGAAGACCTTCGCGCGGTGCATGGGAACCAGCAGGAGCAGCACCGCCAGGGTGATGCCCCCGGCCACGAGAAACGCCATGGAATAGCTCGTGAAGTCGACGATGGAGCCCGAGGGGATGCCCATGAGAAACTGCACCCCCAGGTGCAGCGACATCAGCAGCGTGTACTGGGCGGCGGCCGCGCCCACGGCGACGGCGTCCATCATCAGGGTGAACACCACGACCGTGATCATGCCCGAGGTCGCGTGCTCGAGGACAGCCACGACCGCGACCGCCTCGAGGGCCGGGCTGCCCGCGGCCAGGAACACCCAGGCCACGTAGGCCAGGAGCTGGCCCAGGAGCCCGACCACCGCGCAGCGCAGGCGCCCGAAGCGGGCCATCAGGAAGCCGGTGAACAGCGAGCCGCACAGGGTCGCGGCGATGCCCAGGAGGTTCATGACCCAGTTGATCTCGGAGAGGGAGAAGCCCTGGTCCTTCAGGCACAGCCGGTACAGCGGGTTGGCCACGGCGTCCCCGGCCTTGACCACCAGCAGGAACACCAGCAGCCAGACAAAGCCCGGACGCCGCACGAACTCGCCGAACGCGGAGAAGACGATCCGCCAGGTCATCGGCGGCTCGTCCTCGCCCGCGGCGGTGCGGTCGCCGCGGACCAGGAACAGCACCGGCATCACGGCCACCACGCAGGCGGCCATGGCGTAGAAGCAGGCCTGGGGGCCGAACCTCTGCAGCACGAAGGTCAGGCCGAAGCCCCCGCCGAGCATGCCGATCTTGTAGGACGCGCTCTGGATCGCGTTGCCGTGGCCGCGCTCGGCCGGCGTGAGCTGGTCCACGGCCAGCCCGTCGACGGCGATGTCCTGGGTGGCGGCGAAGAAGTTGACCACCAGCAGGCACAGGATCAGGCCGTTGATGCCGAGGTCCATGGCGAACAGGCCCGTCAGCGCCAGGGAGGCGGCCAGCCCCAGCTGCATCGGCAGGATCCACGAGGTGCGCCGGCCCAGCCTGGGCCAGAAGTAGCGGTCCACCAGGGGCGCCCACAGGAACTTCACCAGCCACGGCAGGTTCACCACCGACAGGAAGGTGATCTTCGTCAGGGACAGCCCCTGGGCCCGCAGGATCAGCGGATACGTGAACAGGAAGAAGCCGAAGGGCAGCCCCTGGACCAGATACAGGGCCGTGAACAGCAGGGTCTTGCGGGGGGAGAGCATGGAGAACGGACGCGCTTGGGTTTCGGGCATGCGGCAGGCACCTTCCGGTGCGGCACTCTAGCAGATCCGCCGCCTCTGTGACAGATTTCGGAGGTCCCGGTCGCCGGGTCGCCGCGCGGCATCGCCTCCTGCTGACCATGACCCCCTTCCCTTTCAACATCACAGAACCATTGTGCGACGCGCCGTTTGATGTCAGACTGACCGTCCATTGGAGGTGGGTGCATGTCCCGCGAGTTTCCATCGGTCGTCATCTACGGCACGGCCGATCATGCCAAGACGGTGCTGGAGATCCTGAGCCTGCGTGAAATTCCGGTCGCAGGGTTCCTGGATCCGGATCCACTCAAGCGCAATGACAAATTCCTGTCCAGACCCATCCTGGGCACCGAGGTGCTGCTCTCCACGGGTGAGTTCAACTTCGAGGCCGGCGTCATCGCCGTTGCCGACTCCTTCGGACGCAGCCGCGTGGCCCAACTGTTCAAATCGGCCAACGTGCCTTTGCTCTCGGCGGTCCATCCGACCGCGGTCGTTTCTCCCTCGGCCCGGCTGGGTTCCGGATGTGTGGTCTGCGCCGGGGCCGTGGTGGGGCCCGGCGCGGTGATCGGCGACAACGCCATCGTCCACACGCGGGCCGTCGTGGAGCAGGACGTCCAGGTCGGACAGTTCGCCCACGTGGCCACGGGCGCGGTGCTGTGCCCGGGTGTGCAGATCGGGGAACACACCTGGATAGGCGCCCATGCCACCGTGCTCGAAGGACGGCGCATCGGACAGAGCACCATGGTCGGGGCCGCCGCCGCCGTCGTCACCGACCTGCCCGATCATGTGCTGGCCCTGGGTGTGCCCGCGCTGGTCGTGGACTCCTGGCCCGAGCGCGGCAAGCTATAGCCAAAATCAACGATTTATCAAACCGCTCTTTCTGCTGCCCCCAAAACGCACGCTCCCATCGATTCGTTTTTGGTGATTGGCAACTTTTCCCGGGCGGGTGCGACCCGTTTCTGCTACACTTCCACCGGACCATGTTTTCCACCGAGGAGATCGTCATGCACAAATATTTAATCCTCCTGACCGCGCTGTCCGTCCTCGCGCTCGCCACCGCCTGCGACCATGGGTCCTCCTCCAAGAACCAGGGGAAACTCGGCTACGACTGCCTGCCTGACGGGACCTGCGACGATCCGTGGACCTGCGTGCAAGGCATCTGCCGCAACGTCTCGACCAACAACGTCAACAACGACATCGTCGATGTCATCGACGTCATCGACGACGGCGACGGCGACGCGAACAACCAGACCCCCGTCTGCGGCAACGGGGTGATGGAAGCCGGGGAGGCATGTGACGGCACCGACTTCGGCACCGCCACATGCGTGAGCCTGGGCTTTGAAGGCGGCACCCTCTCCTGCTCGGCGGGTTGCCTGCAGATCCTCACCTACCAGTGCAGCAGCGGACAGGGCTCCACGGCCACGCCGCCGGCCGAGATCGTCTCCACGGGCACCGGTGGCCTGCTCCTTCGCGGCACCGTCCTCACCCCCGCCGGCGTCCTGAACCCCGGCGAGGTGCTGGTCATCAACGAATACATCACCTGCGTGGCGGCCTCGTGCGCCACCGAGGCCGGCGCCTCGACGGCGACCGTCATCGAGACCCACGGCATCATCTCCGCGGGACTGATCGACGCGCACAACCACCAGAGCTACAATTTCTTCCCCGAGTGGGCTCCCGACCCGCCGCAACTGTTCGGCAACCGGTACGAATGGGCCGACAACACCCAGTACGAGGAGTTCATCCTGCCCTACTCCAAGCACCGCAGCTCCAACACCCACTTCTGCCCGGGCTCCAAGTGGGCCGAGCTCCGCTGCATGGCCCACGGCACCACCACCATGCAGGGGCAGCCCTCGGCGTCGGGCTCCTGCATCAACTGGGGCGTGCGCAACGCCGACGGCTACCACAACTGCGGCTATGACCACATGACCGGCACCATCGCCTCGGTGCGCGACATCGACGACGCCATGGCGGCGACCTACATGGGCTACTTCACCCAGGCCGTCGAGCCCATCACGCGCTTTCACGTCCACATGGCCGAGGGCATCTCGGGCAACTACATCACCGACGAGTTCGACTCCTTCGCCGGCCGGGATCCCCGTGCGAACCGGCACGCGGGCACCTCCCTGCTGTACAACGGAACTTCCGTGCTGATCCACAGTGTGCCCCTGACCGAGGCCCAGCTGCAGGAGGTCCTCTCCACCAACTCCAAGATCGTGTGGTCCCCGTCGAGCAACATGGTGCTCTACGGCGTCACCGCGCCGATCCAGCGCATCCTCCAGCTGGGCATCACCGTCTCGCTGGCGCCGGACTGGACGCTCTCGGGCGAGGACGACATGCTCGCTGAGATGCGCTTTGCCCGCAGCTACGGCGTCACCCAGGGCATCCCCGAACTGACCTCACAAAAAATCTGGGAGATGTCCACCTGGATGGCCGCCGAGGTCGTCGGACTGCAGGTCCATGTCGGTCGCCTGGAGGCCGGCTATAAAGCTGACATCGCCGTGTTCGGGCGCACCGGAACGAACCCCTACGACGCGCTGATCGACAGCACCGCCACCGACGTGCGCCTGGTGCTGATCAACGGAGGAGGCTTCTACGGGGACACGAACCTGCAGGCGGCCACCGCGCGCAACACCTACTGCGAGAACCTCGACGGCTGCAGCGTGGACAAGTACCTCTGCGTCCAGGACTCCCCCGACGGCATCAACCGCACCAACGAGACCTACGTCGACATCCACACGCAACTGTACAACATCCTCGAGGGCATCGGCTATCCGGCCGACGAACAGTACGGCCGCGGCGACGAGCTCCTCCCCCTGTTCACCTGCCCGTGATTTACTTCTTGTCCAGCTTGGAGGCCTCGTCGAAGAACGCGACGGAGGTGCGGATGCCGTTGTAGTAGTTGTCGAGGTGGAACTTCTCGTTGGGGCTGTGGATGTTGTCGTTGGGGAGGCCGTAGCCCAGCATGATCACGGGGACCTTCAGGCAGGCCTGGAACGTTCCGGTGATGGGGATCGAGCCGCCCTCTCCGACAAACAGCGCCTTCTTCCCGAAGCCGGTCTCGAGGGCCCGCAGGCCGGCCTGCATCATGGCCGAGTCGCGGGGCACCAGCACGGGCTTGGCATTATGCAGAACCTTGACCTCCACCTTCACGCCCGAGGGAGCGACCGCGTTCACGTGATCGGTGAAAGCCCTGGCGATCCTGTCCGGATCCTGGTTCGGCACCAGCCGCATGCTGACCTTGGCGCCCGCCTTGGACGGGATGATGGTCTTGCCGCCCTCGCCGATGTAGCCGCTCCAGAGGCCGTTGACGTCGCAGGTGGGGCGCACCCACATGCGCTCGAGCGTGGAGTAGCCGGCCTCGCCGAAGGATGCGGGGGAGCCCGTGTCGCGCACCAGCTCGGCCTCGCCATAGCCGAGGCGATCGAACTCGGCGCGGCCTTCGGCGTCGAGCTCCACGACGTCGTCGTAGAAGCCCGGCACCGTCACGCGCCCGTCGGCGTCGTGGAGCGAGGCCACGATCGCGGCGATGGCGTTGCCGGGGTTCCGCACGGTGCCGCCGAAGCTGCCCGAATGCAGATCCTGCCCGGGTCCGTCGACCAGGATTTCGGTGTAGCACATGCCTCGCAGCGAGAACGTGATCGCCGGGGTGTCTTCGTTGTACAGGCTGGTGTCGGACACCAGCACCGCGTCGCAGGCGAGCTTCGCGGGGTTCTTCTCGGTGTATTCATACACGCTGTCGCCGCCCTTCTCCTCCTCGCCCTCGATGAGGAACTTCACGTTCACCGGCAGCGGCGTCCCCGTGCGCACGAAGGCCTCCACCGCCTTCACGTGGGCGTAGAGCTGGCCCTTGTCGTCGGACGCGCCGCGGGCGTAGATGATGCCATCCTTGACCAGGGGATCGAAGGGTGGGCTGTTCCACAACTCCTCCGGGTCGACGGGCTGCACGTCGTAG
>PHAZ01000244.1 GCA_002841825.1 Deltaproteobacteria bacterium HGW-Deltaproteobacteria-22 | reverse complement strand
TGGGCGGCGACGCCGGGACCGAGCATGAAGCCCTGACCGCACATGCCAACGGCCGCGAGCGCGCCCTCGGCGCCGGGCACCCAGTCCAGGATGGGGCGACCGTCCGGGGTCATGGGATACAATCCGCGCCACGTACGGCGGATCAGGAGGTTGCGCAGGCGCGGGATCAACGTCGTCAGGCGCGAAGCCAGCACGGGCATGAACTCGGAGAGGTTCTCGCGGTTGTGGCCCAGGAAGGCCTTCTTGGGTGTATAGCAGAAGATGATCTGTCCCGAATGGACCTGACCAAAATAGAAGTTCGCAGTCTTTCCCTCGGGGCCTTCATGCATGTCCACGACCAGAGGGGGTAGAAACTGCTCCACCGGGGCGGAGATCCCCGCCTCGTGTGAGTCGGGGGTCACCGGGAAGTGGGTGTTGAGCATCCGGCCGTGGGCGATGGCGTCGGCTCCCGTGGCGATGACAACGCGAGGTGCAAAGTAAATATTTTTCTCCGTACGGACGCCCTCGATCCTGCCGGCGTTGATCGCATAGCCCACGACGGGCTCTTTCACATGGAGATCTACCCCCAGGCGCTGGCCCTCGCGCTGGAACGCGACGGAGGCCTTCAGGGTAGACACCTGCCCGTCGCGCGGCGAGAGCGTGCCGCCGAGCAGGCCGCGACGCTCGATGCCAGGCACCACCTGGGCGATCCCGTCGGCGTCGAGCCAGTCGATGTCCAACCCGAACTTCTTCTGCATCGGCAGGATGCCCTGCAGTTGGTCGCGCAGTCCCCCGGTGTACACGGGGAAGCAATATCCGCCCGGTTTCCAGCCCACGTCGACGCCGGTGCGCTCCTCCCAGGTCGTGAACACCTCCAGGCTCTTCTGGCACAGCAGGATCTTGGCCGGATCCGAGTGGGTCGCGCGCACGCCGCCGATGGCGGCCTTGTTCGAGCCCTGGCCCGGGGACGCATAGCCCTCCAGCAGGAGCACGCGCAGCCCCTCGGCGGCGAGGAACATCGCAGCCGGGGTCCCCACCGAGCCGGCGCCCACCACGATGACGTCGTAGGTGTTCTTCTCGTTCATCGGTCATCCTCCAGAAACGCGTCGAGGCGGACTTCGGCCGTCAGCGGACGGAACGTGGGGGGCGTTACATCTTCGGTCTTCACGCCGGCGGACCGGTAGAGGCGCAGAATGGGCTCGGTGCAGTTCTTGCCGCCGCAGGCGCCCATGCCGGTGCGCAGGGAGGCCTTGAGCAGGTTCATGTCGCGCACGCCGGCCTCGATCTCGGCGAGGACCTCGCTGCGGCGCACGCGCTCGCACAGGCACACGATGGGATCGCATTGGGTCGGGTCGTCGCATCCGCAGTCGCCCTGAAGCGGGCGGCCGTAGTCGGGATCGGCGACCAGGAAGCCCGCCACGTCGAGCTTCTCGGCGGCAGGCACGCGCAGGCGCACGAGCTTGCGGCGGTCCTGGTTCTTCTTGTCGCGCACCTCGAGGACGGTGCCGGTGCCCAGCAATCGCCCGTGGCGGTCGGTGGTGATGACCTGTCCGTCAGCCGGGATGCGCGCGGCATCGAACTCGAACGCGAGCATGACCACCGCCGTGTCGCCGGTCTTGTCGGTGTCCTCGAAGACCTGCGACACCGCCAGGCCCGGGCATGCCAGCACGCACTTGCCGCAGCCGGAGCATTTCCCCTCGAACACAGGCAGGTCCATGATGGTGCCAGGGATCTGGATCGAGTGCAGCGGGCACGCGTCCACGCAAGGGTTGCACGGGATCTCCTGATCGCAGAAGAAGACAGGAAATACGCGGCCACCGCGGTTCTGCTGCGTGATCGGGTGGGTGGTGCCGGGGCGGCTCTTGAGGATCTCCTCGAGGGGCTCCCAGTCGTCGGGGATGTCGATCAGGATCCCCAGCTCGCGGGCGATCTTCCGGCCGGCGATCTTGCCGGAGAAGATCGCGGCCGAGGCCTCGGCGATCTCGCGGGCGTCGCCAGCGGACCACGTGGGGATGCCGTATTCCTTCGCCTTTTTCGCCAGCTCGTCCACCGGGGAGAGGCCCACAGCGACGAGGACGGTGTCGACGTCCCAGCGGCGTTCGGTCCCCGGGATCGGCCGGAAGTCGGCGTCGATGCGGGCCGCGACCACGCTCTGGACGTGCTCGGTCCCCTCGGCGCATACGATCGAATGCGAGGTGAGCACCGGGATGCCCAGGCGCAGGATCTTGTCCTGATGCACCTTGTAGCCGCCGCAGGCCGGCAGGGCCTCGACGACCGCGGCGACCTCGATGCCCGCCTGCAGTGCGTGATAGGCCGTGATCAGGCCGACGTTGCCGCCGCCCACCACGAACAGGCGGCCGGAGGCCTTGACCAGGTCACGGTTGACCAGCGTCTGGAAGGCGCCGGCGCCGTAGACGCCCGGCAGGTCGCTGCCCGGGAAAGGCAGGGTGCGTTCGCGGGCGCCCGTGGCGATCAGCACCTGGGCGGGCCGCACGATGCGGTAGTGGCCACCATGGACGATGCCGAAGGCGCCGTCGGAGTACACGCCCACGCCCGCTGCCTCGCGCCACACATGGACCGACGGCAGCGCGGCGATCTCCTCGCCCAGGATCCGGGCGATGTCGATGCCCCGCACACCGGCGTAGCAGTCCTTCACGGAGCCGAAGAAGTTGTGCGTCTGCAGCGTGAGCTTGCCACCCAGCCCGGCCTTGTCGTCGATCAACAGCACGTCGATGCCCAGCCGGCCCAGCTCCACGGCCGCGCACATGCCCGCGGGCCCGCCGCCGACGATCAGCACGGTGACCGAGGTCTCGTCGAAGCGCGGCGCCGGGCGCGACGCCGGCGGCGTCACGTCGGGCAGATCCGGCAGGCCCTCGCACGGCAGCACGCGCATGCCCGGCGACACCGGCGTCATGCACGCCTTGACCGGCACGCCGTCGGCCAGCACCATGCATTGCGAGCACTGGCCGTTGACGCAGAAGATGCCCTGGGCGCCGTTGTCGCGCGGATGATGCCCGAACACGTGCACCCCTGCGGCGTACAGCGCCGACGAGATCATTTCTCCGGGACGCCCGAGGCATGCGCGATCATTGAACGTGAAAGGAACGGAAGGCTCCGGCAGCGGTGCCAGTATGGGATGTGACGTGATACGCAGATCCATGAGGGTGAATCCTCCCACCGGCAATGCTTCTAGTATGAAGTCGGAGCGGGGGTCAATCCTTTTCGGTCCCGATCTCCGGGCGGCCGCAGGAAGTGGATGTCGGCATCGTCTTTTGCCTCCTGCCCCGGATGGCTCGCAATCGCAATGTCGCAGTGGGGATTCTGAATCAGTGATACACCGAATCATTGCCCTGGGCTCATAATGATCTTGCCCTGGGTCCCGATCGCCCATCTCCGGGCGCGGGGACCCATGCCCGGGCGTCCCGAGGGCCCATCTCCGGGCGCGAGGACCCATGCCCGGGCTCCCGATGGCCCATCTCCGGGCGCGAAGACCCATGCTCGGGCTCCCGATCGCCCATCTCCGGGCGCGAAGACCCATGCCCGGGCGTCCCGATCGCCCATCTCCGGGCGCGAGGACCCATGCCCGGGCTCCCGATCGCCCATCTCCGGGCGCGAGGACCCATGCTCGGGCTCCCGATCGCCCATCTCCGGGCCCGGCGGCAGATACCGGCAGCGTCAAATCAATGAGATCAGCTTGCGACGTTGAGCACCGTGACGATGACGCCCAGACCGTATAGAAATATCTTTGATCCGGTGGTGTTCTCCGCCGCCGCCGAACAGGCGTTCTCATGACAGTCTTCTCCGCAGGTGCCCCGGCACAGCGCGCCGCTGGCGAGGCCGGGATCCACCGGGGAGTGGCTCCCTCCCTGGGTCTCGTCGCAGGCGCTGGCCTCGATGGAGTTGCCGAGCGCAGACGTGGAGGAAAGAAGCAGCATCAGGAAAAATGCGGAATTCAGGGTCAGCGTCGCAGCCGGATGACGCCTCCGGTCGTGTTGGGGACCGGCCGGATGGAGATATAGCCGTCGGGGAGCGCAGGGCCGAGGAAGTCGAACAGCCAGCGGGCGTCAGCGGGCGTGAGGTTCACGCAGCCGTGGGTCTCGGCGGTGCCGAAGGCGTCGTGCCAGTAGGCGCCGTGAAGGGCGTAGGCGTCCTTGAAGTAAATGACGTAGGGCACGGCCTCGAGGTAATAGGCGTTGCGGTCGCGCTGGCGATCGAAGGTCTGGTTCACGAGCTTCCAGTAGACGCGGTGCACGCCCGCAGGGGTCTCAGCTGCGGCCGCGATCAGGAACACGCGCACGACGGCCTTGCCCCGCAGCGCGAACAGGATCTGGTTCTTCAGGTCCACGTCGACCCAGGGCTCGTCGGCGCCCTTGACCTCGGCCGGCGGCGGGGGCGGGGCCACGGCGACGCGCAGATCGGACTCGCGCAGGGCGACGTTGTCCTTCTTTACCCACACATGCCCGTCCTCGGCCGCTGCCAGGGACCTCACCGAGTAGCGCGCCACCGCTTCCTTCTTCTCCCACTTGCCGCCGATCCTGCGCCAGGTGGACGCGTCGCGGGTGACCACGAACCCCAGCGGCAGATCCGCGGCCGTCACACCCACCGAGGTGAGCCGGGACGCGGGAAACGGCTCCACCGACTGCGTGGCGATGTAGCCGCTCTCGTAGAGGCGGTGCATGGGCCGGCCGGCCACGAGCACCTGATCGACCGGCAGGAAGCCGCGCAGCATGCGCATGCGACGGTGCGAACCGCCCAGGGCCCGGGCCATGGTGGCCGCCACGTAGGAGTGCGTACCCTTGCCGCTGACCCAGCCCGACACGGGATTGCGGGCGGACCAGTTCTCGAGCCGCCCCGGTGCATCGTTGCCGGGAACGAACCAGCCCGAGCAGAGCCAGTAGCCGGGCGGGATCTTCCACCAGAAGCCCTCGTGGCAGCGCTCGCCGCGCGCCAGGATCGCGTAGCGGCCCTCGCCTCGGATCTTGCCGGCCTCGTCGCGCACGACCGCCGGTGTGGCGTAGACGCGCAGATCACCCTTGAGGATGTGGCCCGAGGGGGGCAGGGGAGCGGACGGGAGGAAGATGGAGACGAATAGACTCCAAAGGATCATGCATACACGCGGAAATTGACGAACGGGAAGATATTGTCCAGCGCTTCGACGCGGTTGAGCCAGTTTTCATCGATGTGGCCGGAGTTCAGTTCGTTGTAGAAGCGCGTGAACCGGCGGATATGGTTGACCGTGCGGCGCTCGGCGTACTCGACCATGGTGCCGCTCTTCATGATGAACGCCCAGTCGGAGGCCTGGGCCAGGAGCAGCTCGCGGGCCATCTGGTTGCACACCCGCTCATGCAGGAAGTCGGTGTGGTAAAAGCGCCGGGCGATCTCGGTCATGCGCTCGGCGGCCTTGTGCAGGTGCGGATAGATCCAGGCGTTGACGTCGGACAGCCAGTATTCATGGTAGCCCGAGGCGCCCCAGGAGCTCTCGGCCGGAACCGCGACCTGCTGCTCGGGGTGCATCGAGAGGTACTCGCGCATGTGCGTCAGGCGGAACGTCTTCTGATCATAGGCGATCTTGCGGCACAGCAGCTCGATCCACCACGGACCCTCGTACCACCAGTGCCCGAACAACTCGGCGTCGTAGGGGGCGAGCACGACCGGAGGACGATCCATCGCCGAGCGCAGGAACTCGATCTGCCGCTCGCGGTTGAACATGAAGTTGCCCGCGTGCATGGCCGCCCGTTCGCGCGCCCAGTACGGATCGTAAAGTTCCTTTTGATCGGTTTTGCCCGTGATGCGGTGGTACTTGATGCCGATGTTCTTGCGCTTGCCGTCGGGCTGCACGTAGTCGCCGATGTAGTCGAAGGGCAGGTCGTAGCCGATGTCGCGGTAGAACTCGCGGTACATCGGATCGCCGGGATAGCCGGACTCCTTGCTCCACACCTGCTGCGAGGTCTCGATGTCGCGCGCGAAGGCGGCGACGCCGGAGCCCGCGGCGTAGATCGGCGCATGGTTGCCGTAGCGCGGCCTCGGATGGGCGAAAAGCACGCCGTGGGCGTCCATGACGAAGTAGCGGATGCCGTGGCGCGCGAGCACCTGGTCCACGCCGGGGAAGTAGCCGCACTCGGGCAGCCAGATGCCCGTGGGGCTGGTGCCCAGGTAACGCTGGTGGGTCTCCACGGCGACGGCGATCTGTGCGTTGACGGCCTCGGGGGACTTGCGCATCAGCGGCAGGTAGCCGTGGGTGGCGCCGCAGGTGATGATGTCGAGGTCGCCCGTCTGCATGAACTTGCGGAAGGCGTTGATCAGATGGCCGTCCCAGAAGCGCCAGTAATCGCGGATCTCCAGAAACTGCTGATGGTAGTACCTGGCCAGGTACTGCATGTGTCCGTTGTCCTGGG
>PHAZ01000243.1 GCA_002841825.1 Deltaproteobacteria bacterium HGW-Deltaproteobacteria-22 | reverse complement strand
TCTCCCAGCGGTCGATCTCCGGGATCACCTCGTTGAGTTGATTGCTCGGCGAATAGGGTTTGACCTGGGCGAACGCACGGCCCATGGCGCTGTCCAGGAGCTGCCAGCCTTCGTCGTAATCATCCTGGCCGAAGCCGCAGGGGACCAGCCACAACTGGACCGCAGGGTGATGCAGGCCGCGGAGCATGGTCGTCGCCTTGGAGATCTTGTCCTGGTTCGAGTACTTGGCCATTTTCTTCCTCCGATGGTGCCCGAATATGCGGGCGTGATGGTTGTTCAAACACGGTCGTCGTTCAGATGATCGTTGAATAGAAAATGATGAATGAATTGTCAAGAGGAAAAAGAGTGTTTCTAGGATAACAACGGACATATTCTTTGCACAATCGGGTTGACATCATCTGCAAGTCTGCTAATTCTTTTTCATGGCCCACCGCGGGCGGCTTTCAGAAAGGAGCTTGTTGATGAAAGAGTATTTTTATTTATGGCTATTGGGGGGGGGGTAATTCTATTGGACTTCTCGTGTACACCTGAGACACAACCTGATCCACTCGATGTCTTCACGGCATCCAGGGCGGTTCCCGACTTGTGGCCTTCCACAAGGGAAGGGGAAGAGGTTCTGTTCACGAGAAATCAACTCCGCACCGTGGATGGGTCTCTCTTGGCCGAGGAGACACAGGGGCAACTCACCGACGCGATCTTCCAGCGGTCGGCCCGTCCATGGACCCACTTCTCCGAACCCTTCCTGTACAACGAAGAGATCGAGGCCGTCGAGCAGCCCAATGGGGAGGTGCTGCACCACTATCGCATCACGCGGGAGCCGAACCCACGGCGGGTTTTCCCAGGTGTGCGTGCATCGGACACGCCGGAGATCACGGAGGAACTGCAGGACCTCATCGACGAGTCGGACCCTGATGCCCGGATCGTGATCTCGGCGCGGTTGGCGGACGTTCCGGAGTGGGACATCCCGCTGATCCCGCCACCGGAGTTGGTGGGGTCGGCGGTCCATCGCGCGGCCCTCGACGCGCGGGAGCGCGCATTCGAACGCCGCCGGAATCTTCTCCGCCAGGCCCAGACCGCGGTAGAGGAGGAACTTCGTGAAGTAGATGGGCTGGTGGAGGCCCAGAGCGGGCAGTCCGCCTGGATTCGGCTGGACGTTCCCGCGCGTGCCGTCGAGTCTATGAGCCAGAGTACGCGCTTCACCAAGTTGATGGTTCCCCACGATGAGGTGCAATCCAATCAGGTCTGCAACCAGGGCTGCTGGACTCTCAAAGACCAGCAGAACGTAGGAAACCCCCTTTGGTACCTGGGCGAGGCCGGTCCCCAGGCGCGCCTGAATTCCGACGCCCACCATGCTTTCGGTTACGAGGGCGACATCGCCAACACCCAGTGGCACGGCACTATCTATAACCGTCTGCTGCTGGGGGTGATCGATCTGTCGAGCTTGGAGGACGAGAGCCCGGCCTTCTCCGACCGCATCTTCGGGCGGTGGAACTGCGAGCGATATTGCACCGGTTGGGTGAATCCCCTCACGGGCGGGTGCTGGAATGGTCATTGGGATGGTCGTTGTCTGAGCACGACGAACTTCAACGACACCGAAGGTGTGACGTGCCCTGTGCATTCCAGTTGTTCGAACGCCGGATACCATGGCACATCAGTGTCCGGGATCGCCCTTGCCAACTATGACCATGCGGGGTCCAGCGGGCTGCAACTCGGCGATGAGTGCTACTCCACTCCAAATTATTCTGTACATTGTGACACCTGGAAGCAGCGCTCCCAGGGACTCGCTCCCCAGGCGGGCTTGATGTACCTGCGTCTGACGAACACCGCGGATTATGTGTGGGAGAGCGCCATCAACCGCGCCATCGAGCAGAAGGTCGACGTGCTAAACATCTCGGTGGGCGACGGCACGCGTGATTATGAAAATCGCTGCAACCTCACGTTGAACACTGCTTATGAGGATAACCTGGAGAATGCTTTTAACGACGGGATCTTCGTGGTCAACTCGTCGGGAAATTTTGTTGATGAAGAATCTCAATACGGTTTCTTTGATTGTCTGATCAATTCCATGTCCTCCAAGCCCAAGGTATTCTCTGTGGCGTCCGTGCTGATTGACGGTGCGCTCAACTACAATTCGATGGATCGTCACGTTGCAGGCTCCTACGCTGGTGGCGCCAACGTTAGAATCAATGGGGCACCACTGACCACCAACCGGCCGGTGAGCATCGTCGATCTGCTGGCGCCCTCCAGCGGCCACCTGGTCACGACCTGCAACGGCACCAACGGCATGACCGAGGACATCTCACTTTTCGGTGGCAGCTCCGGCGCCGCTCCCCACGTGGCCGGCGCTGCCCTGCTGGTGAAACACCGCCTGCTGGCCAACGGCCAGACCTGGGTGAACTCCCCCGGTCGGCTGCACACGGTGATGTTGGCCATGGGGGACCGAGCAATATCTTTCAATCCTATCGTCACACCCCGTCTTGTCGGTACGGATAATCTGTGGGGAATGGGGAGGCTCAAGCTCTCCATGTTCCCCACCTACTTCATGCAGACGAGGTCATTCACGGCCTCAAGCACGACCCCGGTGCGAAAACGCATCTTCACCAACGGCATGCAAGCGAATCGCAAGTTCGTGAAATGCGTGTTCCTTCAGGATGAGGACATGTCCTCCAAGTCCCTCGACGATCAGGTGAGCCGCATCCGTCTGCGATTGATTGTGGTACCGCGCCCGCCTGAGCAGGCGGGACAGACCTGCCCGGATCAACCGGCCAATTTGAATGGACCTATCGTGCTCGATGATTCGCTGGACATCAAGAAAATGGTCACCGCCATGTCCTTGGATTTGGGGCAGTATTTCGTTTATCCCAATCCAGGATTATCCGGTCTTCCCAACGCCTGCGTGTACATCGAGCACACGCCTCTTCACGTGACCCCCCAAGCGATCACCACCCACACGTTCTGCTATCAGTCGGAGGTGCGCGATGACCAGGGTATCTAGGTTTGTAACAGGTTCGTCTCTTCTTTTGTTTATGCTTCTCAATGCAGGATGCACCAAGGAGATTGAATGTGAATCCATTCAGGATCCGGAGGAATGCTCTTCCCATTCAAAATGCATTTACAACGATTTGACTCCATTTGTCAGAACCGAAGGCGGCAGATTCGAGTGCCACCCTCTTGAATACATTGGTCAATGCATGACCAGGAAATGCGGCAATATCGAAGAGGGGTTTGTGTATTGGACGCAAGTTTGCGCCGTAGTAGATGGCCAGGAATATGTTGAGATGACAAGCGAATGCTATCCTTCCCACGTGCCGGTGTTTCCCTGTGAAGGGCACGAGAACCAGTACGACGACTGCATCAACGAGGACGTATGCGCCTACTGCGGCAACGGGGTCATTGACCGATGTGAGCGCTGTGACGGGGAACTGGACGAACCCATTCCGTGTGTGGGGTGGCTCAATGGTGTCACCGGGGGGATGATCACCCGCTGCAACGCGACCTGTGACGACTACGACACCTCGGACTGCACAACGGATTGAACTCCGGACACGGCCAGCGTGTGTTCCGCTCCCTCCAGTCGAAATCGAAATCGAAATCGAAATTGGCTCCCGGCGCAGGCGCGGAACCTGCTTTGGCTTTTCCTGGCGGCCTGGTCAGACGAGTCCGACAGGTCCGACCGGTCCGACCGGTCAGACAACTCCGACCGGGCCGCCATTTCCCCTGCGGGTATAGTGAGTCATGGAAATGACCGGCGCAGGGGCCGGGGCGCTATTTGGGCGGCTTCGGGGGGGCGTCCCGGGCGTCCACCGGGAAGTCCCTGGTCACGCTCTCGACGACCTTCTTCATCTCGCCCTGGGACACGGGGACGGCGTGGATCTCCTCGCCGGCGGCGCGCATCTTGTTCAGATCCAGGGCCGCGCCCGGGGGGAGCTCCTTGCCGTTGCCGGTCTTGCCGCGGATCGCGTAGACCACCCAGCGGGGGCCCTCCAGGGACAGCACCAGGTAGGCGAAGTCGGTCAGGCCCAGCAGGGTGTGGGCGGCCAGCTGGGTGGCGCTGCCGTAGCCCAGCACGATGCCGGTGCCCAGCGTGTAGCCCGAGGGGACCAGGCCGGCCTTGGCGACGTAGTACGCGCCCTTGCCCAGGGCCGTGGCCGCGCTCAGGGCGGTGCCCCCCGTGAGGACGACGCCCGCGCCCACGTAGGCGCCGCCCTGCACCACCGCGCCGGCGGTCTCGCCCTGCACCACGACGGCCCCGCCGGGGACCACGCCGGCGACGCTCACGATGGCGCCGATGGTGGTGCCGGTGACCGCGATGCCCGCCGACGCCAGGGGCACGCCGATGTACTGGACCGCCTTGCCGGCCGCATAGCCGGTCGTCCGCAGGACCATGGAGGTGGTCTTGCCCGTGGCCGCCGTCAGGGTGCCCGCGGTGGTGCCGCCCGCGGCCGTGAGGCCGGCGCCGGCGGTGGACAGGGTCACGTCGAAGAAGCCGAACACGGCCGCCGCGGCCAGCACAGCCGACGGCGCGATGAGCCGGTAGGTGTTGACCGTCGCGGAGTAGGTCAGCAGCACCGCGACGTAGGTCAGGTTGCCGCCGGTCCGGGTCACGACCATCACGGGATAGGCGATCCCGTTGACCCCGATGTAGCCGACCGCGCCCACCGCGAGCTTGACGACGGGCTTGAGCACGGCGTCATAGAGGATGCCCTTGAGCACCCACGTCATCGCCCGGAGCGAGGCCAGGGAGATGCCCGTGGTCCGGTAGTTTCCCAGGTTCCGGCCCGCGTTGGCGAAGGACGTCTTGATGGAGCCGACGTAACCCGAGCCCGCGGACGTGACCAGCTTGGCGAAGTAGGCCGAGTACTCCTTGCGCCACTGGTTCTCCTCCCGGGCGATGCGGACCGGGTTGGACTTCTTCAGGGCCTTGGCGACGGACTTCGCGTCGGCGGCGGCCAGGGCCGGCAGGACGGCGTAGCCCACGATGAAGCCGTCATAGGCCGACGTGACGCTCTCCTTGGTCCGCTGGCCGCTCTCGCGGACGATCAAGGCGCTGCGCACCCACGAGTTCTTCATCATCCGCAGGCCGCCGGCGGTCAGGTTCCGGTTTACCGCGTTGGCCGCGTCCCTCGACGACAGCACGATGATGTCGCCGATCAACTTCATCTCCGCGAGCAGGTCCCTGCTCAGTTGCCAGGAGTCGCCGATGATGCCGATGCCCGCGGCGAAGGAGCGGGAGATGATGATCACGCCGTCCCTGCGGGTGCTGCTGCGGATGAGGTTGGCCAGGGCCGTGCCTTCGGTGGTGATGGTCTGGGCCGCGGTCAGGGAGAGGCGCGCGCCGTCGGCCAGCACGTACACGCTCCCGGCGGCCTCCTTGATGGCCATCAGGAACCCGTCACGGGCCTTGAGGCCGATGAACTCCTTGGCCAGCTCCAGGGGCGTGCTCCCGGGCGGGATGATCTTCACCTCGGTGGCCGGGATCCGGAAGGCGCCGTTGTTGTACAGGTCGATGTGACCGCGCCGGGCCAGCTCGCCGCTGTGCTTGACGGGGTTCTTCCGGTCGTTGAAGCAGCCGGACATCGCGAGGATCACGAGCAGGAATGCCGCCTTATTCATCGCCTTCACCGCCCTTCGTCCGGAAGTCCCCGGGGACCTCCTGGATGACGTTCTTGATGACCTCCGGGTCCGTCGAGATGACCTTGACCGAGACGCCCTTCTGCTGCCGGAGCTTCTTCAGGTCGACGACCGTGCCCACCGGGAGGGCGCCCATGCTGACCTTCTCCTTCTTGTTGTCCGCGGAGGTGAACGACACGGTGCCGCGGGCCATGGCGATGACCAGGCGGGGTCCGTCCCAGGCCAGGAAGATGGCCGAGTCGATGGAGCCCAGGTACAGGTGGGCCGGGATGGCCGTCAGCGCGTTGTAGCCCAGCACCACGCCGGCCTCATACCCCAGATGCCCGTCGAAATTCAGCCCCGATTGCGCCACGGCCTCGCGCGCGGCAAGCAGAGTGAATTGGGTAAACTTGTCATAAAGAACAATCTGTTGGCGGTTGAAGTAGGTCTCTGGATTCCAGTTATGAACCTGCCCTGGAATCATGAAATACATCTGATTTGCCTTCACAGGGAATGTTTGAAAGTCAATACTATGAGTACCCTTACCTTCTTTAAAAAGAACAATATGATAAAAATTGTGACGATGTGAATAATAAAGATCTTTATGAGTTTCCCAATATTCAGATAAACGGGCTACCAGAATATCTTCATGCCTGAACTCCGAAAAAGAACTTATGTCATAAACAGGAATATCACTTTTCATATTTACAAAGATACTTAATAGACCTAGCCCTTTATGGCATAATTCATTGTATTAATGGTGTTTTT
>PHAZ01000242.1 GCA_002841825.1 Deltaproteobacteria bacterium HGW-Deltaproteobacteria-22 | reverse complement strand
TCTGCGCGCGGCCGGGATCATGAGCGAAGACGGCCAGTTGCTACCGAAGACAGCCCGAAAGTAGTCAGCTTCCAAGAGGATCCGTCCACGCCGATCTCCAGTCAACTTGTCACTGAAATTCTCCGGTAGGGCAGGGCCAGATCCACTTGGCCAGCCGTTTCGGGTTCCCACGGCGTCTCGGGAAGACTTGTCCTGCAGTTTCTGGTTCCCACGGCGTCTCGGGAAAACCTGGTCTTGAGGCCCGCGAGATCACCGGTTGCTCACGCTCTTGAGGAGTCCGGCTCCAGGATCACCCGGGTGCCACACGGAACCAGGGGCGGACTCAGGCCTCGGGCGAGGGGGACGGGGACGGCTCCGGGGAGGCAGGCGCGCCGCCGTATTTGCGCTGCAGGCGCGTAAACGGCTCCAGGATGAAGGCGCGATCGGCGTTGTCTTCACAGCCCTCGAGCAGCAGCAGGGTCGAACGCAGCAGACGCTCGAACTCGGGATTGATCTTCTCCAGCGTCTCGGGCTTCTCCGCCTGCAGCTCGCCGCGCGACGTGGACTTCTCCTCGAAGAGCGCCTGGCTGGACTTCAGTTGGTCGAACCAGCGACCTGCCTGGCAGGTCTCGAGGTCCACGCGCAGGGACTCCAGGGAGGCGATGACCTCCCGCATCTTCAGGGTCTGCACGTTATAGGAATCGTGGATCCAACCCAGGCCGTGACCGGCCAGGACGTTGAAGAGGCGGGAGCCGGCCTCCCACATCTCACGGTGGGCCTCCGAGGTCAGGATGGCCTTGAGGTGATACCGGAGAGCCGTGGCCGCGTTGTCCCGGCTCTCGTCCGCGTTGCGGACCTCCTCGGTGACAGGACGCGTGTCCTTCCCCTGGTATCCTTTGGACATTCGACCCGTCACGGCCAGCAGTTGCTCGGCGAGGGGCTTCATGAGTTGATTGTCGGGCCACCGCTGCATCATTCTGTTGGCCAGATCCTCCGCGGCCACGATCTTCTCCCTGCGTGCATAAAACGATGATTTCACGTTTGACATGGGTGTTCACCTGTTGTGTTCCGGCGAGGCGCCGGGGTTTGGGTTCTGAAGGTTAAAAACACAGGACGTCGCCGATGTCAAGAGGTAAAATTGCAGAAATTTGATCGGATCCCATGAGAATATAGGCGAGGCAAGAACTTTGCGGCCGCCCGGTCGTCTTCGAACGCCCGGTCGTCTTCGAACGCCCGGTCTGCGACGCACCCGCGGGACGATTGCGACGCGCCACAATCCCTCTGCATGATGCTTTGGGAGCTACATCTATTTGAAGCGTTTCATATCGTTGAGATCGATGATTTTATCCCTATTGGCATCGCTGAGAAGGGCTTTTTCACACACCCCGAGGCGGAATTCCTGACCCATCTTATTCTTTTCCCGGAACTCCTCGTCCCACCCGTACTTCACAAAAAAGCCCACAAACTGCGTTGGGGTAACCTTTTTCGCTGCGTCCTCCACCTGCTCACTCCAGGTAAAAGGCCCTGCCAGGAGCAAAGCACGCATTCCCCCTTCATTGTATTCCTTCTGCACCAACTGCAGGGCGGAAGCACCGCAGGCATTTTTAGGGTCGACGGAAACCTCCATCAGATACTTGGAGATTTGATCCCCTTGGGGATTTTTCACCTGCAAATCGTCTGTTCCGTTGACACATTCCCCCAAAAAGAGGCGGTGCTCCTGCATTTTGACATTTTTCTTGTCAGTGAAGGCGGCCAGGAGCACAAAACGATGGGCGATGCCCGGGTCCCCTTCCAGGAAGAAACCCTCATTCCAGCGGATGGATTTTTCCACATTCACATCGTGGGATTTAATAAGAGGATGGGAGGTTTTGATATTGTACACAGCTGATTCTACACAGGTGAGCCTGGTGGAGAGGGGCTGGAGAGGCTGCTCTGTCTCCGCACTCTTCATCGCCGCCGGGGGCGTCATGGCCGTGATTGCGTCCATGGGGACAACCGGTTTGGCCATATCCACTTCGCCGGTGCTCATGGTCTTGCCTGCATTGGTATTCTTCTCATCACTGTCGGTCTGTTTCTTTTTACAGGCGCCCAACACAACGAGGCTCAAAATGAGAACAAAAAATACAAGCTTTTTCATGGGGACTCCTTGGGTGTGTTCCCGGTTCTTTTTCGCAACACTGATTCGACTTTTACCACATATTTTTGCCAGAATAAAGAGGGTAGCCGCTCAACACCAGGGCAAGAGCATTATGAGCGGGGAGTGATGATAGTGTGACGGTGACGTGGCGAACGAAGACGTTCGCTTAGCGGAATCGCGAGCGATTCCGCCGGTGACGGTGACGGTTAGGCTTCATTGACGCCACAGCCGTTCTCCCGGTCGAGATGGTCGAACCAGACTTCGATCAGTTTTCCGTACGCCTCGCTCTGTGGGTCCCGAAAGGGCAAAGAAAATACTCTCACAGGAGGCTCTCCGAAGTCCAGCGCAAGGTGCAAGGCGGTTTTCGTCCCGCCACCCATGAAAAACGGGGTTGCAACGCCCGGTTCGCGGTGGCAGCATTGCCGGGGCATACGCATATGCGGAAATGGACCGCGCAACCCACGGAGAGCACATGAAGAACATCAACCCCACGACCACCGAAGCCTGGAAGACGCTCACCTCCCTGTACAAAAAGCACAAGGACCTGCAACTGCGCGAGGTGTTCGCCGCCGATCCGGGGCGCTACGAGCGCTACTCGAGGCAGTTCGCGGACACGTTCCTGCTGGACTTCTCCAAGAACCTCATCAACGACGAGATCCTCGCGGCGCTGCTGCAGCTGGCCGGGGAGACCGACGTGGGCGGCGCGACGAAGGCCATGTTCGCCGGCGAGCCCATCAACGTGACCGAGGGCAGGGCGGTGCTGCACACGGCGCTTCGCAATCGCGCCGGCACCCCCGTGCTGGTCGACGGCAAGGACGTCATGCCCGGCGTGAACGCCGTGCTCGCGCAGATGAAGGACTTCTGCGGCCGTGTCCACTCTGGCGCCTGGAAGGGCTACACCGGCAAGGCCATCACCGATGTCGTCAACATCGGCATCGGCGGCTCGGATCTGGGGCCGGTCATGGTGACCGAGGCCCTGCGGCCGTACAAGCTCCCCGGCATCACCTCCCACTTCGTGTCCAACGTCGACGGCACGCACATCGCCGAGACGCTGAAGAAGGTGAACCCCGGGACCACGCTGTTTCTGGTGGCGTCGAAGACCTTCACCACCCAGGAGACCATGACCAACGCGCTCACCGCGCGTTCGTGGTTCCTCGAACGGGCCGGCGATCCGAAGCACGTGGCGCTGCACTTCGCGGCGCTCTCCACCAACGCCAGGGCGGTCTCAGCGTTCGGCATCGACACGGCCAACATGTTCGAGTTCTGGGACTGGGTGGGCGGCCGTTACTCCCTGTGGTCGGCCATCGGCCTGTCCATCGCGCTGAACATCGGCTACGACCACTTCGAAGAGCTGCTGCAGGGCGCCCACGAGATGGACCGGCACTTCGCCACCGCGCCGCTGGCCGACAACCTGCCGGTGCTGCTGGCCGTGCTCGGCGTCTGGTACAACAACTTCTTCGGCGCCGCCTCCGAGGCGATCCTTCCCTACGACCAGTACATGAGCCGCTTCGCCGCCTATTTCCAGCAGGGGAACATGGAGTCCAACGGCAAGTGCTTCGACCGCGACGGCCGGCCCGTCGACTACCAGACCGGCCCGATCATCTGGGGCGAGCCCGGCACCAACGGCCAGCACGCATTCTACCAACTGATCCACCAGGGCACCAAACTGATCCCGTGCGACTTCCTGGCGCCCGCGGTCAGCCACAACCCCATCGGCGACCACCACGCCAAGCTGTTGTCCAACTTCTTCGCGCAGACCCAGGCACTGGCCTTCGGCAAGACCCGCGCCGAGGTCGAGGCCGAGTTCACCGCCGCCGGCAAGTCCCTGGCCGACGTGCAGGACCTGATCCCGTTCAAGGTGTTCCCGGGAAACCGCCCGACCAACTCCATCCTGGTCAAGCAGGTCACCCCCCGCTCCCTGGGCCAGCTCGTCGCCCTCTACGAGCACAAGATCTTCGTGCAGGGCGTGATCTGGAACGTCTATTCGTTCGACCAGTGGGGCGTGGAGCTGGGCAAGAAGCTCGCCGGCGCCATCCTCCCTGAACTGGAGGACTCCGGCCTGGTGTCCGGCCACGACAGCTCCACCAACGGGCTGATCAACCTCTACAAGATGTGGAAATAGCCGTCAGCCTTCTGTTCCCGGGTGAGGACGAGCCTATGGTCTCCGGAGAGTTTATACAATGACCCTGCGCATCCTGATCCTTGATGACGAGGCCAACATACGGAAGACCCTTTCCTATTGCCTGACCGAGGAGGGACACGAGGTCGCCGCAGTGGGCACGCCCGCGGCCGCCCTGGCGGCGGTCCGGGACCGCACCTATGACCTGCTTCTCCTCGACCTGCGGCTGCGGGACGCCGACGGCATGGACTTGATCCCGGTCCTGCACGCAGAGTCGCCCTGGATGAAGATCATCATCATCACGGCCCACGCCACCATTGAGACGGCCGTCGAGGCCATGCGGCGCGGGGCGACGGACTATCTCTCCAAGCCCTTCACGCCGGAGCAGGTCCGCAGCATCGCCCGCGGGGTGGCCCGGGTCCGCGAGCTGGAGAACCAGGTCGCCGCCCTCATGGAGGATCGCAAGTCCACGGACACGGACTTCCAGCCCGACAGCCGCTCACCGGCCATGATGAAGATCCTCCAGACCGCGCGGGACGCGGCTCCTTCGGACGCCATCGTGCTCTTGCGCGGCGAGAGCGGGACCGGGAAATCCATGCTCGCCCGGGGCATCCACTGCTGGAGCCCGCGGGCCAAGAAGCCGTTTTCCGTCTTCTCCTGCCCCTCGATCCCGGGGGAGTTGTTCGAGAGCGAGTTGTTCGGGCACGTCCGGGGCGCGTTCACGGGGGCCGTGCGCGAGTCCCACGGGCGAATCGCCGCCTGCGAGGGAGGGACGCTGTTCCTGGACGAGATCGGGGATCTGCCGCCGGCGATCCAGGCCAAGTTGCTGCGGGTCATCCAGGACCGGGAATATGAACGCATCGGTGAGTCCTTCTCCAGGAAGGCGGACGTGCGCATCATCGCGGCCACCAACGCCGACCTGGAGGCCCGCGTACGCGACGGACGATTCCGCGAAGACCTGTATTATCGCCTGAACGTGATTCAGTTGGTCATCCCGCCCCTGCGGGAGCGCGCCGAGGACATCCTGCCGCTGGCCGCCGACTTCCTCGGTCACTTCCAGCGCGTGAACCACCGTCGCCTGCTCGGGTTCAGCCCCGGCGCCGAGGCGCTGCTGGCCCGCTATGACTGGCCGGGCAACGTGCGCGAGCTGCGCAACGCGGTGGAGCGCGCCGTGATCCTGGGCCATGACGAGCGGGTGGGAGAGGCGGACCTGCCCCTGTCGTCGCCGGCAGGCGAGGGGGAGCTGCGCCCCGGGGACGCGGCCACACTGGAGGCCGTCGAGCGGGAGCACATCCGCAAGGTGCTCCGCAGGGCCCCGTCTCTTCAGGAGGCGGCAGCTATCCTGGGAATTGATCAGGCCACCCTCTGGCGAAAACGAAAACAAATGGATCTGTAGACCTCCCTGCCTGTCCATTCCTCCGGGGTTGCATTCTGCAAGACGGCGCGGATCTTGTCTTGCAGAATGCAAGACTTCACATTTCCGACAACAGCGGTTACCCTTTCAGGAATAGCATTTTCTGATTGGTACGGTTGTTGCAGCCAGTTCGCGGCGGGTTCCGCACGAGGAGTTTGGTCCCGATGTCCCTGAAGTCGAAAATCCTGATCGGTTATGGTGCCATCCTGTTGATCATCGGACTGGTGGTCCTGTGGGCCGTGCTCAACATCGTGGAGTTGGGGAAGGCCAGCGAGGCCATCCTCAGCGAGAACTACCGCAGCATCCACGCCGCAGAGAACATGACCAACCTCCTCGAGCGTCAGAATCGCGGCCTGCTGCTGGTCACCCTGGGGGAGACCGAGGTCGGGAGGCGACTGATCCGGGAGAGCGAGGTGCAGTTCGTCCTGTGGCTGACCCGGGCCCGGGACAACATCACCATCCCGGGGGAGCGCGGCCTGGTCGACTCGATCACCGAACGAAACCGGCTGGCCCAGGAGATGTTCCGCACCTTCGGGGAGACCGCCGGGACGATGACGCCCGCAGGGCGGTACCGGTTTTACCGGGAGAAACTGGAGCCGGAGCTGGAAGGGCTTCGGCGGCTGTGCCTCAACCTGCGTGAGCTCAACGAGACGACCATGGTCGCCGCCAGCCACTCGTCGTCGCTGCAAGGCGCGGATGGGCCTATCTACGCGGGGCATGAGGCGGGCTAC
>PHAZ01000241.1 GCA_002841825.1 Deltaproteobacteria bacterium HGW-Deltaproteobacteria-22 | reverse complement strand
CTGACGCTGTACTTCATGGCCCGCTTCATCGTGGAGTTCTTCAAGGAATTCCAGGGGGATATCAAGGAGGTCGGCGGCCTGACCATGGGCCAGCTGCTGTCGATCCCGCTATTCCTTGCCGGCGTGGCCTGGATGATCTGGAGCATCCACCGGAAGCTGCCGGCGGCTTCGGTGATCCCCGGCACCGCACCTGAAGTGCCGGCCCAGAAGGCGGCGACCCAGAAGGCGGGCCACCGCAAGTCCGGCAAGAAACGTAAATGACCGGGCTTCGGGCGATCCTTCCTTTTCTGGTGCTTCAAGCGGGGCTCTTGTCAGCCTGCTCCACGGCTCCCGAGACGGAGCCGCGCGTCTTCGTGAGGTACGCCACGGTCCCGGTCACCTATGGGCGCACCGTCCAGACGCTGTTCGCCCTGCGGCTGGTCAAGGCCCACAGCGATCCGCTTCAGAGTTCGCAGCTGGCGATCGCTGCCCATCTGGCTTCCACATGGTTCTCCCTGCCGCCCTTCGACGAGGCTTCCGGCGAGGAGGAGGCCTACCTGCGCAGGTTCTGCCGCATCGCCGGCTGGGACACCCCGAGCACCCCGGCCTGTTTCGAGAAGATCTGCCGCACCGTGCTCGACCAGCTCGAGACCGTGCTCCTCGAGTTCCGCGAGGTCCCCACCTACGAGGCCGGCGTCGAGGAGCTGCTGCTCGACCTGGAGGCGCTGAAGGTGGAGCTTGAGTTTCCGCCACTGGCCATCTTGGCGCTCGGGGAACGGCGCCCCGAGCTGGTCCGGGCGCAGCGGCGCCGCCTTCCGCCGGGGCTGCCCGTGTTCGTCTCCGAGGAGCACTTCCGTGTGTTCGAGTCGACCGACATCACCTGGACCCAGCTGGACAGGATCCGTGAGATTTTCGACCGGGCGTCCCGCCTGGAGGAGCCCGCCGCGCTGTCCGTCTTCGCCGGCACGGGCGAGAAGACGTCCCAGGTCCTGTTCGCCCTCTCCCTTGCACGCCAGGCCGGCGTGAACCGGGTCTGGGCCTGGGGCCGTCAGGACGGACTCGCAGGCGCCGTGGAACTGCTCCTGGTGCCGGAGAACCCCGGGCAGGAGGACCCTGCGGCGCTGGACGTGAGCGGGTTCGCGACCTGGGGGGCCGCACTGGCGGCGATCTCCGGCCACGCGACCGGTGCGGATCCCGTCGCCGTCCGTGTGGGCGCACTGCCGGTCCCGGACACCGCAGCCGCGGAGCTTCCCGTCGTGCCGGCGCTCGAACAGTTGCGCCACAAACTGACCCAGCCCGAGCCTTAGGTGCCTGTCGAAATACGTCTCAATGGACGGCATCCGTCTATGCTGGAACATGCGAGGAGATTTGATCATGCATATTCACGTCGGAGTACAACACCTGTCAGCCATCATCCGGTTCGATCCCCAGCACGAGGTGGTCGAGCTCACCCGCATGATGCACGGCCGCTACCGTGAGGCTACGCTGAAGAAGCTGGCCGAGAAGGCGCCTGACGGTTCCCGCTTCGTCGTGGCGGTGCCCCAGGCAATCACGGACCCCGAGTGGACCGGAGCCGGGGGGGCCGGTGAGACTTCGAACCTTCGCGGGTTCGCGCCCGGGGAGCCGCTGGAGGCGCAGATCCATTACCTGCACCGCGCCGCGGGCCTGGTCCGTGCGCAGACGGTCCTCATCCGGACGCCGGTGTCCTTCCGCCCGACGTCGCAGAACATCGACCGGCTAGGCCGGTTCGCCGGTCATGCCAAATGGAAGAACCTGCGGCTGGTCTGGCAGGCCGACGGGCTCTGGGATCCCGCCCGGGTGTCCTCGGTCTCAGCCGAACTGGGACTGACCCCGGTGATGGATCCGCTGGTCGCGCCTGCGCCGGTTGAAGCCGCCGATTTCGCTTACTTCCGGGTGCGCGGTATGCAGCCGAGCCGCCTGATTCCTGAGCTCCAACATTTGGAGCTTCTCGAGTCCTGCCGGCCGTTCAAGCGCATTTTTCTGGTTTTCTGCACGTCCAATCCGGTTCAGGATGCACGCAATTTTATGGAAAATGCTGCCAATTCTGCACAGTAGCCTTCCTTTGCGATTTTTCTTGCAACTTTTTTCGAAAAGTGGATATTTGCCCACCATTGGTGGCTGAACAGGGGCTTTTTCCCTGCAGGCTTTAGTTATTCCGTGTTTTCACGGTTCATTCTAAAAGGAGTACCATTCATGAAAAAATCCATTCTCGTTCTGATGACGTCCCTGCTCGCCCTGACGATGGTCGTGGCCTGCAACAAGAAGAAAGATGAAAAGCCCGCCGCGGATCCGACCGCCATGGGAACCGATATGGCCGAGATGCAGCCCGAGATGCAGCCCGACGCCATGAAGGAAGATCCCAAGCCCGAAGTGAAGGTGGACCCGGCCTCCGAAGCCGTGACGCCCCCGACGCTGACCGCGCTGGCCGAAATCGGCACCCCGAAGATCGCCGTTTACGTGGACCTCGCGAAGATGGCCCAGAGCCCCCTGATGAAGGAGACCGGCCTGACCGAGAAGATGAACGTGTCCTTCATGAAGGACTCCGACAGCATGGACAAGGCCGCCCTGGCCAAGTGCCTGGGCATCGATGTCAAGACCCCGACGGACATGATCTCCAAGGTCGCCGTTTTCACCAACGGTTCCGAGGACGACGCCACCATCATCCTGACCGTCCCGATGGAAGCCGAGAAACTGATGGGCTGCCTGAAGACCTCCGCCAAGGACACCAAGATCGAGGACGTGACCTTCGGCACCGCCAAGGGCTACAAAGTCACCGAAAAAGAGGGCGAGGTCTCCCATTTCGTGGCCGTTGAAAAGAACAAGATCCTGACCTTCAAGGGCGAGCAGAAGGAATTCGTCGCCAAGCTGAAGATTGGTGAAGGAAACATCGGCAAGGGTGACGTGGAAGGCTATTTCCCCGGTGGCCCGCAGTGCCTGAAGGTGATCGTCCGCGAACTGAGCATGGATGAGTTCAACAAGAACGCCAAGGGCATGATCCCGAACCTGAAGGCCATTGACGTCGATGCCACGGTCGGCATCGCCAACGGTCTGAAGGTCGACGTGAAGGTGGACACCAAGGACGCCAAGGCCGCCGAGTCCCTGGCCGCGTTCGCCGCCGTCATGAAGGGCAACCCCGGGGCGAAGGCCCAGTTGAAGGCCGTGGGCCTCGATGAATCCCTGATCGACAAGGTCATCATCGCCGCCAAGGACACCAACGTCACCGTGAAGATCGACCTCGACATGGCGACCGTGAAGGGTCTCGTCGAGAAACTGAAGGGCATGATCCCGGGCGCCGCCGCCCCGGCCGCCGAAGAGCCCAAGGCCGAAGCACCCAAGGCCGAAGAGCCCAAGGCCGAAGAGCCCAAGGCCGAAGAAGCCAAGAAGTAGTTTTCCTCCGCCGCGGTTCCCTCCTCCTCCCCATTCTGAACATTTCTTGGAAAAATGAGGAAAAGTCTGATATCTATGGGCGTCTGACCTGTCGAGGTATCTGTGCCCTGTATCGGATGTAACACCAACCTGCCCACTGAAGCCCGATTCTGTCCGCGCTGCGGCATGCCGCAGAAGCAGGCGACCCCGGATTCCAAGATCAACATCAAGCTGGATGAACGGTACCTGCTGCTGGAGCTGCTCGGCGAGGGCGGCAGCGGGAAGGTCTATCTGGCCCGTCACGTCCAGCTTGGCAAGCGTGTGGCCGTCAAGGTCCTGCACCGATCGCTGGTCCACGACGGAAAGTCGGTCGAGCGGTTCCGCAAGGAGGCGCAGTCGGTCGCGAACCTGGACAACCCGCACATCATCCAGGTGTTCGACTACGGCCAGACGCCCACGGGCAGCCCCTACATCGCGATGGAGCTGCTCCATGGCGAGACCTTCGCGGCGCGCCTGAACGCGAGGAAACTGACCCTCGACGAGTTGTTGGGGATCCTGTCGCAGATCGCCGACGGCCTCGGGGAGGCCCATGCGCTGGGCTTCATCCACCGGGATCTGCGCCCACGCAACATCATGCTCATCGAGCGCGAAGGTCAGAAGGACTACGTCAAGATCCTTGACTTCGGCCTGGCCAAGATCGTGCATCCCGGATCGGATCCGTCCGTCTCCGGGGTGGGCTTTGTGCTCGGGGATCCCACGTATTCGGCTCCCGAGCAGATGAAGGCCCAGAAGGTCGACGGTCGTGCGGATCTGTACTCGCTGGGCATCATGGTGTACCAGGCGCTGGCCGGTCACCCACCCTATACCGGTGCCACCGTGTTCGAGGTCATGGGCAAGCACCTCGACGCGCCGCTGCCCATGCTCGAGGGTTCGTCGATCGCCGTTCCGCGTGGGCTCGACGCGGTGTTGGCCAAGGCGCTGGCGAAGAACCCCAACGACCGGTACCGCACGGTGCTGCAGTTCCTTGAGGCCATGATGGAACTGAGGAATGCCCCGCTGGTCCAGCCGTTGAAAGCCGCGAAGCATCCCGTGTTCATCGGGACCAACAGTTACCTGAACCTCCAGCCGGCGGTGAAAAACGACCAGACTCCGGTGCTCGCCCGCATGCCCGGCGGCGGCGTGCTGAACCTGCCGCCCGGAACTCCTTTTCCGGCCGGAACTCCATTTCCGGCCGGAATGCCGCTACCGGGTGGACAACTGCTGGCCGGTCCCGTGGCGCCTCCGGTCCCGGGCGGTCCCGCCCCGCAGGTGCGGCCGGCCGTTTCGGGGCAGCCCGGTCCTGCCGTCTCCGCGGAGAATGCGAATCCGGCGCTCTCGGGTGCGCTGCCACTGGGCGCCCCCAGCCAGACCTTCCTGGTCCGCGAGGAGGATCTGCTCAAGTTGCGCTTGGAGCAGGGCGCACGCTCCCGGCGGATGTGGGCCGGCGTGGTCGTGGTGGGCCTGGTCGCACTCAGCCTGATGATCTGGGGAATCTCCCGCTGCTCCTCCTCGGAGGACGAGCTGCCGTCCTACCGAAGCCAGGACCCGGGGGCCACGGTTCCGACGGCTCCGGTGGAGCCTGGGATGCCTGCGGAACCTGCGGCTCCGGTGGAGCCTGGGATGCCTGCGGAACCTGCGGTTCCGGTGGAACCAGCGATGCCGGTGGAACCTGTGGTTCCGGTGGAACCTGCAATGCCGGTGGAACCTGTGATGCCGGTGGAACCTGCAATGCCGGTGGATCCGCGACCGGACCCGAAGCCCGTCATGAAGCCGGATCCGAATCCGAATCCGAATCCGGATCCGAAGCCGGATCCGAAGCCGGACCCGAAACCGGACCCGGCGCCCTCGGGGGGCGATCTGGCCAAGGCGAGGGAATTGTACAACGCAGGCCAGGTCGACAAGGCTCATGCCATGGCCATGTCCCTGGCGAAGTCCTCGGGTTCCGCGGCCGCCTGGCAGCTCGCCGGGGAGACGGCCTTCGAGCTGGGTCAGGTCTCCGTGGCTGAGTCAGCATACACAAAACTAGTGTCGCTGCAGTCCACCGCGGCCAACTGGTATCGCCTGGGCGCGGTCCAGGTGAAGGCCGGCAAGACAGCCGCCGCCCGGACCAGCTTCCAGAAGGCACTGTCGATCAACCCGCAGCACGGGCCTTCTACGAAGGCCTTGGAGCGTCTGGGTCCATGAGCAGGACATTTCACCTCCTGGCGCTCCTGGCGCTCCTGGGGGCCTGCCAGACCCCTCCAGGCAAGGGTCCTGCTCCCGCAACGAACACGGACTGCCAGCCCCACGACCTGCGCATCCAGCTCGGGCAGACGTCCGACGGCAAACTGGCCCGGCAGGCCATGGCCATCTCCCGCTGCAACGGCCGCACCTTCTCCGATTCACGGGGGCGCCGGTGGACCACCGATGCCCAGGGGCGCGTGATCATTCCCCGTCCGCTGGACCAGACCTGGATCACCTGGCCCGACGAGCCCACGCGTTTCATCGACATGGCGCTGGCCTTCTGGCTGTTCGAGCAGGGGCACCATTTCCTGGCCGTGCGGCAGATGATCTCCGCCATGCTGCATCCGGGCATCGCCCCGCAGATGAAGCCCCATTTCTGTTCCTGGTGGGAGCGCGCCCGGTCCGAGGGCGGCACCTGGGAGAAGATGATGTCGGCGTTGCCGCTGGCCGGCTACCGCACCGAGAAACACCTGGTCGCGGCCAGTCCCCGCCACGGCTTCCTGCTGCGGCTGCCCCCCAGGTTCGAGGTCGAGTCCAAGGCCCTCGACGGGGACACCACGCTGTATGTGCTGACTGCGCCCGGTGGAAAGAAGAACCTGTTCCTGCTGCTGGTCTCCGCAAAGCCCGTCATCGCGGTCAACGAGCTGCTCGAGCTGCCCGCCGGGACCCGCTGGACCACCGGCCGGGACGGGACCGGAACCGCCGAGATCCAGGGCAACGCCTGGGTCCGCCGCGACGAGAAGATCTTCGGTCAGACGCACGTCTGGCTCGCGTCGGGCAGCATGCGC
>PHAZ01000240.1 GCA_002841825.1 Deltaproteobacteria bacterium HGW-Deltaproteobacteria-22 | reverse complement strand
GCTGCGCATCAATCGTGGAGATGATCCGGTTATTTTTCGAGATGAAATGGTATGGGTAACCGGCAATAAAGCCAAAAAAACCTTGCGGATCCACCGCTTGACAACAAAGTAAAAAGGGGCCGATGATATGGAACCCGAAAAGCATTACCGCAACCTGGAAGCCATGTACAAAAAGGGCCCCATCAACGCCTTTTTTGATCCACAGATCACCGTTTCCAAGGGTGCCGCTCTAATTGAGTGTGAGGTGCAAGAGACTTTTCAGCACGCTGCCGGGGGGCTACACGGCTGTGTGTATTTCAAGATGCTCGATGATGCCGCATATTTTGCTGCTGCTTCCCGGGAGCGGGAGTATTTTCTGGTGACCGTCTCCTTTCAGGTTTACCTGATGCGTTCCGTTCCCAAAGGCCTCCTTCGTGCCCAGGGAAAGCTGGTTCAATTTTCTCCGGGCCTGATTGTGGCCGAAGCCGAGCTTTTTGATCTGAGGGGCCGGGAAATTGGCCGGGGTTCAGGCACCTTTGCCAAGAGCCCGGTTTTGATCGAAAGCGCGGCGGGTTATGGTTCGGCTGATGGACATTCTTGATATGAGTAAGAAAGGGTGGGGCAGACTAGTCGGGTGGGGTTTGGTAGTATTTATGCTGGGGCTTTCCAGCCAGTGCTATGTTGTGCGTCAGGGGCATTCCCTCCTGATATATCAGCGGCGGGCCCAGGATATCAAGGCTTTATTGGCTGATCCGTTGTTTCACGAGGAGCATAAAGCTAAATTACTCCAGGTGCTGGAGATAAAAGATTTTGCCGTGAAGCGCCTGGGCCTGAACAACGACGATAATTACAGCGCATTTGTGCCTATTGAAAAAGACTATTTGGTGGATGTGGTCTCCGCTTCCAGTAAAACCCGTTTTGCGGATAAAACCTGGTGGTTTCCTTTTTTCGGTAGTTTTCCCTACAAGGGTTTTTTTGACCGGGAGGATGCCCTGGCCCTGGCGGGCGGTGCGGATGCGGTCGGTCTTGCCGGAGCGGCCGATGAGCCAGGCCACGAAGCCGCCCACGAGCACGCCGAGGTTGATTTCGAGGGGCAGGTACATGCCCAGGCCAAAGGCCAGCGCGGGCACCTTGGCCATCTCCAGGATCAGCGCCATGGCGCCGCCGAGGCCGTAGAGCAGATACGGCAGCGACTCGCCGGACATCAGCGACTTCATGATCGTGGCCATGAGCTTGCCCTGGGGGGCCGCCAGCGGGTTCGGGGTGGTCGCGGTCTTCTCGAAGCCGTAGGAGGAGGCCAGCAGCCACATCGCGACGCCCACCGAGAGGGAGGCCACGATGATGCCGATGAACTTGAACTTCTCCTGAGTGCGCGGCGTGACGCCCACCCAGTAGCCGATCTTGAGGTCGGTGATGAAGCCGCCCGCGGTCGAAAGGGCGGTGCAGACGGCGGCGCCGATGACCAGCGCCAGATACTGCCCGGGATCGCCCTTGAGGCCGGCGGCCATCAGGATGATCGAGGAGACGATGAGCGTGATCAGGGTCATGCCCGACACCGGGTTGGTGCCGACGATGGCGATGGCCCGCGCGGCGACGGCGGTGAACAGGAAGGCGAAGACGAACGTGACGGCCATGGCGACCAGCGCCTGGGAGATGTTCTTCACCAGGAAGAAGTAGAACAGGCCCAGGGCCACGATCAGGACGCCCTCGGCCAGCAGGACCATCTTGGGATCCACGTCACGGTCGGTGCGCTCGACGTTGAGGTGGGCGTTCTTGTCACCGGCCAGCGCCTTGAAGCCGAGGCTGAAGGAACCGATGATGATGCGGGACATCTTGAGGATGCTGATCATGCCCGCGACCGCGATGGTGCCGATGCCGATGGGCTGGACGTACGCCTTGAACAGCGTGAAGGTGTCCATGTCGCGGATGAGCATCTTGGCGCCGCCGGAGAGCGGGGCGTGGGGGATGATGACGTCGGTGTGGGCGCCGATGTAGTACACCATCGGAATCAGCACCAGGAAGGACAGCAGCGAACCGGCCGCGATGACTGCGGCGTAGCGCAGGCCGATGATGACGCCCAGGCCGAAGAGGGCAGCCAGCGCGTCGAGCTTCAGCGTGAGGTGCTTCTTGGCCAGCGCCACGCCGGACTTGCCCAGCAGGGTCGACGAGGAGAGCGAGGCGTTCCACAGGCGCACGGTCTGGGTCAGGAAATCGAAAAGCGCGCCGATGCCGGTGGAGATGATCAGGATCAGCCCGCTCTTGGAGGCGCCGTGGGACTCGCCCTGCACGATGATCTCGGTCGTGGCGGTGGCCTCCGGGAAGGGCAGGTGGCCGTGCATCTCGGAGACGAAGTAGCGGCGCAGCGGGATCAGCAGCACGATGCCCAGGAAGCCGCCCAGCGACGACGAGATGATGATGTGCAGCATGTTGGGGCTGAGCTTGTTGATGTACAGCGCCGGCAGCGTGAAGACGACGCCCGCGACGACCACGCCCGAACCCGCGCCGATGCTCTGAATCATCACGTTTTCGGAGATGGTGTTGGGCCGCTTGTGCACTGTCTTGCCCATGAACACGGCCAGGATCGCGATGGGGATGGCCGCCTCGATGACGTTGCCGGTGAGCAGGCCGAGGTAGGCCGCGGCGAACGTGAAGATGATGTTCAGCGCGATGCCGTACGCGAAGACACGGGGGGAAATCTCGATGATGCTCTTTGCGGCAGGCACGATCGGGACATACGATTCGCCGGGGTTGAGCACGCGGTACGCGTTATCCGGCAGGACCTTCTTTCCAGCAGCGTGTTCCATGACAACTCCAGTTCCGGCGCAGGCGCCGCGAGAGGGGTGACGTGCAGACTTCGCCGCAACTTACCGCAGAACCATCATGACGATCAAGAGAGTTAATGGAAAATTACACGTCGATGCTGACGCCCAGCAGGCGTCGGGCCTGCGCGTGGCGGTCAGACAGCGCCCAGGCCAGCAGGCCGGGGCGGAGGTCCTCGGGGGCCCGACGGTAGAGTTCGGGCAGGTTCTGGGTCAGCAGCAGGGCGACGTTGAGGGAACTGCGGTAGACGGCCTTGATCCAGTTGGACACGTTGAGGTTGCCCATCTTGGAGGAGACCTCGCTGATGGTCTGGGTCAGCGCGGCGCGCAGGTCCGGGGCGTCGAGCAGCAGCTGCTGCAGACGCTGGCTCTCCGGGTCACCGCCGGCGGGCTTCTGGGAGACGAAGCCGATGACGACCTTGAGCAGCAGCAGTAGTTGGGGCGGGGTGGCCAGGAATGGCAGCGCGCGGCCGGTCCAGAAGCAGGTGCAGAACGGCGCGGCCAGGGCGGCGATCTGCCGGATGTCGTGGCTCGCCAGCGCGGTCCCGGAGCAGTACAGGGCCGGGGCGGTGTCGAGATAAATCAGGGACGCGTCGGACGTGTCGTTGTTCATGACGAGCTGGGGCTGCGGGATCGAACACTGTGCGGCCAGGTAGGTCAGCGCGCGGTCCCACAGGGGCGGCACCTCGGCAGGCGGAAAGATCTTGGTGATCTCGGGCGTATGCGGGAAGAAGCGGCCCTCAGGGATGTGCATCCCCAGGGTCTCGAAGATCTTGCCGACGAACGGGAAGTCCTCGGGGTCCTGCGCCAGCTCCCAGATCTCGGCGTCCACAGGGCGCCACACGCGGGCCAGAAATGGCGGTGTGAACTGGGCGTAGTACGCGCGGGCGTCGGGCAGCTCGATTCCCAGGGTCTCCAGCGCGGCGGCGAAGAGGTAGGCCATGTCGGGCGCGGAGTCCCGCGTGATCTTGAAGCCGGCCATGCAGGCGTTGGTGCGCGTCTCGGGCACCATGATGTCCTTGCGGAAGCCCTCCAGCCGCTCGGACAGGGCCTCGGGGGAGAGGCGCTGGCGCATGCGGGCCAGCCGCTCCATGGCGGCCGCGGCGTCGGGATCATGCGGCGCGATGGCGTGCACGATCTCCCAGGCGGCGCGGGCCTTGTCGAGGTCGTTGAGGGAGTCCTCGTAGAGGTTGGCCAGCGATCTCGCCAGCTGGAGCGTGCGCTGGGGGCGCCGGTTGCCGAACTGGTGCAGCAGCTTGCGGTGCAGGCGCTCCACGATCCGGAAGTCGCCGCGGCCGCGCAGGATGCGGTCGAGCTCATCGAAGGCGCGGGTGTTTTCGGGGTCCACCTCGAGGGTCTTCTCGAAGAAGCGGATCGCGTCGTCCAGGCGCGCCTGGCCCTCGGCGATGGAGCCTGCGCACAGGTTGACCGTGGCGCAGTCGGGGCCGATCTCGAGGGCATGGTAGATCGCCGCGGAGATCGCCTCCTCCGGCTCGTGGGCGCGGTGCAGGGCGAGGGCATACAGCGCGTGGAAGTCGGGGACGTCGGGCTGGATGCGGCGGGCCTTCTCCAGCAGCTGGATGGCCTCCCGCGGGCGCCCGTGGTCGAGGTGCTCCTCGGCCTGCTTGACCAGCACCTCGGCGTCGAGGATGGACTCGCCCTTCTGACGGTCGGCCTGGTTTTTCTGGATGTAGGCGGCCTTGCGGGCGGGATCCGAGAGCGTCTGGTGCGCGATCTTCAGGTACTCCAGGATCTCCTCGAGCTTGGCGTGATCCGAGCCCAGATCCACGTCCGCGAACTGGGCCATCGAGAACGCGCGTGCCAGTTGGTCGATCTTCGCCGCGATCTCCTGGTTGGAGGCCTGCGGGGACAGGCCCAGGAGCTGGAAGTAGTCCTTCTCGCGGATGTCCATGTAGAACTCGCGCATCCGGCGCTTCTTGTCCTCGTTGACGTTGTCGTCGACCTCCATGGGGATGTCCAGGATCAGGCCGTCGTCGGCCGGCGCCGAGGAGGGCATGGGCATGTCGGCGACCACCGAGATCTCACCATCGGGGCTCTCGGGCTGGTACAGCACCTTCCGGATGTTGGAGATGCTCAGGGGATCGTCCACCACCGGCATGCGCATGGAGCTGGCCGCCGCCTGGGCGTTGGGATCCTTCACGAAGTAACACATGCCCGTCTCGAGCAGCGCGTAGATCTGCGTGTAGACGGTCATCGGATCCAGGCCCTTGGCCAGCGCGTCGGCGATGTTGGTGCCGGTCTGGGCCAGCTGGACGAGCACCGTGTCCCCGAACACGCGGACGAACTCCTCGCGCAGGGTGTTGTAGCGCTCGTTGAACTTGAGGTTCGAGAAAAGGTCGTTCTGCACCTTCTGCGTGATCTCGTCGAGGTCGGCGCCGCGCTTGAGGCCGGCGAACACCAGGGCCACCGGATCCACCGGGCTCTTGGGCAGCCGCTCGGAGAAGGTGTCGCCCGGGGAGAACGTGTAGTTGCCCGAGTGCCAGCGGAAGGCGTTGACGATGCGGACCTTCACCAGCGAGGCGTGGTATTTCATCACCAGCTCCTGGTCGAACTCCTTGGAGTCGAGCAGCGCCTTCAGGAAGGACACGCGGGTGTTCTTGGCCTGGGCCAGCAGCTCCTGGTGCCGCTTCTCGGTGATCACGCTCTTGGTGACCAGGTAGTTTCCCAGCATCTCGTGGCGGATGTTGGATTCGGCACCCATGGGCCGCCCGAACAGGAAGAAGATCTCCTTCTGCATCTTGCCCTGCTCGAGCAGGAGCACGCCGGTGCCCTCGATGTCGTAGATGTCCAGCAGCAGCGTGGGCAGCGGGCGCACGTCCAGGGTGCCCTGGAAGGGGCCGCTCATGGTGATCCGGGTGCGCCGGGCAGCGGTGGTCTCGAGGGCGTCACCGGGCTTGAGCAGCCCGAGGATTTCGTGGGTGAACTCGCGGACCTGGAACGGCTTGGGGAAGAACACCACGCCGAGCTCCTCGCGCAGCCGGTTCAGCAGGGCGGTCTCCTTGTAGATCGCCGAGGTGATGACGATGGGGATGTCCTTGCCGTGGTCGCTCTCGCGCACGGCCCGGCAGAAGGCGAAGCCGTCCATCTTGGGCATCAGCAGATCCGAGATGACCAGGTCGACCCTGTTGCGCTTGAACAGGTCCAGGGCCATCTCTCCGTCGGGGGCCAGCAGCAGCTCGATCTCCATGTCCTTGAACGCGGGATCCTTCTGGAAGATGTGCTCCATGATGGTGCGGGTGTGCTTGTCGTCTTCCGCGATCAGGACTTTGAGTTGCATTGAAAAACCTCCGGTTCCCTGGCGGCCCTATTTGTATCATTGATTCCGGGGAGAGACCAAACCTTAATTGATGGCGGTAGGGCGCCGACGGGGGCAGGTGCAACTCTTCGCAGGGCAGCGCCCGGGCGGAGGAAGGCCCCCATTCCCTGCGCCGGACCATCCTTATACGGCCCCTACTCGATTCTTCCGATCAGGGCCAGCAGGCCGTCGAGGATGGTCAGTGGGTGCGGGGGGCAGCCGGGGATGAACAAATCCACCGGGATCAGGCCTCCGGCGCCGTCATGGACCTCGTCGTGGCCCGCAAACGGTCCGCCGGAGATGGCGCAGG
>PHAZ01000239.1 GCA_002841825.1 Deltaproteobacteria bacterium HGW-Deltaproteobacteria-22 | reverse complement strand
GAGGCGGCCATGCTCGCGCTGTTCTACTCCGACGCGCGTCCTGAGGGCCGCGGCGACGTCCACTGGGTCCAGCGCAAGTTCGTGCACGCGGTGCGCGGCGCCCCGGGCAAGGTCACGCTGGCGGCCCCCAAGTCCATCTTCGTCATCATTGATCCCGCCGTCATCGAGCGCCTGTTCGCCGGTCGCCCTGTCGCCCGATAATCACGACCGCCAAGACGTTCATGGTCAACACCCCCGGTGGCGTTCCACCGTCTTCAAAGAGGATGGGTTCGTCGGTTATTCGGTCTTCTTCGCGGCTTCCCATTTGCCGCCGCCGTCGAACTGGACCGAGCGCAGGTCCACCTTCACGGAAACGGTCTCCTTGGGCAGGAACGCGCCAGCCTCGATGACGGCGGACTTCTTGGCGCCCACCACGGGGTTGGCCTGCACGGACCACGGGAAGTCCTTCAGTTCCTTGCCGGAGGCATCCAGGTAGTGCAGGGTCATGTGCAGGCGCATCACGTCCTTGTCCTCGAAGTTGAAGACCTTGAGCTCGGCGCGCGTGTCGTCGCCCTGTCCGGCGATCTTGACGAACTCGATGACCAGCGGCGCACCATCGGCGGGCTTCTCAGGCCACTTTTCCTTGGGGCCGGCGCTCTTGCCGGAGCAACCAGCGGCGAACACGAGGAACATCAATACGGGGAGGATTCGGGCGGTCATATGCATTTCTGGGTTCTCCTTGCGTGCGGACACGCGTTACAGACCTTTCCGGCGGGTGCGTGGCGAACAGCCGCCAGCCTCCTGCGCCGCAACGTCAGCAGTATGGAGACGACGCACTGCTGTGTCAATGCAGTCGGAGACAGGGTGTCAGGCCCGCCTGCTGACCGCTGCGTCTTCCTCGAGGCGCCCGAACTTCACCAACCGGGAACTGATGGCACTTCGGGTCCGCCCATGTGCCTCGGCGAGCTCCGGAATTGGCAGGCCACCGTCATAGGCCGCCAGGAGGCGATTGTCTTCCTCTTCCGACCAGGGTTTCCCCGCATTCGCGGGCAAGCCCTTCTTTTTCATTTCTTTGCGGGTCCGGACCTCCAGCGCGCTGGACGCGAGGAAGAGCGCCCGGATGATCCGGGGCTGGTTGTAGAGGTTCTGGCCGGAGAGGACTTCACCGGTCTCGGGGTTCACCCCGTCGGCCAGGAAATCCAGAATCGTTTTGGCTTCTTGCGGAGTCATGTCAATTCCTTTCTGGTCAAGCATTCCGTAGATCAAATTGAGTTTTGCGCCTGCTGCAGCGCGCGCTGCAGCGCAAGCAGCCGAGGCTCCTTCGGGTACAGCGCCAGCAGACCGTCCAGGAACACCTCCGCGTCTTCGTCACGACCGGCCGCCTTCAGCCCGCCCACGACCCGCGCCAGTCCCAGCACCTGCTCCACGGGGACGCCCAGCACTTGTCCCAGCGAAAGCTGGCCGCTGGCAAGCCGATTTGCCTGTTCGAGGATGATTTCGCGCGTCATGGCTACACCCTTATGTTCGACAGCACGGCGCGCTGGGTGGTGTGCACCGCCTGCATCAGGTTCGATGACAGAGTCTGCATGCGGTTGAGCCGCTGCATCAGCAGCTGAATCTGGTTCTCGACGTTCTGGATCTTCGCGCCCTGCTGCCCGTTGGCGCCCGAACTGTTCATGTTCTGGGCCATCTTCCCCTGCTCCTGCAGCAGGTCCTCGAGCTGGCCGTTGATGCTGTCGGACACCAGTCCGGCGATCAGGATGATCTTCTCCTCCAGGGACAGGTTACTGTTGAGGATGCGCGAAATCTCGGCCTGCGTGTCCTGCGCGCCCCGGCTGCCGGGCCTGTTCCCGACGCCGTCGCTGCCGCCGTTGCCCTGCTCCATCTTGCCGAGGTCGGGCAGGCTGTCGAGCAGCTTTTGGAGCAGCGGCGCGGCCAACTCCAGGCCGAACATCGCCGCAGCAACGCCCGGATGCTGCCCGAGCAGGCCCAGCATGCCCAGCGATGAGGTGCCACCGCTGCCCGACAGGCCCGACAGCGCGTCGGAAAGGGTGGGGAAGAAGTCCGAGGCCAGCGACGACACCGACGATCCGGACGGAAACAGGTTGGGAATGTTGAAACTTATGGGGTCGCTCCTTCTGGGCCGGAGAGGACGCCCTCTTCGGGCGTGGGCGAGGTGTTTTGTCCGGCCTGTTCCCATTATCGGAGCCGCGAGCCGCCGGTTGCGTGTTTTCCGCATTTTTTTCCGTCAGCTTGATTTGCTGCCGCAGAATTCCTACAGTGGCGGCATGCACCACCACGTTCCGCTCACCATCCTTGGCCTGCTCTTCTCCACTTGCTTCTTCGCCTGCGACGACGGCTCGAAGAAGACGCCGCCGCCCCCGCCGGACTTCTGGTCCGAGGGACTGGCCGAGGGCGTCAACTACGGCCTGGCCTCGGCCTACCCCGACGACGTGGGCATCGCCGACGACCCGTACGTGCTGGCCGCCGAGGACTTCGAGACCGGGGCGGTCACCATCCCCACCGAGGAGGACCGCTACGCAGCCAACGTGGAGGTCGTCACCGAGCAGGCGTACACTGGCAGCTACGCGGCGCGCCATACCTGGCCCGAGGGCCTCAACGGCCCCACCTGCCGCTTCCTGCTGCCCCCCGAGGCCCACCTCGACGAACAGCCCGCCTACTTCGCGCGCATGTGCTTCATGTACGATTCGTCGTTCCACCCCCGCGACCTCGCCCTGGGCGTGGGCGTGAAGGGCTTCGGCGTCTACTCCGAGTCCGACGGCACCAACAACACCACGCGCTGCGACGGCACCAACTGGTACGACGCCAGCATCCAGTTCGTGGGATGGGGCCCCTCGCAGAAGCCCGAGGCCAACGACGGCTTCCTGTGGGTCGGCCACCTGTACTCGTACAATCCCGCCCCCGACCGCGCCGTGGCCGAGCTCGGCGAGATGAACGTCACCGTGGCAGCCGACGGCGGCTCCCCCTACCGCTTCAGCGTGTACGCCACGCCGTTTCTGTACCTGCAGTTCAACACCTGGAACTGCTTCGAGGTGGGCCTGTACCTCAACACGCCGGGCTTCTCCGACGGCGAGGCGAGGCTGTGGCAGGACGGCGTGCTCATCTCGCGCGTCACCCACATGCGCTACCGCGACATCCCCGGGCTGCTGCCCACGTCGGTGCACCTGAACCTGCACCGCACCACCGAGGACTTCCCCCAGGACATGATCCGATGGGCCGACAACATCGTCATCTCTCGCCGCTACATCGGCCCCGTGGCGCGCACGCGGACCCAGCGATGAGCACCACCGCATTCGTCGCCCTGGGCACCTCGCTTCCGCCCCGCGAGGAGACCCTGGCCTCGGCACGCCGCGCCCTTGCCGCCCTGCCCTACGCCCGCGGCAGCCTGCGCGCCTCACCCGTCTACGAGACCACGCCCGTGGGGCCCGCCGAGAACCCCTTCCTCAACCAGGTCGTCGCCCTCGAGGTTGACCTCGATGCGCCGGCCCGCCTGCTGTGCGACCTGCTCGAGATCGAGGCTGCCCACGGCCGCACCCGCGCCATCCACTGGGGCGACCGCACGCTGGACCTTGACCTTTTGTTCTTCGGCGCGCGCGTAAATGACGACCCCGCCTGCGTCCTGCCCCATCCGCGCCTGCACGAGCGCGACTTCGTCCTCGTGCCGCTGTGCGATCTCGACCCCGAGCTCGTGCACCCGCGCCTGAAGCGCCCGGTGCGCGACCTGCTCGCCGGGCTGGCCACGCCGCGCACGATCCTGCGCCAGTTGTGAGGGAAGAAGAAGAGACTGCGGAAAAGACGGAGGAAGGGCAGAAAAGAACAGATAAGAAGAAGAAAAGAAGAAGAAGAGACTGCGGAAAAGACGGAGGAAGGGCAGAAAAGAACAGATAAGAAGAAGAAAAGAAGAAGAAGACATAATGACCCCCTCGGATGTTGAGACGCCTCACAGGGAGGAGTAAGATTCCTCCGCGGAGGTTCGAAATGCCCAAGGTCATGAAGTTCACCGATGAGCAGAAGATGGAAATTGCCATGGATTTGATTTCCGGGAAGATGAGCCACTCAGAGATTTGCCGGAAGTGGGACATCAGTTCGACCTATGCGTACAAACTGAAGGATCGGGCGCTGGAGATTCTTCGGGAGGGCATCGGGCGACCGACCGGAAATCCGGACCCAAAGGTTTCGCAGATGGAGAAGCGCATCGCCGACCTGGAACAGTTGGCCGGGGACCAGGCGCTGGCCATCTCGTACTTAAAAAAAAACAGAAACCCGTGAAGGAAGTCAACCAGATGCGACAGGATGCCAAAGTCAGCATTCATCGGCTCAGCCGAGCCTTTCAGGAGCCGCGGTCGACCGTTGCCCGCTGGTGTTCCGCGCCTCGAAAGAAAGAGGGGTACCTGAGTCGTGTCTGTCCGGTTTCGGGTGAGACCTCCTTGCGGCAGCGAATCCAGGACCTCTGCGACGAACCAAGACACCGGACCTTTGGGCATCGACGGATTCGAGCGCTTCTGAAAAAGCGCTTCGAGCTCGTCGTCAACCGCAAGACGGTGCTCAAGGTGATGCGCGAACTCAAGTTGACGCGGCCGAAGATGTGGCATCGTCCCTGGCGGCCGAAGCGCATCGAGAAGGTCCACGCCACGCAGCTCAACGAGCATTGGGAAATCGACATGACGAGTTTTCAACTGTCGAACCTGATGCCGCTGTTTCTCGTGGTGGTCATCGACTGCTGCAGCCGGGAAATCGTGGGGTACACGCTCGACCATCGCTGCCGGGCCAAGGAATGGGTCGCTGCGCTGCGCCAGGCGCTGGAGGCACGCGGCCTCACGAGCAAGGCCGCGGCACAATCCCTGAAGGTGCGCAGCGACAATGGTGCGCAGCCGTGCTCGAAGGCCTTTGTCGAGTACCTGGGGGCCAGCGGTGCCACCGGCGAGTACACCGGCTACAACGCACCGGACGATAACGCCTACGTGGAAAGAATCATGCGGACGATCAAGGAGGAGGAAATCTGGCCCAACCTCTACGACACGTTTTCCGAGGCCAGATCCGCAATCAACGAGTACGTCCGCTGGTACAATGAAGAACGAATCCACTCGGCGCTGGATTACCAGACGCCGAAGGAGGCTGCGGCCAAGATCACTCTCAAAGCCGCTTAATCGCGTCTTGACGAACGGGGTCCACTACGGGAAGGGCGGAAAAGAACAGATAAGAAGAAGAAAAGAAGAAAAAGAGACTGCGGAAAAGACGGAGGAAGGGCAGAAAAGAACAGATAAGAAGAATAGAAGAAGAAGAGTTTTTTACCACGGAACACACGGAGCACACGGAATCGGGAGAAATGAGAAGGAAGGGAGTGAGGAACGGACGTTTTCTCCGCGAGGCTGCGTTTTCTCCTTGACTCGCAGGCCCGGCTTTGCTACACACGCTGCCACGTCCGGACCCGCCAGAGGGTCCCAATGTTGTACGGCCCCATCGTTCAACCGGTTAGGACAGCGGCCTTTCACGCCGTAAACTGGGGTTCGAATCCCCATGGGGTCACTCAGGTAAATCAACGAAAATTCAGCGCGCGTCTTTCGCCCATAAAGCGTGTCTGTTGTCGTATACCGCCTGTGTTCTGATCGAACGGGCAGGCTTTCATGCGACACGGCTTCTTCCTTATCCTGTTGGTCAGTCTCTCGTCGACGTTGGGCGGCTCAGAGCACCCCAAACCACCGGAGGCGGGCCCCGAGGAGTGGCCGGGCACCGTGCTGCCCTGCGAGCGCGACGACGACTGCGTCAAGGTCCGCTCTTTCTACAAGAGTTGCGGCGCCCTCTATGGATACAACGAGGCCATCCACCGGGACGAGGTGGAGACCTACATTCAAATGTTCCATGAGTATCAGGAAAAGCGGGAATCGTACATTAATCAAACAATGATGTCGCGCGACCCCACCTGCGGGTGGAAGGTGATGCCCCGCTGCCGGGAGGACCGCTGCGCCCTCATCGATGAGAAGGGGTTCATCCCGAAGGAAGAACTGAAAAACGTGCACCGGACCTACTATGCACCGCGAGAGTACCGGCGATACACCAAGGAGGTCCTTCGAACCTGTTCGCGCGACGAAGACTGTGTCAAGGTGCGCGCCGAACTCTGCCGCGCCAGGTACGATGCGGTCCACCGTGACTTCGAGGCGCTGTTCCGCGAGCTCCGTTACCAAGACGTCATCCCAGACACCTGCCCTCGCATCGCGGCCGATCCGACGGCTTCGGCATCCGTGGTGCCGATCTGCCAGGCGGGACAATGCACGCTGACCGAAGCGACCATCGAAACGCGGTGATTAACGGAAGTCCTCACAGTTGTAATAATCGCGCAATTGTTCCCACTGCGGAACCTGCGACCAGTCAAAGTCCGTCGCCGGGGTAAATTCAGCAGTCCACGTGGAGGGAATGGCTTTCTGTCAAGGGTCAGCGTAATTGAGCAGTCCCGGGGTCAGGCTAATTGAGCAGTCTAGCCATCGGAAGGCTCGGTTTTTT
>PHAZ01000238.1:3670-10268 GCA_002841825.1 Deltaproteobacteria bacterium HGW-Deltaproteobacteria-22 | reverse complement strand
CTTGTTCCAGATCCAGGCCTCGTTGACGGTGGCGTTGCGCTCGGCCACCGAGAGGGTGCGCTCGGTCAGTTTCCGCGGACGTGCGACGATGGCGGCGGCATGCTCGGCGAGGAGGTCGAGGAACGCGGTCAGTTCGGTCTGCCCCTGGCCGTAGTCGGTGAACACGGGCAGGTTCTCCTTCCACAGCACGGCCGTCTCCCGGCCCTGCATCTGGATGCTCTCGGAGGGGAAGCGGGCTCCGACCTTGCGATACTTCTTTGCGTCATAAGCAGCACGGGTAATCATGGCGAGATACACCTTTCTCATCAAACCGGGCGTCGTCGCGCCCCCAAAAGGTCCTGATGCGTCCGGCCCCCCATCGGGCCGTGCGCGGAAACTACGTTCGGTATCACCTTCGGTCCGCAGGAGACTGAAGACTTGGATGATTTGTGCGCGTTTTTAGATCGCTGATCCGGTACGTGTCAAGGGGAAAGTTTCAGGGACGTTGGGTAATTTATTTGTTTCATGCGAGGCTTTTCGCTGTTGCCCGCCAGTGGGATCTGCCGTAGTTCGATCAAGGCAACATTTCTTCACCTGCCAGGCGCTGGTGGCGTATGCGGCATACCTGGAATCGGACCACGGATCGCGCGCTGGCCTTCGCCACCTGAAGAGAGGATCGACCATGCCGGAAAAACCATCAAAACCCGTGCTCACGGATCCGACCGTGACGCCCGACGATGAGTTCCTCGCCGGCGTCCTGGGCCCCGCCAAGGCCGCCTACGAACAATTGCACGTCCGCCTGGCCGCGACCTGCCCGGCCGCGGTCATCACCTGGAAATTCTACCGCGACGGAAACGCATGGCTCATGAGCGCCGCCTGGAAGAAGAAGACGCTCTTCTGGTTGTCGGCCGACCGAGGCAGTTTCCGCACGACCTTCTACCTGCCGTCGACTCTGGAGGCCGCGCTGGCCGCCGTCGACCTCCCCGAGCCGGTGAAAACGTCCTACGCCGCCTCCGCAGGCAAAAAGATCCGCGGCGCCACCGCCGTGATCCGCACCCCCGCCGATCTGGCCGCCTTCGACACCCTGCTCGCCCTCAAACTGGCGGCGCGGTGAACACCGGGCCCCCTTCACCGGAACAGTCCACGATGATCCGGAATATACAGTTCTGAACGCAGAAGTCTGGGATCAACAAAAATTCACCAAGCAACTGTCGACATTCCCATTTGCCTCGCTAGTATCTATCATGGCGTTCCCGGCATGCTGCGCAGACGGGGAACAGATTGAACGGCACCGTGGCCTTGGGGCGCACGGTGAAGGACTCCCATGAAAGCGAAGATCACCTTTTTCGTCGGTTCTGCGGTCCTGCTCCTGGGCTTGACCCAGCTGGCGCTGACGCACGAGCCCATCCGGGCGCTCACAGTGGCGGTGGGCGCCTTCTTCATGCTGTGGGGGTGGAAGATCGGCTGGACCCGCCACCGCGGGCTGACCTTGTGGCTGGGGCACGCGGCCCTCGTGGCGGGCGTCTGGGCGACGGTCCACGGGGCGGCGCTGCTGCCGTTCCTGGAGCGCCCGCCCACTCAACTGGAGATTCTGGACATGCCCCTGTTCTGGGGGCTGTTCACCATCCTCGGGGGACAGTGCATGATCCGGCACGGGCATTGCGCCTGCTGCATCGCCTCCCACGAGGCCCGCACAGATTCCCGGTGTCACCGGCTACGCCGGGAGGCACCGGGAGCGCCTTGATCTCGATACCGACGGTGCCATCTCCGGGGGGATGTCGAACCCGGCGTGGATGATGTCCGGGTCGAAGAGCCCCACCCTGGTCAACCAGGACCTATCAGGTATGACCGCAATAGACGCACTCCGGGATGTGCACGCACTGCAGACCACCGCACTCCGGACACACCCAGCGCTCCCGTTCTGAGGCGACGAACGCATCGACCCCCTCGTGTTGGATCGCCCTCAGGTTCTCGAGCATGCTCATCCGGTACTTCTGCCGATACCGAGCATCGAGCCGCTTGAGCCGCGGGCACGGGAATCTCCCACACTCGTCGCTGCAGAAGTGGGCCTCTGCCGAGCGGATCACTTCACAGTTGCGGATCGAGCACGCCAGGCATGACTTGGCCTTGCCTTCGTCTCCCGCGCGACATCCGAGGCACCCGTTCTTGTCTCGCACGAAAGCCATGCACAGACCACAGTCCATGCCGCACGGAGCCATCAGTTCCGCTGCCAGTACACCAGGCACCAGCTTCTGTCTGGGCTTGATCCTGAGGGGCATCTGTTTTCGCCTCCCGTCCGCCTAACCGACGTTGAAACGGATCCGCACCAGAGCGGAAAACGTCGCTGGGGTCCGCATACAATGGCTTCGTGGATCGTTTGAAGAAAGCCGGAAACCATCACCGCGTTTCATGGTGTAATTCCTTAGCAGCCTTTCACTTCGGCGTCTATGGCGGCTCCGCACAGGTTTCAAAACAGACGGTCTGCGCCAGGGGTCGCCGCTCGGTCGCGTGGCGGTCCGGGCTCAGGAACCCGTCTCGCGGAACCCCCAGCAGGATCAACGCCGTCGGTACGATCTCCGGGGGGATGTCGAACCCGGCGCGGATGATGTCCGGGTCGAAGAGCCCCACCATGACGCTTCCCAGGTTCCGCTCCCGGGCAGCCAGCAGCATGTGGTCGCACACGATCCCGATGTCCAGATCGCCGGAGCCTTTCTGATCCCAGGGTCTCACCAGCGGGTCGGACTGGTCCTGGCAGACGATCAGCACGCAGGGCGCGCCGAAGGTCGAATACGCCTTCTCCACCTTCCGGAGGTTCTCGGGCCTCTGCACCACCACAATGCGCTGCGGCTGCCGGTTGCACGCGCTGGGCGCCACCCGGCCGGCCTGGAGCACGTAATCGAGATCGTCCGCCGCCAGCGGCTCTGAGAGAAAGCCGCGAGTCGTGCATCGACTCTTCGCCAGATCCAGAAAGTTCATGTCGCCTGCACTCCTTCGGTCGACAGAGTATCACATCTTCAATCCCCACGAGGAACAGGGGGCGCAATAGCTTGTCTATATTGCAACTGGTCGCTACTGGGAAAGCAGTTTGGCCTTCTGCTGCTGAAACTCCGCTTCGGTCAGAATTCCCTGATTCTTGAGTGCCGCGAGCCGCTCCAGTTGAGAAGCCACGTCCGTTGCACCAGAGGACTGATTCGGCGCCAACTGCCCATTCCTGGTTCGGTTCACGAGATCCGAGATGATCTGTGCGACCTTCGTCACGTCCTTCTTCTCGATCATGTCAATGAGTTTGGTGCCGCCGGCCGTGGACACCTCAATCTTTCCGAACAACAGCCCGGTCTTGTGCGCAATGGCGCTGATTTGGGAAAGCGGCATTTCCATCTGCTTGAGACCGAAAATCATTCCCTTATCGAGAAACAGGACACGCCTGTCGGTCACTGTGACCAGCCATGTGTTGCCGTCCAGAAATCCACTCGTCATGGCATGGATGGTCTCCCCCGGCGCCAAGACTTCGTGAAGGTGATTTCGCTCCTTTTTCGTGAACCATTGGTCAAAATCACCCAGATTCGCGATTTGTTGGTCGATGATGCTCTTGTCAACTGCCATGGGTCCTCTCACTCCGTTGACGTTAGAGTTCAAATTGAAGTTGCGCACGAGAATTCAGGGGTGCGCTCATTCGTTTGTAAAAGGCCATCTCTGCTTCAAATAATCTTAGAATGTATCTTTCGTCATGCTTTACAACGATCCTGATTCCTGGCTGGTCTGGCAGGTAACACCAGTAATGAATTTCCTGCAGTCCGGTGAGTTGAAGTTGATGCTGAAGCTGTCCAAAATAGTAATCCGGCACTTTTCCCTTTTTAGCTTGAGCATATGCAGACTCACCGCACTTGATTTCCACCAGATGGTCGCGGGATGGCGTGATCGCATCCAGGCTCGCTCGAAGCCAGGGATATTCTACTGACTGGACGCACAGCGGCGCCAATTCGACACCATATTTTTGCGCGTATTTTTCACGGGCGGTTCCTTCCAGTCTGGAGCCCAACACCATCTTTTCATTCAGAGGCGGGTTGATCCGATTCAGTTTTTCGTACAAGAGCTTGCCAGACGATTTGAAATTGTTTTCTCCCATGATGGAGGGGGCATCGGATGCGCCAATTCCTGCAAAACGCCAATCTTCCCACTCGGGTGTGTTCTGTATTAAATCAAGCTCATGGTACAGCATGCTGAACTCTCTTTTTGCAACTCGAGAAACCGCGACTAAAAAACGGTACGGTCTCTCGATGAATGCTCAGTGCAATAATAATCACGCGTCTTCCTCTGTAACTGGCGCATGAACGTGTGCTAAAACCGACCGAAGGTTCTCCAATCGAGTTCGCAACTCATCGAAGGTGAGAACAGAAACGTCCGGGCGAGACCGGGCCAGTTCGAAGGAGCGCCGCTTGTCCGCAGAATCGAGTTGTGAAGTCGAGCCGATGATGACCGCACAAAGCGGAAGTGCGCGCCGGAGCAGGTCTGGCTTGTCTTCAGCAACCGTCTTCATCTCCTCCATGAGTGTATCGCGGTAGGTGAGGACCTGAACCATGGAACCGGCCAACTCGTGCCCAGGACCCCAGGCATTTCCCCGATAGGGGGAATTTCCATGAAGGAGTTCCGTTCCCGGTGTCTTGATCTCGACCAAAACAGGGCGATGGGTCGCGGGGTTCTCCAATAAGAAATCAAGGAATTTGGCACCGTGCCTATCGATTCGCTGACCACCCATGTATGCCTTCGTACCAATCACAACCGCTGGAACGTGAAAGACCTGTTCCAAAACGAACGGGTATTTTTCGAATAACTCCTGCCAGCTAGACTCACCCTCGTCGGCTGATATTGAGTCCCAGTCTTGGATGAGTCTCTCCATCTGAGACAGCCCAATTCGATACTGGAGCTTTGTGAGTTGGTCGGGAGAAAGTGAGGCCGTGGCGTTTAAAAGGGCCGCAGGGTCATCACTCTGAAAGATCAACGAAAGTGCTTCTGCAAGTCCGGTGGCCTCACCCGACAATGGCAAGATGATTTGAGTCGGAGGAACTTTAAAAAACTGTTGTGTTAGATGGTCGTTTCGCTGAATGCCAAAGAAATGGGTATCCTTGGCTGGGATTCCAAACATGTCCTTTAGGTATTGAAGATTGTTCAACGCATCCCGGAGTTTGGCAAGATCGGCACTGGAGAGGGGGATTGCTACTTGCTCACCAATCTTGAGGGTGCTCAATTTCTTCGGGTCGACGTCTACCCACTCCGAGTCCTTCGGCTTTTTTTGGTACAGTAGCCTCCCATCGACCCCAGCGTCGGGCAGGCTAGGATTTTCGACGAGTTTAGGCCGGAAGATGAGCCTGACTGTATCCTTCTCATGGATGATGATGTCACTGACCTCAGCCATGGTCGCCGCCTTGGTAGTTGTCTGCACTTCAAAGACCTCAGTGTTCATCGGCTCAGTCCTCGGAGGGTCGAAGTAATGGCCATCCTGTGGAAAGTGGGTGGCAGTCTAATAATTGACAATAGGGCGTGGGGTATATTTCGTCAAGTGGGAAAAGTTGAAGATGTGGAGCTCCCAATAATTAAAACCTATGGTTTCGCCGATTCATGCCTGAGACGCGTTAGCAGTGCTGTGGGCTGGGGCAGCGGCGCCGGTGGCCGGGCTGGCCGCGCTGTTAGTCTGGCTGGAGAAGCCGTGAGCCGGAGCGGAGAATTCCATGATAGAGCTGCAGGATTCTTGGAACCGCTTGGAGCATTCGGGAACAAGTCCGCAGCATCCGGTGGTCAAGTTGCCGGATCCGGGAAATAATCCGGAGCTTCTGGTGGTCGAGGTGCAGGATTCCGTGGTCGAGCTGGAGCATCTGGGAAAAAGTCCGGAGCATTCCGTGGTCGAGTTTTTCCATTCGGGAAAAAGTCGGGAGCATCCGGTGGTTGAGTTGCAGAAACCGGCGGTCGCGTTTGTGGATCCGGTGGTTGAGTTGGAGCAAACGGTGGTCGAGTTGCTGGAACCGTGAGTCGAGTTGCCGCGAACATGGGTGCGGCTCAACCAACAGTTGGCGCAGTTCGACAAACCCGTAACAGTGTCACCGCAACCCGTTCCCCCGTTACCAGGATTCCACGTAGCCCAGGTCCGGGGCGGCGCCGAGGAAGGCGTCATTGATGCCGTAGAGGCGCACGCTGCGGTCGGCGTTGGGACTGCCGGGGGCCAGGGAGAAGTCGCCGGTGGCGGGGGACGCGAGGCCGGGCTCCGCGTCGTGGCCGTGGCACTCCAGGCCGGTGGCTTCGCACCAGGCCGCGACGGTGTCGTAGCGGACGTCGCTCCACTTGACCACGGGGGCGCCGCGGGTGGTGAAATAGTTGTTCCAGTCCAGGTCGTTGGGGCCGGCGGCCTGACTCATCTCGAAGGCGTAGCGCGTGCCGCGGATGATGTTGTTGCGCCACACCATGTTCTCGAAGTACCCCGAGACGTTGAGGCCGTTCTGATCGGGCCGGTCCGTCCAGCAGGTGTTGTGGAAGATCCAGACGCGGCCCGAGGAGTCGTTGGAGAACTTGAACGCCGAGGCGTCGTAGTCGGCGAAGCGGTTGCGCACGACCCACACCGGGCCGGCGG
>PHAZ01000238.1:0-3433 GCA_002841825.1 Deltaproteobacteria bacterium HGW-Deltaproteobacteria-22 | reverse complement strand
TGTCCTCGACGCGGTTGAAGGAGCTGGCGCGCCGGATCCACACCGGGGACATGATGTCGTGGATGCGGTTGCCGCGCACCACCACGTGGCTGGAGTCCCGGACGTCGACGCCCTTGGGATAGTCGCCCTCGCCGTAGTAGCGGATGGTGAAGCCCTCGATCCAGACGTACTCCACGCCGTCGAGGGCCACGGCCACGGTCCGATCGGGGACCTGCCAGGTGTGGGAGTCCGGGTCCGTCAGGCTGCGCACGGTCAGCGCACCGTTCTCCACGTAAAAACCCTCCTCCATGGGCACGTCGTCGTCGCCGAGCCCGGCTACGAGCCCGGCCATGGAGGTGAAGTGGTACAGGCGCTGCCCGTCCCGCAGGACGTAGCGCGGATCGCCGGCCCAGGGAGCGGAGTAAATGCCGGCGGAGACCTCGGTCCAGACCAGGCCGTCGGCGGCGACCTCGGGATTGCTGCCGTCGAGGATCGCACCCTCGTCACCGAGGAGACGCACATAGCGCCCCTCCTGCCCGGAGACGTTCACGGCGACCTCCTCGTGGTAGACGCCGGCGGCCACGCGAATGTCGGTCCCGGCGGCGGCCACGGCCACGGCCGCGGTGATCGTCTGGTACGGGTTGCCCTCGGTGCCGTCGCCGTCCTGGGGGTTGGCCTGATCCACGTACAGGGTGGCGACGGTCTCGTTGACCGGGGTCAGCGGCAGCGTCGTGGCCTCGCCGCAGGCCCGGTCGTCCCCGGAGAGGACCAGGACCTCGTAGCGGGTGTCGGGCGAGAGCGAGAACAGCGAGGTGGCATGGCGGCCGTCGGGGATGACCACCGCCTGCGGGGCCGAAGACCAGGTCTGGGCGCCTGGTCCACGGTAGAACACGCGGGCCGCCTGCGTCTGCGACGAATCGTAGGTGACGCCCACGGTGTGGACGTTGGCGATGAGGGTCAGGCCGGCCGCGGAGTCCGTGCAGTCGCCAAAGTCGAAGCAGCCCTGGGGACACCCGTCGGTGCAGCCCGCCTCGCAGTCCTGCTGCACGCAGGCCCCGTCCACGCAGGCGGTCTCGTCGGAGCACTGGCCGCAGGCGCCGCCGCAGCCGTCGTCGCCGCACACGCGGGCGCCGCACTCGGGGGTGCAGGTGTTTTTGGTGGATGTGTCATCGCAGGAGAAGAGCAGCAGGGACAGGACGAGCAGGGACAAGGCGAGCAGCGGGTGTTTCATGGGTGCGACCTCTTTCAACCCCGACTATCCATGAGAAAGCCTCCGCCGTCAACGCGACTGCGATCTCGCCAAGTTTGCCTGTCTGCGGCCGACCAACACGTTGACATCAAAAATCCTGGTTGTTACATTGCCCGGGATTGTTCCCGTCCATAGGGGGTTTTCCATGAAAAGAATACTGTGGGTTCTCATCTTGTCGACGTCCTGTGCAACCACGGCCGGTTGTGGGAAGAAAAAAACCACCGGGGAATCCGGTGAGCCCCCGGCCCAAGCCGCCGGAAATATCAAGTACGACTTGAATGGGAGCGAGGACCAGCGCAGAAAGGCGCTGGATTCTCTCCGCGAGGCCAGCGGCAGTGGGGCCCTCGAGCAGCTGCAGAAGGCGGCGCAGTCCGAACCCGAGGATGACCTCCGTGAATCCGCGGTGGTCGCCCTCGGGGCGCTGGGGGACGCCGGCGCGATCCAGGTGCTGGGGCGGGCGGCAGAAGCGCTGGGGCGAATCCGCGATGCTCGATCCGCAGACACGCTGGCGCAGTTGTGGAGCGATCCAAAGGACGACCCGGATGCGGCGGTTTTCAACCTTGAAGTGCAGAGCGCGTTCGTCTCGCTTGGCACGATCGCGCTCCCGGCGCTTCGGCGCGGATTGAAGCACGAGTCCTATCAGGTTCGCTGGAAGGTCATCTCCGCCCTGGAGAAGATCGGGGATGCGTCCTTGATCATTGACCTGCAACCGTTGCTCGATGATCCGAATCCGACCGTCCAGGATGCGGCTGCGGCGGCGATTCAGGCGCTGAAGGTGGCGCCGTGACCGTGATGGCCTGCGCTCCTCGTGCGATGGAACGGATCCTGACTCTCCTTCTCGTGCTTCTGATGCTCGGCGCCGGGTGCGGCAATAAGTCCGGGCCCGCCCCCGACGGTCCACCCTCCGCGGAGGTGCCGCCGAAGAAAAAGGCCGACAGCCTGATCACCTTCACGAAGGAGACCCGCGGCCGGGTCACGAACCCGGTCGTGAAGACCCATCCCGACGAGGGCGTGCGGAAGATCCTCAACGAGAAGATTCGGGCGGCGTTCCCTGCCGACGCAGGCGGTGAGACGGACTTCGAACTGGAGGTCAACGACCGGCTGCTGCTCATCACGCGCAAGTCCCTGGCCGGCGCCTCGGGCGAGCACCTGCCGGTGTCCCATCACCACCTGCACCTCAACCTCGCCAGCGGCAAAGAGTACGCCCTGGGCGACCTCGTGAACGATGACGCCGCCTTCCGGACGGCCCTGCGGAAGTGGCTCCAGGAGAAGATCGACGCCGGCCAGTTGAGCCCGGCCGCGCTGACCGCCCTGGCGGGCCCGCCGGGCAACCTCTCCTTCCGGATCGGCAGGACCGCGCTGCGGCTGGTTCTCCGGAATGGATCCGCGCCAACCGGAGAGCCGGTCGAGCATCACCTGAGCATCCCGTGGGGGGAGCTGGCGTCGGTCCTGAACACCTCGGGGGAACTGTGGGGGGCGTTCCACAAGACCATCCTCACCGGGAAGCAACTGGAGGCCCTGGCGCGGCAGGCGGTGGAGGGATACGTCTCCTTCTTCACCGAGGCCGTCAACTCCCGCGACTTCGGAAGGATCAGTCCGTATCTGCTCCGGGACGACAACCCCAACAGTTTCTACCGGACCCAGGAGAAGCTGCTGAAGCACTACGAGAAGAAGAACATCCGGGTCCAGCTCAACGACTACCGGGTCATGACGCTGCAGCCCGTGATCGACGGGGTGCGCGACTGCGAGTTCCGCGCCTTCACGTCGGAGACCTTCACCATCGACAACCAACAGACCCGGACCGCCCGTTTCCACTGGGAATACACCCTGGAGTACGTGGCCGCGGAGAACCGCTTCTATCTTACGGACATCGAGAAGTGGGATCCGAGCGAGGGCCTCCTGAAGGCCGAAGCCGCCAGGACCCCCGCCCCGCCCACGGGGGTCGCCGACCTCAAGAAGAAGGTGATCCGGCTGACCTTCGACGACGGCCCCAACCGCAAGGTCACCGGAGGGATCCTCGACGCGCTGAAGAAGCACGAATACAAGGCCACGTTCTTCATGCTGGCGCCGAACATGAAGGTGAACGTCGCCCTGCTGAAGCGGATGAAGGCCGAGGGCCACACCCTGGCGCTGCACGGGTCGACCCATGACCACAAGCGCCTGTACCGCAGCGGCAACGACGCGGCCGTCGTCGAGAGCATGAAC
>PHAZ01000237.1 GCA_002841825.1 Deltaproteobacteria bacterium HGW-Deltaproteobacteria-22 | reverse complement strand
GGCCGCCGTGATCCGGAGCATCCCGGCGGAGACCTTCACGGCCGTGGATACCGGCGTGACCCACCGCTTCTACTTCGAGCCCGACGGCACGATGATCGGCTACACCGACGACACGATGCCGCGCGGCATCACCCTGTATTTCCAGCATGACCAGCGCGCCAGTCTTCAGTTGCGTGTCCCGATCCTGCCCCTGGTGGGCACCCCCACCATCATTCCTGCCTGGTAATCCGTTGAGTCAAACCTGATTTTGCGTTACGATGCCGCCCGGAGTGTTCATGCAGGCTGCTTTGATAGCGAAAAGTAAAAAGAATATCGTGATCCATCCGCGGTTGCTGTATCAGACCCTGCCCACTTTCGACCTGGAGGCCAGGATGGCCTCCTTCCCGAACTTCCTGCCGTTTCCCGAAAAGGAATACCACCAGTTGACGGTCATCATCGACTGGGACCACAAGCTGCCCTCGCGCAAACTGTTCGCGCGCGTGCTGGGCTTCCACACACCCGACAGTTTCTCCCTGGCACAGCGTGAAATCCAGGCGCGCAGACTGGAAATCGCCCCCCGCAACGAGTGGCCCGAGTTCGACGTCCATGACTTCGAGGACATCCCCGCCGACGAGAGCTACCTGCTGCACCTCAACCTCGAAGGCGAGGTACGCAAGATCGAGTTCCTCTCGGCCTGGAAGCAGTCGTTCCAGGATCTGGAGCGGGAGCGGGTGATGCAGGTGCTCGAACGGGACCCGCAATACCAGGAAGTGCTCTCCACCCGCAAGCAGAGCTGCGGACCGGCCCGCATCGTGATGTGGGTGCCGCCGTGTGTCTCCAGCCAGATCAGTTGGACCATCGATGTCCGCGTGCTGACCTTCTGCGACGGCCCCTCCTTCTGGGGCCGCTTCTTTCTCGTGGACCCGCTCGAGGGCGTCGTCCGTCACTCAGGGAACTTCCACGTGAGGTCATAGGCCCATGCATCTGCTCTGGCTGCTAGTCACGCTCCTGAACACCCAGACCACCGAGATCACCCGCATCGAAAAGGCCGCCGCAGGAAAACCGGTGCGCATCCTGGTGCCCATGATCTCCTCCTATTCCAACGTCAACGCGGGCTGTGACATCCATGATGCACCCAACGGCAAGGTGCTGCTGCAGGTGCCCCGCGGCCTGTCGGCCCATATCCTGGAGACGCGCCAGGGCTGGCTCCGGATCGCCGTGCTGAAGCCCTTCGTGCTCGAGGGCTGGATTCCCCAGAAGAGCGCAGCCTTCATCATCAACGCCAACACGCTCTTCTTCGCTTCGGCCAAAGACGCCGAGGCCCGGGGGCTGGTCAACCAGGGCGTCATCGTGTTCCCCGGCAAGGTCTCCGGCGAGCTCACGGAGGTGACCGTCCACCATCAGACGCCCATCCGCGTCTGGGTGCCCACAGCCCGCATCGGTGTCAAGTTCGAGAACAACACCAACCCGAACTACCGTTACAACAGCCGCTGGAACCGCTACGTCTTCGAGTGCAGCCCCGGCCCCCTCTACGCCGGAAAGAACTCCAAGGTGGTCGTCGCCGAACTGCTGGAAAAGGCCTTCTTCAAGAAGGAGACCGAGGGCGCCGACTGGATCGAGATCTCGGTCGTGTCCGATTACGACATGCGTTTCAAGGCCTGGGTGCCCGCCAAGCGCATGGGCACCCAGAGCCAGTATTACTACAATTACCAGTACTCCTTCCGCGTGGGCCAACTGCTGAACGACTCCTGGTTCGTGGGCGGCTTTCAGTTCTCGCGCCCGGTCTCGGCCCAACTGCGGCCCGACTCGTCGGCCTACATGATCCACCTGCGCGCCGGCACCCCCATCTCCCACATCGCACGCGAGCCCAACGGACTCTTCGCGGTGAGCTTTGGGCGACGCAACTACTACTACCGCCCCACCCTCTCGACGCTGCTCGATGCCCTCGAGGGCGTGAACACCTCGCAGTACTATGTATCCTCCTACGATCAGATGTGGATCATCAAGGCCTGGATGCCCCTGACGCTGATGGACGTCACCATCTCCGCGGTGCAGTAGGCAGAAGAAGAGACTGCGGAAAAGACCGAAGGGGAGCGGAACACGCGGTGACACGCCGGAATACCACTCTACGCAGCACCTGTGCGGCGTTGCGGACATGATGCCCCGGGTTGTCGAGCCTGTGAGGCTACCCGGGGTTCCAAGAGGAAAGACCACCCTGTAACCGAATACCTAAAGCCCCCTACAGCGGGGGCATCAGCACCAGCGTGGTGACCGTGGTCGCCGGCAGCGTGATGATGCCGGCGTTGGTGCCCGAGAGCTGGAAGGTCTCCACTTCGGCCGGTGCGGGGATTTCGGGACCGAGCTGCCATACGCGCCCGAAGGCGAACTGGTGATAGTCGCGGGCGCGGATCGAGACGGTCACGGGCACGTCGCGCTTGTTGATCAGCACCAGGGTGGTCTCGTAGTCGATGCCCTCGCGCTTGGCGGCGTAGGCCGAGAACGTCTCCGTGTCGGAGACCTGCACGACCAGCCCACGATCGCCGAAACGGGCGCCGTTTCCGTCGAAGTCCAGGAACATGTCGAAGGCGGCAAGGATGTAGGCGTCGTCGGTCTCGCCGAGGTGCCACAGGTTGGCCGCGTGCACGCCCTGTCGGCCGTAGATGCCCAGCACGTCGGCCTGGGCGATCCCGCCGGAGATGTGGGCGCCGCCACCGTAGTAGTATTCGGAGATGGAGATCCCGGTGCCGGGATAGTTCGCCGCGATGCGGCTGGAAAACCACGGCAGCAGCATGATCGGGCCGCCGAGCACGTCGTTGGTGATCCACGAGTCCTCGACATAGCCTGGATCCCACAGGCTTCTGGGCGCCTGCATGCGGGCCGTGCAGATCGCGTCACCGTCGGAGTCCGAGGTGATGCGCTCACCACCGCCGCGGGCCTCGGGGTACCAGTGCACGTCGAGCACGTCGAGCAGCCGCGTACCGTGATCAATCTCAGCCTGTGCAAACACCTGCAGGAAGTAGTCGATGAAGTCGCCGTGAACGCCGGCGTCGGGGGCGCCCGAGAGCGATACGAAGCCGTAGTATCCATAGCCTGCGTAGCCGTAGATCTCGGCGGCCGGGGCCACCTGCCGCACCGCTGCGGCCAGCGCGACGCTTTTGGCGCCCACCTCGGCGTAGGTCGCCGCATCGGGATGGATCTCGCTGTGCGTGTCCGCCCACAGGTCAGGCTCGTTGTCCAGGGAGAACGCGATGCGGCCGGAAACGGTGGAGAACTCGCCGAGCAGCCAGTGTGCGAACTCGTCCTGATACACGCAGTCATCGTTCAGATCCGGCGGATAGGTGAACGCATCCGGCTTCCCGGGACAGGCGTCCTTGAACCGATCCGAGTCGGCGTCGGTGCCCGCACCGTCCGCGGGTCCGTCGAAGTCCGCGGCGACCCTGCCGGCCATGGCCAGGGTGACCATCACGTGGGTCTCGCCGTCAGCCAGCGCCAGCCGCATGCGTGCAGCCGCGGCCTCACCGGGGGTGGTGCCGCCGCCAAGGTAGGCGTCGTTCTGGTAATACCAGTCGCTGCCGGCGTTGGAGGCGTTGTTCTCCCAGTTGTACGCCGTCCACCGGTTGCCGCCGATGCGCCAGAAGGGAATGCCCGTCTTCGGAAGCATGTCCGAGCCGCCCATGTTCATGCCATAAATCAGCGGGGAGATCGCGAACTCCGGTTCCGTGGCATCGACGAAGACCGTGATGTCGGCAGGCCCCGGATCATCTGGCTCGACGATGATCTGATTGTTCGCGTTGTTGATGTTATTGATATTGTTGACGTTGTTGGCGTTGTTGACATTGTTGGCGTTGTTGGCAGGATCGTCGTCGCAGCCCAACACCGCAAACAGGAATAGACCCACCATCCAGAGTGTCGTCTTCATCGCAATCATCCTTTCGCTTTCACGGACCGGCACCCCGGTCCGGACAGTTCACTGCGTCCACCGCGCACCGGTGTCACCCGGATCTGCACACCGATGCGCTCCTTCAGGGCGGCCACGTGGGAGATCACACCGATCAGTTTTCCATCCTGCCGTAGTCCCGCCAGGATTCCGAGCGCGTTCTCCAGCGTCTCGTCGTCGAGCGTGCCGAAACCCTCGTCGAGAAAGAGGGAGTCGACGCGGACGTTGCGGCTGGACATGCGGGCGAGCCCCAACGCCAGCGCGAGGCTGACCAGAAAGGTCTCGCCACCGGACAGGTTTCGCGTCGAGCGGATCTCCCCGGCCTGGTAGTCGTCGACCACGCACAACTCCAGGGTGTCCTTCTCCCGCACCAGCAGATAGCGGTCGGACAACTCCCGCAACTGCCGGTTGGCGTGACCGATCACCACATCGAGCGTCAGTCCCTGGGCGAACACGCGGTACTTCTTCCCGTCGGCCGCTCCAATCAGATCGTGAAGTTGATCCCATCGGCCCAGCTCCAGCCTCTGGTGCTCAAACTCCTCCAGCTTCCTGGCGTGGCGCAGCTTGAGTTGGTCGTTCTCCCCGATCCGCTGGCGCAGGCGTCCAAGCGCCTCGAAACATTCCTTCTGTACGGCCACCTGCTCGGATATCTCCTGTTCCAGCGCTTCTGAGGACCTGTCGGTGACCTCCAGGGCCCGCTGGACGGCCAACCGGGCGTCGAGCCCGGCGCGCGCCTCCAGCAGGGTGGTGCGCCTTTGGACAAACTCGGATTCCAGCCGCTCCAGCTCCCGTCGCCCGACGTCGGACATGCGCGCGGCAAGGTAGTCGGCCGGGTCGACGAAACCGGCGGCGGCGAGCACGTGGTGGAAGGCCTCCCGTGCGGTCGCAACCTCGATCTCCCTGTGTGCGATCCGGACTTGGACCGCTTCGATGCGGGCCCGTGATCCGGCCACCGCAAGCGCCGCCGCCTCGCCCTCGGCACGGACCGATTCCAGCGTCATGTGGGTGGTCGCGATGGCCTCCCGAAGCCGGCGTTCAGCTCCGTCCACGTCCGGATCAGGCAACAGGGAATCGCGTTCCCCGATCAACTGCGCATGCTCGCGTCGCAGGCCCTCCAGACCGGTCCGGCATGCGTCCAACGCCTCCACGGCAGCCTGCACCTGTTCGCCCAGATGCCGCAGGGACACCTGCCGGTTCGTGATTTCAGCCTCCAGCCTGGCCTTGTCCCACATCAACGCGCCCCACCGGTCCCTGCGATTGCCCAGGTCCTCCAGAAGGGGATCCAGGCGCCCGAGTTCGGGCTCCGCGATTCCCAGATCCGCCAGGTCTGCACACAGCACGGCCCAGTCCTGCGCCAGGCGCTCCTGATGCCGTCCATGATCGCGCGCCCGGGCCTCAAGCTCCCGGGCGATCAACTCCGCACGGTGAACCAATTCCTGTGCAGCCTCCCGCTCACTTGCGAGTTCCTCCCTGCACTTTCGCTCGGTCGTGCGGTCCGTCTCCAGCTCATGCTCGATCCTGTTGGCCTCCTGCAGCCGGAGCACAAGCTCCGCAAGGGTGAGGTCGACCTGGGAGATCTCCTCCTGCAGCCGGCGTCGTGCATCATCAATGCGAGGCGTGTTCTCGGGGACCTCCCCCTCCACAATCCCTGTCGGACGGGAGTGGGCGTAGGGATGATCCGTGGAACCACACAGCGGGCATGGTTCCCCTTCGTGCAGGTGCTCCCGGTGCTGATCCAGATGGGAAATCCTCTGCAGGGCCTGCTTCAACTCGAGGCTTTTTCCGGACAACTCCGCCTGTTCCCGCGCCCAACCGGAGAGGGTGCGCCCCAAGAGGATGCTCCCGAGCCGGGCTTCCGTGCGCATCTGCGTCTCCTGTGCCGCAGCCGCCTTCTTCAGACGTTTCTCCAACTGATCGCGGGCCAGCTTTTCCTGCTTCCGGGCCTCCGACAAACGGGTTTTCCCGTCCTCGAGTTCCCGCAGCGCGGCTTGGCGCGCCAGGTCCTGCTCCCGCAGGTGGTCAAGACGGGTCGTCCATCGGGCCATCTGGTCGGGCAGGCTGGCGTCGACGGCGTGGGCCTCGATCCGGGCCAGCACCTGAGCCAGCTCCTGCTGCTGTTCATGGGCCGTGCCCACCTCCCGACCCATGCGCTCCCGAAGCCTGTTGAGGTTCGCCTCGGCCTCGATGGCCACGGTGCCTGCGTTCCCAACGGAGAGGCTCAGCGCGGTGATTCTCAGATCAAGCTCACGGGCCTTTCGAAACGCGGGGGTCATTTTTTCCAGCATGGCGACTGCTGCCTCGTGCCGCCCGCGGGCCTCCTGCCCGGCCGCCCGGGAGCGGGAGGCGCCGTCCTCGACCATGGGCAGCCGCTCCAGGTCCTGCGCCAGTGCCTGCCGGTCGGTCTCCTGTGCCTGCTGCAGCAGGACGATCCGCTCGTGGCCGGCATCGAGCTCCAGCGCACGCTTGGCACGGGCCAGCCCAACGCGTGCAGGCTCAAAGGCCTTCTCCTCCAGCTCCAGCGCCTCGACGCGCCGGTGGGCCTCGCCGAGCTCGGATTCGAGACGGGCCAGCTCCCGCACCCATGTGAGGGACTTCTGAAGGCGGGCCATCTGCCCGGTCACGGCCTGTTCCTCCTCATTTTTACGGGCCAGCTCATCGGCCAGCTCCGCCTCCGCGTCGGGAGGGAGGGGCTCGCGGCCGGCAAGCTCGGCGCGC
>PHAZ01000236.1 GCA_002841825.1 Deltaproteobacteria bacterium HGW-Deltaproteobacteria-22 | reverse complement strand
CACCCGCACCGTGTCGCCGGTCTCGTAGTGAAGGGCGTCCACGGGGACGCTGCCACCGGTGTTCCCGTTGCCGTCGTAGACCACCCGGAAGGTCGGGTTGGCCGTCCACTTCGCGAACAGGACGAGGTCGTCGGACCCCATGGGGATCAGGTCCCCTTCGGCGTAGACGGCGCCGAGGCCGTCGGGGTCGAGGCACCAGCCCGCGAAGGTGTGGCCGTCGCGCACGAGGTTGCCGGGGTTGCCGGCCACCCGCACGTTGTCGCCGGTCTCATAGTGCAGGCCGTCGACGGGCGCGGTGCCGCCGGTGTTCCCGTTGCCGGAGTAGGCCACCGTGAAGGTCGGATCGGCCGTCCACTTCGCGTACAGCACCACGTTGGCCGCGGGCATCACCATCACCTGCCCGGGGGCGTAGGTGAACCCGGTTCCGTCGGTGCGCTCGTTCCACCCGGCCAACGCGTAGCCGTCCCTGACCAGGCTCCCCGAGTTGGGCAGCACCGTCACCAGGGCGCCAGCCTCGTACGCGGTCGCGTCGGCGGGCACCACGCCACCCGTGTTCGAGTTTCCATGGTAGGTGATCCGGTAGGTCGGGTTGGTCGTCCACCTCGCGTACAGCACGACGCTCTGGGCCCCCATGGAGAAGACGTCACCGGTCGTGTACGAGTCGCCGGTCCCGTCGGCGTTGACGCACCAGCCCGCGAAGGAGGCCCCGTCGAGGCGCAGCCCGCCCGGGTTCCCCGGCACGGTCACGTTGTCCCCCGGCTCGTAGGTGCGGTCGTCGGTGGGCGGGAGCCCGCCGGAGGCGCCGTTGCCGTCATAGGTGACGGTCTGCATCCAGCGGGCCGTGAGCACGACGTCGGCGCCGCCCATGACCAGGACCTGCCCGGGCTGCACGGTCTCGAGGGTCCCGGAGGCCATGGTCAGCCAGCCGCCGAACACGAAGCCCTCCCTGGCCAGCCCCACCCCGGCGCGGACGAAGACCTCGTCCCAAGTGGCGTAGCGCCGCTCATCGACGGGGACCTCGCCGGACGTGTGGCCGTTGCCGTCGTAGGTGACCGCCCAGCGGGACTTTCCGCCGGTGCCCGACGAGTCGTCGCAGGCAAAAAGCGCCCCCAGCGGCAGGAGCATGGAGAACCACAGAATCAACGTACGTATTTTCATGGATGACCTCCTCGCGGACGAGCGGATGGTCTGGGATTGGGCTTCCGCATGCCGTGTGTGAATGCCTCAGTATCCCACCGCCCTTTTTTTCGTCAAGATGCAATATGGCGTTTCGTTTCGAAGATCACCCAGCGCGGCGGCCTCAGGAAAGAACCTTCGCGCCACCAGGGTCTCCCATCGGTCAACCGCCCCGGGTCGGGCGGTAGAAGAAATATTTCCGTACCCGTGGCCGGAGAAGACGGAACAAGGGCGTTTCGACCGCCGATCGACGCCGTCGGCAACAACCCGAAACGGTTTCGCCGGCTTGTCGACGCCGTCGGCAACAACCCGAAACGGTTTTCCGGAGGATCGACGCCGTCGGCGAGAACCTCAGACCGCGGGCGGCGGCGCGGCGGGTTCCGCGGGAGCGGCCGGCCTCAATTCATGGACGTTTATTCCTCCACAGTCCCGGATGACCTTAAAACCTCCGCGCCCGGGCCTGTCGAAACCACCACAGGCCCCACCTGACCGTCGAAGTCAGGTACGCGTGAAGACCCTTGGCCGCCCGGCCTGGAAGTGCTACGCTTCATGCATGAAAAAATATCGTTGTCTTCTTGCGTTCGTGATCGTGATCTTCGGCTGCTCGGAAAAGGCCGCCGCCCCTTCCGACAAGGCCCCGGTGGCTCAACCCTCCAGGCCGGCCGTCGCCGACGGGATGAAGCCGGCCGACGGGTCACCCGCCAAAACTGATGCGCCCAGGGAACCGCAGAAGGCGGGGCCTCCACCGGCCGCGGTCCCGCTGGCCTGGGATTTCCCGAACACGCAGAAGTTCTCCCTCCCCGAGTGCAAGTACGAAAAGGTCATTTTCCAGGGCGGCGGGAACCACTGTGTTGTCGTGAAGGAACTGAAGAACCGCCTCCTGGTGCGCCGCTTCGAAAACGGCGAACTCAAGGTCAAGGAGGAGCTCTGGGAGGACGAGGTGGGCCTGCTCACCTCCGACGGCTATGTGATCACGGTGAAGACCCGGCCGGAGGAAGCCGAGTCCGCCGGACCGTCGTCCCTGCCGGACCTGCCGCTGGCCACCGGCGCCCTCGGGCTCTCCAGGATCGTGGCGCGGACGGTGCTCGTGACACCCGCGCGGACGGGGCTGTCCCCCCTGTCCCGCTTCCTGACCACGGGCGATTTCATGATCTCGACCATCTCCGTGAGCGTCTACGGCCCCGATCTCAAGCAGGTCGGCCGCAGCGCCCACATCGGCAAGATCTGCTCGCAGACCGGCTGCTGGGAATACGAGATCTTCCTGTTCCGGGGCGCCGGGGACGAGCTCCACGTGGTATGGGTCCCCGACCACCTGGGACAGGAGGGGAAGTGGACCTATTTCCTCCGCTCGGTGAGCCTGAAGACCGGGAAGACCCTGGGCGGCGCCGTCCTGCTGGAAAAATCCGCAGTGTACGCTTCGAGCCCGGTCGGCGACCGGATCCGCGAGGCCGTGGAGAACGCCCGGCTGAACACCCAGACCTACTACTGGACACGAACCCGCTCGGTCCTGTATGACCAGGGAAAACTGCTGGCAAAGACCCACTTCGTCGACGACCCCAAGCCCTCCGGCCCCCCCGCCGACAACTGCCGGTTCAGCCGCAGCGTCCAGCTCGAGATGCAGACCGCGGCCGGTCCGGTCAAGGCCGAGATCATCGACGACGAGCTGCGCAAGCTGCTGGCCACCCCGTGTTCCAAGACGGCGCCCAGGCTCAACGTCGAAGGATATCAACTGGAGAGGCGCCCCGGCGGAGGCTTCATGGTCCGGATCTCCCTGTCCGCCGGTGAGATGGTCGGCGGCAACTTCTTCCGGGAATACGACGCGACCGGCAAGCCCGCCGGCCCGGTGAGGAAGGTGGACTTCACCGCCATTTCCCGGATCTCCGACACGGCCTGGCGCGCCGGGACCGGCTGCGCATGGGAGCTCCGCTCCCGCTGATCCGTTCTCCGCCTGCGGGTTCCCGCCCCGTGCGGATCGCGGACCCCGCCCCGCAGCAACTGTAACCCCCGTCACACTTGCCGCAGGAATCCGGGTTCGCCTGAACTCACGTATGGACACAAACCACGACCGGGAGTAGAAACGATCCCCTGTGGCCGCAGCCTCGGTTTGAGCCGGCCCGCAAGATCACCCAGGAGCCAACATGAAAACCCTTCTTTCCCTGATCCTGACGCTGGCCGCCTTGGCGACCTCCCCCGCCCCGGCGATCGCCGCCCCCGCGCGCCCGGTGAACAAGGCCACCCTGCCGCGTCACCTGCCGGCCTTCAAGACCCCGGCCGAGCTGACCCGCGACTCCAACTCCCAGTTGGTGGACTTCATGACCGCCCACCCCGAGCTGTACGGCATCACCGTGGCGCCCCCGGCGGGCTTCACCATGTACGCCGAGTTCGAGCCCGTCGACGCCATGTACCTGGTGTATGACGACACCCAGCGGGACTATTATATTGATCTCATCGAGGCCGCCACCGTGTACGTCGACGTGGTGCTCTGGCACAGCGACGCCGAGGCCGACATCGCCGCGATCCTGCAGGCCAACCTCTCGGCCCCCGCCCTGGCCCGCGTCAGTTACATCGACTTCTACGGGACCACGCACTACGTGTTCACGTCCCCCTACGAGATCGACTCGGCCGTGGACTCGATCTGGGCCGTGGACTTCGGACCCTACTTCGTCAAGAACGGCGACGGCCAGGTCGCCATCGTCGATCCGCACTACTACCTCGAGCGGATCAACGACAACGCCATCCCCGAGAAGATGGGCGACCTCCTGGGCATGACCGTCTACCGCCCGGACCTCAACTTCGAGGGCGGCAACTTCTTCTCCGACGGCCAGGGCACCTGCTACTCCACGACCATGGTGCACGAGTCCAACACCAAGTACACCGCCGGCGAGATCGACCAGATCTTCCTGGACTACTTCGGCTGCCAGAAGATGTTCTGGCTGACCCCGCTGCAGGGCGAGGGCACCGGCCACATCGACATGTTCTTCATCCTGGCGTCCCCCACCGACGTCATCGTGGGCTCCTTCCTGCAGTCCCAGGACGCCACCAACAAGACCGCCATGGACGACAACGCCGCCCTGCTCGAGGGCGCCACCAACTTCGCGGGCGACTCCCTGACGGTCCACCGCATCCCCATGCCCAACCCCGGCTCGGACTACTACGGCCGCATCTGGCGCTCCTACACCAACGGCCTGCGCCTCAACGACGCCTACCTGGTGCCGACCTTCACCGAGCACAGCGCCTACGAGCTCGACGCCATCGCCGTCCTCAACACGGCCCTGCCCGGCGTCGCCACCGTGTCGGTCCCGTCGGACGCGATCATGCCGTGGGGCGGCGCGATCCACTGCACCACCCGCAGCAAGCCCGTGGGCACGCCGTACCTGGCCGCCACCGAGCCCGGCTACCTGTGTGACGGCATGCCGTTCTGCGACGACTGCACCAACGAGTGCGCCGCCGACGAGACCGGCTGCATGGAGAACGGCGACCGCTTCGTGTGCGGCAACAACGACATGGATGTCTGCCTCGAGCGCATCGCGCTGCCCTGCCCGTCCTCGGCCCAGTGCACCGACGGCACCTGCGGCGGTGAGGACTGCACCGACGCCTGCCTCCCCTGGGAGACCGGCTGCGTCGACGACGACAACCGCTTCATCTGCGCCGAGGGCGGCGACGGCGACCTGTGCATCGATCCGGTGGCCTTCGCCTGCGAGACCGGACGCTCCTGCACCGGCGGCATCTGTACCCCCACCGACGGCTCCTGCGGCGGGATCGACTTCGCGGGCGAGTGCCAGGGGGACGTGTCCGTATGGTGTGAGGACGGCTACCTGGCCGCCTACGACTGCGCCGCCGATGGCATGGGCTGCGGCTGGCTGGCCTCTGAGGAGTACTATGACTGCGTCGACCGCGCCGCCTGCACCGACGGCTGCGAGCTGGGCGAGACCCGCTGCGCCGACGGCAACGCCGCGCGCCAGGTCTGCGCCGAGGCCTTCGACGGCGACCGCTGCCTCGAGTGGAAGGCCATCGACTGCAGCGAAGGCACCACCTGCGTCAACGGCGCGTGCGTGGCCCCCTGCACCGACGAATGCGTCGCCGGCGAGACCCTGTGCGCCGACTTCGACAACCTGTCCACCTGCACCCTCAACGCCGCCACCGGCTGCACCGAACTGGTGCCCGCGGCCTGCGAGGACGGCACCACCTGCCGCGACGGCGCCTGCGCGGCCCCCAAGAAGGCCGACGACGGCTGCTCCTGCACCACCGGCTCCCGCGCCCCCGCCTCCGGCGCCCCCCTCTTCCTGATGATGCTGGGCCTGGCCGGTTTCTTCCTTCGCCGCCGCGCGCTGTAAGAATCCGTCATTTCGTCAGAGTGGCCCGTAGCCGGCGTCGATGACGGCCTTTCCTTCGATTAATTGTCAACCGGGTCATACCCCTCCAGCGTGAACCCGGAAGCGGTGATGAACTCCTCCAGGGTAAACTCGATGGGGGGACCCGGGATCAGATGACAGTTCTCGTCCAGTATCCCCGCCTGCTGCAGGTTGAGCGCGGCCTTGAGATAGTGTTCTATGTTCGTGCCATTTTTTCCGTAGGCGAGCGTGACGATGGCCCATTCGCAATTGATGATTGGATAAGAACTCCAATACCATCTGGCAGCTTCCGAGGTGATCCGTCGCTCCACGCGCGTGTCCAAATCATATAGCCACAGATGGGTCGCCGTTCCCGGTTCGGGCACGTCACGGGTGCGGTCCACCAACGCCACCAGATTCTCGTACCCGGTGAAAAGGCTCATCTTGTTGTTTTCCGGGTCCAAATTCAACTCCTCGTCCAGGATGCGGACCACCCCTGTTTCCACATCGAGCACGTAGGACCCCGAGGGGAAGCAGTTGTCCCAGGCGATGTATTTTCCCCAGGCATGAGCCGCGCCGACATTGTAGGCCGGGTTCTCCACGATGACGTCCCGTTCAATGTCATAGTACCGGAAAGTTCCACATGGCCCGAAGTTCCAGAACACCGCCCGATCCCCGATGGCGACCACGATGGGCGCTTCATGCTGGTCGTCGATGAGCCGGGTCTCCAGGGTGTTCAGGTCGTGGACCATCATTCGTACCAGCAGGGGCCGTGCGTCCGGATCATACTCGAAGAACAACATCTTCCCTGCCTTGGAGATTCCTTCTACCAGGCAACCGTATCCGGGTTGGCACCATGTGCTGTACACCCGCGGGATCCCGTTTTCCAGCACCCAGACGTTGGGGTTGCCCGCCCATGGGTTTCCAGTGGCACCCGGCTGATAATCGACATAAGAGTTAGAGAAGAAGATTTTTCCATCGTATCCGTTGGGGTGATGCTGGGGAGCTGGCATCATCGCCAATGGTTCCTCCACCCGCTGCACCAGGTCGTATGAATAGATATCTTGTCCCCAAGCGTTGTACCCGTTGACCAGCGTGCAGGACCGACCGAGATCGGATAGAAGTTGGC
>PHAZ01000235.1:1572-8307 GCA_002841825.1 Deltaproteobacteria bacterium HGW-Deltaproteobacteria-22 | reverse complement strand
TGAGAAGACAGAGAAGAGACTGCTGAGAAGACAGAGAAGAGACTGCTGAGAAGACAGAGAAGAGACTGCTGAGAAGACATAAACGTGTCGGTCTGGGAGCGGTTCCTCACGCCTCTGTCTTTTCTTCTCCCCCATCTGTTTTTTCCGTAGTCTCTTCTGCTTTTTCAGTAGTCTCGGTTATTCGCCCCAGAGGCCACGGCTGGCGGCGATGGCCTCATCCTGCAACTGCAGGTAGTAGGTCTTGCGGGCGAAGGTCTCCTGCGTGTAGACGCGGGCGTACCCGTTGACCACGAGCTGGGCGCAGTGATCCGTGTTGTCCAGGGTGCGGACGTAGGCCAGGAGGCGGTCGTACATGTCAAAGCAGGAGGTGGGAGGGGAGGCCGAGCCGCAGGCGGGGTTGTCGAACTCCAGGCCCACCCAGGTCGACAGCGGCAGCTTGTCGCGGGTGTACTGCTTGGCCTCGGGGCCGTAATACTCGACCGTGCCGTAGGTCTCCGGCGTGTTCACGCCCAGAAAGCGGATCTTGATCCGCTGATCGTTGTACCGGACGTAAATGGTGTCGCCGTCAACAATCTCGGAGACCTTGGCGGGGAACTCCATGAAGTCCGGCGGCGTGTCGACGTTGTTGGTGTTGTTGGCGTCGGTTCCGGCGTCGTTGTTGCTGGTATTTTCGGGCTGACAGGCTGTCAGGAGCAAGATCAGGGGGAGGAAGGCAAGAAACTGTTTCATCAGGGAACTCCCGGCACCGGCGTTGAATCCACCGTCTGCTACAGCATAGACCTGTTGGTACAAATGGCAAGAGGGCCGAACCGCCAACTGCTGAAAATCACAGGAAAAACCGGTATCAGAGTTGATCAGCGCAGGAGCTCGGGCGGGGTGAAGGGGCTGATGCGGCGCAGTTCGCGGATGATGCCGGGTGTGACCTCGAGCACGCGGTCGACGTCGGCGTCGGTGTTGTAACGCGAGAACGAGAAGCGGATCGACGCGTGGCACAGTTCGAAGGGCAGGCCCATGGCGCGCAGCACGTGGGAGGGCTCCAGGGAGCCCGACGAACAGGCCGAGCCCGAGGATGCACAGACGCCGTTTTCGGACAGCAGCAGCAGGATCGCCTCGCCTTCGATGAACTCGAAGGACACCGCGGTGGTGTTGAACAGGCGAAGTTCGGGGTTGCCCAGCCGGTGCACGGCCGGAATGCGCTCGAGCAGGCCCGCCTCGAGGCGATCGCGCAGGGCCGTGACGCGCCGTCGCTCCTCGGCCATGTGCGCCCCTGCGAGCTCGGCTGCCGCGCCCAGCGCCACGATGTTGGGCACCGCATAGGTGCCGCCGCGCCGGCCGTTTTCCTGATGACCACCCATGATGTACGGACGGAACGGGGTGCCGCGCCGCAGGAAGAGGGCGCCGATGCCCTTGGGGGCGTGCAGCTTGTGTCCTGACAGCGAGAGCATGTCCACGGGCGTGACGGAGAGGTCGATGGGCTCCTTGCCCACGGCCTGCACGGCGTCGGTGTGGAACAGGACGCCCTTTTCCTTGACGGCTGCGGCGATCTCGGCGATGGGGTTGATGACGCCGGTCTCGTTGTTGGCCCACATCACGCTGACGATGGCGGTGTCCGGACGGATCGCCGCGCGCACGGTCTCCGGTTCGCAGATGCCATCGGGGCGCACCTCGACGAAGGTGACCTCATAGCCCTTCTTCTGAAGGAAGTTCATCTGGCTGATCAGCGCCGGATGTTCCACCTTCGTGGTGACCAGGTGCCGTTTGGTGGGTTGGGTCTCCAGCGCCGAGGCAATCGCGGTGTTGTCGCTCTCGGTGCCGCAGGAGGTGAAGATGATCTCGTCGGGGTGCGCTCCGATCAGGGCCGCGAGCTGGCCGCGGGCGTGGTCCACGACCTTGGAGAGGTGGCCGCCGAAGTCATGCATGCTGGACGGATTGCCGTAAGCGTCGCGCAGGTACGGCAGCATCGCCTCGAGCACTTCCGGGGCGACGCTGGTGGTGGCGTTGTTGTCTAGATAGACCAGGGGCATGGACATGAGAGACCTCCCGGGCGGGTGCTACTTGACTTCCCGCACGATGGTGGGCCGGCCCAGGGCCTTTTCCAGGCGCGCCTGGACGAAGTCAAGGGTGGAGCCGGACTGGGCGCAGGAGCCGCAGCGGCCGAGAAACCGTACGGTGATCTCGGTCTCGGAGACGTCGAGGAGCTCCAGGCCTCCGCTGTCGGTGTGCAGGGCAGGGCGGATGTCGGTCTCGAGGGTCTCCTCGATGATCTTGATGCGCCGGAACATGCTCATCGGCGGGGGGGCCTCATCCGTGGCGGAGGGGACCGCCGCCGCAGGGACCAGGCGCTGCAGGATCGCCTCGATCTCGGGTACACAGTTGCGGCAGGCGCCGCCGGCCTTTGTGTAGTGCGTGACCTGTTCGACCGAAGTGAGGTTGTTCTCGCGGATGGCGTGCTCGATGGTGAGGTTGTTCACGGAGAAGCACTGGCACACGGTGTGGTACTCGCTCTCCTCCTCGTGGACGAAGGCCTCGCCGCGGTAGTTGGCCGCCGCCGCCTGGAGCGCCTCGCGTCCCATGACCGAGCAGTGCATCTTCTCTTCGGGCAGCCCGTCGAGGTAGACGGCCAGATCCTGGTTGGTGATCTTCAGCGCCTCGTCGAGGGTGCGGCCCTTGATCAGTTCGGTCAGGGCCGAGGAACTGGCGATGGCGCTTCCGCAGCCGTAGGTCTGGAACTTCGCGTCCTCGATGACGTCGGTCCCTTCCTGGATCTTCAGCGTCAATTTGAGCGCGTCTCCGCAGACCATGGAGCCGATTTCACCCACGGCGTTGGCGTTATCGACCACGCCGACGTTTTGGGGATGCAGGTAATGTTGTTTCACTTTTTCTGAATAGTCCCAAGCCATGAGGACCTCCGTTAGACGAGGCTAATAGTAATTCCGGGGAACTGAAAGTCAAGTTGAAATCGAAAAGAAAATGCGCGCGGGAGCCGGACCGGAGTGGTGCGTCCGGTTATTCCCGACAGGCTCCTAGACGCCGTCGGCCTTGAGCGAGCGTGAAAGAATGCTCCACAGGGCTTCCTGTGGTTTCTGCGAGAGATAGAGGCCGTCGTAGACCGCCTGCGTGATGGGCATGTCCACCTGGTGGCGCTGGGCCAGCATGTATGCCGATTTCGCCGTGGGGACACCCTCGGCCACGCTCTCCATGGAGTCCAGGATGTCCGCAAGGGACTCGCCTGCGCCGATGCGCAGCCCGACGGTGCGGTTGCGCGACAGTTGGCCGGTCGTGGTGAGCACGAGATCCCCCAGCCCTGATAGCCCGAAGAAGGTCTGGGTGTGGGCCCCCATGCGGGCGCCCAGTCGGGCGATCTCGGCCAGCCCCCGGGTGATGACGGCTGCGCGGGTGTTGTTGCCGAGCCCCATGCCGTCGACCGCACCGGCGGCGATGGCGATCACGTTCTTGAGCGCGCCGCCGAGCTGGACGCCCATGAGGTCGAGGGTGGTGTACACGCGGAAGTGCGGCAGGTGCAGGATCTGTGCGACTTCTCGTCCGATGCTCTCGCGGGGGGCTGCCAGGGCCACGGAGGTGGGAAAGCCGCGCACGACCTCCTCTGCGAACGACGGTCCCGAGAGCACGCAGAAGCGCGATGAAATCCACGACGGGAACAGGTCGTCGAAGATCTGGCTGACCAGAAACAGGGACTCCTGCTCGATTCCCTTGCTCGCATTGACGATGATCGCGTCCGGGGAGAGCTGGTCAACGCCGATCTCGGTCCAGGTCGGGCGGATGAACTGCGTGGGAATCACGTTCACCACGAAATCAGCGCCGGCGAGCACGCGCTCGGGATCACGGCTGGCCACGATGCCCGGATGCAGTTGGATGCCCGGCAGAAAGCGCGTGTTCTCGTGCAGTTCGTTGATGCCGGACTCGACGTCGGCTTCGCGCACCCACTGGTACACGTTCGGATGGCGGGTGGCCAGAAGATGCGCCAGTGCAGTGCCCCAGGCACCGGACCCCATGACCGCGATCTTGCGGGCGGATGTCTCCATAATTCACCTACAGAAATGATCTATTCGTCGTCGTCCTCGTCGCCGAAGTCGATCGAAGGAATCTTCTTGATGTCGGCCCGGGCGATTTTCCATGCGCGCTGAACGATCCATGACAGGGAGCGATCCTGGCGGGCGGCCTCGGCCTTGATTTCTTCGAGCATTTCCACGGGAAAATACAGGCTTTGCTTTCTCTTGTCCGTACCTTTGCGTTCGAAATCATCCATGACAGCCTCCTCAAGGGGTCCTTCATGACCCCTGATGTGTGTGTGAGTATGCAAGTGGCCGCAGAAAATTGCAACCCCAAATCATCATTTTTGCATCATGCTTGCGAGGCTCTCCCGGTAGGAGGGTCGCACGACGCCCCGCTCGGTGATGATCGCCGTGATCAGGGAGCCGGGGGTGACGTCGAAGGCCGGGTTGAACACGTCCACGTCGGCCGGGGCCACCAGGACGTCGTCGATGCGGCGGACCTCGTCGGGGTCGCGCTCTTCGATGACGATGTCGTCGCCGGTGCCGCAGGCCATGTCGATGGTGCTCGTGGGTGCCGCGATGAAGAACGGGACGCCGTGGTGAGCGGCCAGGACCGCCAGTTGGTAGGTGCCGATCTTGTTGGCCGAGTCGCCGTTGGCAGCGACCCGGTCGGCGCCCGTCACGACGGCGTCGATGGCCCGGCGCTGCATGAGCATTCCAGCGACCGTGTCGGCGATCAGGGTCACAGGCAGGCCCTCGCGGTGCAGCTCCCAGGCCGTCAGGCGCGCGCCCTGCTGCCGTGGTCGCGTGTCGTCGGCGTAAACGCGGGCCAGCCGGCCTTCCCCGGCCAGCGCCCGGATGACGCCCAGCGCGGTGCCGTAGCCCGCCGTGGCCAGCGCTCCGGCGTTGCAGTGCGTGAGCACCGTGAGCCGGCCCGGGGGAAGCGCCTCCAGCCCGTGACGGCCGATGGCGCGACAGAAGGACAGGTCCTCCACGACGATGGCGGCGGCTTCGCGCGAGAGCCGTTCGGTCCACTCCCCGGTCGGGGTCGCATCGGCCACGCCGAGCATGCGTGTCACGGCCCAGGGCAGGTTCACCGCTGTCGGACGGGTGGCCACCAGCCGTCGGCCCGCTTCGCGCAGGGCCTCCCGCCGGACGTCGTCGCCAGAATTCACAGCCGCGAGATCGCGGGCCGCGAACGCCATGCCCCAGGCGGCCACACAGCCGATGGCGGGGGCTCCGCGCACGGCCATCGTCGTGATGACGTCGGCGGCGCCCTCGCAGTCGCGCACGCATAGCCAGCGCTCCTCCCGCGGCAGCAGCCGCTGGTCGAGAACGAGAAGTTCCCCATTTTCAAGAAAAAACGGTCGGATCATCACACATCCTCCAGGAAGAGACGGCGGAAAAGACGGAGAAAGAGACTGCGGTGAAGACGGAGGGGGCCAGCGGAAAAGAGCGATGCGCTGGCGTGTTGCAACTGGAAGACTCGACATGAACCGATGTTCCATGATCAGCCGCCTCGCAAATCCCGTCTACCCTGCGCATCCGTCTTCTCCGCTCACTCTCTGTCTATTCCGCAGTCTCCCGTTATTATCGCTCCCTCTCGGTCTTTTCCGTAGTCTCTTTTTACTTCAACAGGTTTTTCAGCAGCTCAGTGACGGCTGCGGCGTCAGCCTTGCCGCGGGTCGCCTTCATCACTTCTCCGACGAAGAAACCCATGACGTTGGTCTTTCCCTTGCGGTACTTCTCGACCTGCGCGGGGTTGTCGTCGATCAGTCTGCGGCAAAGCGTCTCCAGCTCACCGTCGGCTGCCACCGAGCCCAGCAGGCCCAGGTTTGCGGCGAGCTCGCGCGGGTTCTGTTCGCCGGCGAGGAGCCGGGCGAAGATGTCCTTGGCGTTGCGCCCCGTGAGTTCGCCACCCTCGACGAGCAGCACCAGGGCGGCCAGGTCGCAGGCGCGGACAGGGATCCTGCCGGTGTCGCGGAACGTGCCCATCAGTTCGGTGAGGATCCAGTTGGCGACCTTCTTGGCCAGGCCCGGCTGGTCCGCGAGGTTCACGCAGCTCTCGAAGTAGTGCGCGACCTCGAGGTTGTTCATGAAGATCTCCGCGTCATACGGGGTCAACTGGTGCTGCGAGATCAGCCGGTCCTTGAGGGCCAGCGGCAGCTCGGGAACCTGGCCGCGCAGGGACTCGATCCACTCGGCCGGGATCGCCAGCGGCGGCAGATCCGGCTCGGGGAAGTAGCGATAGTCCTCAGCCTCTTCCTTGGTACGCAGCACCTTGGTCTGGCCGTGGGCGGGATCCCACAGCAGCGTCGCCTGCATCACACCGCGCCCGTCGTCGAGCACGGCCGCCTGACGCTCGATCTCATACTCGATCGCGTCGGAGACGGCCTTGAAGGAGTTGAGGTTCTTCATCTCGGTGCGCGTGCCGAGTTTTGTTGTGCCGCGGAGCCGGATCGACACGTTGGCGTCGCAGCGCATCGAGCCCTCCTCGAGGTTGCCGTCGCAGATGCCCAGCGTGCGCAGGATCTGTCGCAGCGCCTTGAGGTAGGCCACGGCCTCGGCCGCCGAGTGCATCACGGGCTCGGAGACGATCTCGACCAGCGGGACGCCGGCGCGGTTGAAGTCGACGAGGCTGAAGTTGGCGCCGTCGTCGGCGTGCATGTTCTTTCCGGAGTCCTCCTCCATGTGGATGCGCGTCAACTCGACGGTGCGGCGG
>PHAZ01000235.1:0-1561 GCA_002841825.1 Deltaproteobacteria bacterium HGW-Deltaproteobacteria-22 | reverse complement strand
TCGATGACGCCGCCCTCGCAGTAGGGTTCGTCGTACTGGCTGATCTGGTAGCCCTTGGGCAGGTCCGGATAGAAGTAATGCTTGCGGGCGAAGCGCGACACGTTGCGGATGCGGCCGCCCACGGCCAGCGCGAGCTTCACGGCGAAGGCGACGGCCTCGCGGTTGACCACCGGGAGGGTGCCGGGAAGGCCCAGCACGACCGGATCGATGAGGGTGTTGGGCTCCACGCCGAAACGGTAGGGCACGGCGGTGAACATCTTGGTCGCCGTGGAGAGCTGTGCGTGCACCTCCAGTCCGATGACGGGTTTATAGCGGTCGAGCACGGCCGGGTTCATGGGGTCACCTCCGCGGTTTCAAAGTCGGCTGCCAGGCGGGTGATCAGATCCGGCGCGAGCCGCTCCCAGAGGCGGGAGAGGGCGAACAGCGTGTTCTCATGGCCGGGCTTTGCCAGAAACTGCATGCCCACGGGAAGTCGGGCCATGGCGCCGACACCGTCGGCCGTGACTCCGTCGGCCGCGGACGGTCCCACGTCCGCAAAACCGGCCGGGACCGACAAGGCCGGCACGCCGGCGAGGTTCGCCACGACCGCGTACATGTCCGACAGGTACATCGACAACGGGTCGTCCACGAGGGCGCCGATGGCGAACGGCGGCGTGGGCACGGTGGGGCCGAACAGCAGGTCGCAGGTCTCGAACGCGGCAGCGACCTCGCGGCGGATCAGCGTACGCACCTGCTGCGCCTTGCGGTAATAGGCATCGTAGTAGCCCGCCGAGAGCGCATAGGTGCCCAGCAGGATGCGACGCTTGACCTCTGGGCCGAAGCCGTGGCCGCGGGTCCGGGAGTACAGTTCCTCGAGGTTCTGCGCGTCGGGGGCGCGGGTCGAGTAGCGGACGCCGTCATAGCGGGACAGGTTCGAGGAGGCCTCCGAGGTCGCCAGCAGGTAATAGATGGCGATGCCATAGCGGGACGAGGGCAGCGACACCTCGGTGATCCCGGCGCCGGCCGCCTTCAGGGACTCCAGCGCACGCTCCATGACGGCGCGCTGCGCGCGCGTGAGCTCCTGGAGGCTGGCCTCGGGCCGACGGGCACGGAGTTCGTGGTGACGGTGGACACGGCCGGCGAGGCCGTGGTCACGACGCTGGCCGGGGGATATCCGCTGTTCATCCCGTGGGTGACCCGCCTGTCAGTCCCGATCGAGGTCTCCGCCGAAGTCTGGAGGGAGGGCTTCCGTGGCGGTCCGTAGACGGCTCAACCGGGCGCGGGAGGCCCTGGGTGCCGAGGGAGGGAGCGCCCTGATCGAGACGGCGCTCGTCCTCCCGGTGGTGCTCGTCCTCGTCGCGGGCATCGTGATGACCGGTCGCGTGGTCCACGCCCAGGTCGCCGTGCAGGCGGTCGTCCGCGAGGCGGCGCGCACGATCGCCGTGGCGCCTTCACTCGAAGCGGGCCTGGGTGCCGCCGAAGCGCGAGCGCTCGCCGTCGCGGACGGACACGGGCTCTCGCCGAACGACCTGGCCCTGTCCCTCGACGCCGGCGGGTTCGGGCGCGGCGGTACGGTCCGCAC
>PHAZ01000002.1 GCA_002841825.1 Deltaproteobacteria bacterium HGW-Deltaproteobacteria-22 | reverse complement strand
GGCATCCTCGCCCACGCCCTGCCAGCCCCGATCGGTGCGTTCCAGATCAAAATAGGCTGTCTCCTCGCGGTCCTGCCGATGAATCGGCATGGCCACGATGACGCGGCCCTCCTCCTCGAAGAAGATGGTGGGCTCTCCGGCCTTCTCGACCCGCACGTCCGAAAGCCTGGTCTTCCCGCGACTCTTGCCGTAGGCCTTCATGATGCGGTAGCAGCCTTCCTTGCCCCGCTTCTCGAGGTGTCTCTTGAAGCGGCCGGCCACGACCTTTTCAAGCACCGGGCAGTCGTGGTGATCGATGGCCCAGATGTAGCTTTTGACAATGCCCAGGGGCGTCGAGTAATCGGGCTTGTGCTTCTTCTTGCAGCCGGTCAGCGGCAGCAGAGCAAGCCACACGCACGCCGCCGTGAAAACGATGCCGTGAGTGGAAATCCGCATGGAGCAATCCTCGTTCGGGTTTATTCCGGTTTCACTGCAGCAGGCGCCTGCTCAGGCCCCTTCTGCAGCAGACAACTGCGCAGCTCATCCCCGCAGGAAACGCGGGTGCAGCCCTCGTACTTCTTCACCAGATCAGCGGGCATCCGGCGCAGCGCATCTTCGCAGGCCGTGACGAAGGCCTTGCGCTTCTGCACCATCGCCCGCCGGGCCTCGTCCTGCACGAGATTCTCATAACTGCAGGACCAGGTCTTCTCACAATAGGTCGTGGGGGCCGGCACGTTCAGATCCACGGGTTCGGACGCCTTGGACGCCCCCTCTCGCCGGGGATCTCCCATGCAACTGAAAAGGAAAAAAGTCAAGAAAATCAGGCTGCCGATCCGCCAATACCGCATTTGGGCTCCCGATCCGGTCCGCTAACTGGGGAACCGGGCCATTTTCTGTCTCAGTTCATCGATCTGTCCGAAGGCGTTGCGCAGCGTCGATGAGTTGCCGATCGAACCGCGAGCGGACTGGATCAACTCGAACAGCGCGTCCTGGTTCTTCCGGATCTCGTGCTCAATCGACTGCAGTTCCTGCACCAGCCGGGCCAGCTGCTTCTCCAGCTCCTTCTCGGAGCGTTCCTGATCCGTGATGACCTCGGACAGACGCCTCTCCAGTTCCACGATCTGGTACCGGACATCCTCGGCCAGCTTGGCCGGAGCCTCCCCGGACTCCATCTTGCCCTTGGTCTCGAGGGTGAGGGAGATGATGGCGTGGCGAAGCCGCGCCGCCCGTTCGCGGCCCGAGACTTCGATGGAGTCGAGCTGGGTCTGGAGCAGGTGTTTCTGGTTGCGCAGGTCCACCAACTTCTCCTCCTGCTCGAGGATGGTCGCCAGGACCTGGGTGATGCGTGCAGAACCGAGATTGCGGTCGCGCAGGTGCTCGGCCACCTCGAGCACGCTCTCGTGCAGGCGAAGCTCAAGCACGCCCTTCTCGTCGAGGGCGGCCTCCATGCGCACCGAGGACACCCCCTGACGCAGGGGAGCCATCGGAGGAGACGTCTTCCTGTTGGCCACCACCGCCGACTGTTGCAGGATGTTCTGATAGACCGTCACCAGCTCGGAGGCACGGGAGTACCGGCCGGAGGGCTCCTTGGCCATGCATTTGAGCACGAGATCGTCGAGCTCCGGCGGAACATCCTTGCGATCGGCCGACGGCTTGGGGGGCGCCTGCTTCTTGTGGGCCATGAGCACTTGCAGCATATGGCCGGAGAAGGGTGGCTTGCCGACGAGCAGCTCGTAGGTGAGCACCCCCATGGCATAGATGTCCACGCGGTTGTCGATGGGTCCACCGGTGATCTGCTCGGGAGCCATGGTCTCGGGAGTGCCGAAGATCTGGCCCTGGTTGGTGATGCTCTGCATGTCCACGGCGTCGGAGACGAGCTTGGCCAGGCCAAAGTCGAGGATCTTGGCGACCTCCCGGCCCCGGGAGTTGGTCAGGATGATATTCTCGCTCTTGAGGTCGCGGTGGATGACACCCTGCTCATGGGCGTAATCGAGCGCGTCTGCAATCTGGGTAAGAATCTGGCACACACGGTTGACCGCCATCGGCCCCTCGGTGTTGAGCAGGTCGCGAAGGCTCTTTCCGGAGATGAACTCCATGACGATGTAGAACCGGCGATCGGGCAACTGGTCGAAGTCGGAGATGAACACGACATTGGGGTGCTCAAGCCGGCTGGCCGCGCGCGCTTCCCGCTTGAACCGCTCCACCACCACGGGGTCACGGCGCATGTCCGATCGAAGGATCTTGACCGCGAAATCCCGCTCCAGAATCTCGTGCCGGGCCCGGTAGACCGTCCCCATGCCCCCCCGGCCGATTTCCTGGATGAGGGTCATCCGTTCACCCAGTCGGGTTCCAATCAGCGGATCTACTCGGGAGGTGGTCATACGCGTACCTTCACTTAATACAATACTCCGGCCACACATTACCGGATGATTCCGGCGGGTGCAAGGCTCAAACTGTGGGTGCTGACAGTTTGTGAAAAAAGATGATCGATTGCGCCGCCGGCTGTTTGCGGCTATGGTAAATGTTGTCATGAACCGTTATGTGCTGCCCCCGAAAACCCTGCCAACCCTGCCCTTGGACGACACCCCCATCGAGGACGTCCGCTTCGTGGTCGTCGACACGGAGACCCTGGGAACGAGACCCATGTCACGCATGGTGGAGGTGGCCACGGTCGAGGTGAAGGGCGGCAGGATCGGGGCACAGTACGACCAGCTCGTCTTTCCGAAATGCGCGATTCCGCCGGACGCCACGGAGGTGCACGGCATCAATGACGCCATGGTCAGGGAGCAACCCACCGCCGAGCGCGTGCTGCCGGACCTGTTCGCGAAGTGGGAGAACGCCGTGATGGTCGCGCATTCGGCGGTGTACGACGAGAGCATCCTGTCAACCGAGGCGGCCCGCAGCAACATGTGGATCCCGCCGCTGCCCATCCTGGACACGCTCCAGTTGTCCCGTCAGGTGCTGGAGCCCCAGCACAGCAACAGTCTCGAAGCGCTCTGCAAAATTCTGAATATTCCCCAGATGCGCGCCCACCGGGCCCTGTCCGACGTGCTGTCGACAGCTGAACTGTTCCTGCTGCTCGTCGAGCGCCTGCGGCGCGCCGGCACCGGACGCTTCGGCGACCTCTGCCGCGTGTCGAACCTGTCGCGGATGGGAACCTCTGCGCGTCCCCTGCAGGGCCTGCCACCACACCTGATCCTGCTGCGTCCTGCGCTGCTGTCGCACTCCGACGTGGAGATCCATTACCGCAAGGACGGGCGCACCTCGATCTTTCCGGGCACGCTGGAGTGCGGATACCGTCATGGCCAGCACAACTATGTGGAACTTCGGGACCACCGGCAGCGGGGGAGGATCTGGTCGCTCCGGATCGATCACATCGTCGCCCTGCGACCTCTACCTGTGCAATGACCGCACAGCTTCAAGCAACTGGGCGCCGGTGAAGGGCTTGGACAGGAAACGCTGGCCTTCCTGGATCCAGCCGCGGTCGAGCACCATGTCCTCCGGATAGCCGGAGACGTACAGCACGCCAAGCTCGGGGAAACGTCGCCGGACAGCCTCGACCAGCTCGCGGGCGCTCATTTTCTGGAGGGCCACGTCGCAGATCATCGCGTGCAGGGTCCGGTCCGTCTTCTCCAGGATCTCCAGCGCCTGAGACGCGCCAGCGGCAGGCAGCACCGTGTAGCCTGCACGCTCCAGGATGCGCTGTCCGATGCGCAGATTGGCCTCCTCGTCCTCGACAAACAGGATCAATTCGACGCCGTTCGGCTGCGACGGGGCCTGATCTCCGCCCGACGGCGACGCCACGCTGATCGGACGGGACGTGCGCCCGGTGGAGAAGGCCTTGGGCAGGTGGATCTCAAACGTGGAGCCCTCGCCAGGACGGCTCCTCACCTCGATGAAGCCTCCGTTCTGGCTCACAATGCCGTGCAGCATGGCCAGCCCCAGTCCGGTGTGCTCTCCGGGCTGCTTGGTGGAGAAAAACGGCTCGAACAGATGCCCCAGCGTGGCCGTGTCCATGCCCGCACCGGTGTCGGCGATCGACATCACGACATATTCGTTCGTCTGCCCCGTCTCCGGGCGCGACCGAACGATGTTGAACGTCCTGAGGGTGATCGTCCCGCCGCCCTCCACGGCCTCGGAGGCGTTGGAAAGCGCGATCGAGAGCATCTGATCCAGCTGGGAAGGATCCAGGCTCACGAGCCACAGGGTCTCGGCCGGCTCCCACCGAAGCTCTACCTGCTCCCCGATCAGGCTCGACAGTTTGCCCAACTGCCCCTTGATCCGCTTGTTGAGGTCCATGATCACCGGCTGGCTCTCCTGCCGCCGAGCAAACGCCAGCAGCCGTCTCATCATGTCCGACGCACGGGAGGCTGCCACCTGGATCTCCAGCACGTCGCGGCGGTTCGGATCCTGGGACTCCATGTGATCGATGAGGATGTCGGCCGAGCCCAGGATGACGCCCAGCATGTTGTTGAAATCATGGGCCACGCCACCGGCGAGGCGGGAGATCGTCTCCATCTTCTGCGACTGGGCCAGCTGGGACTGAAGCCTTTCGTTCTCCACCTGAGCCAGGATCTGGGCCGTCAGGTTCCGGATGAACAGAAGAAAACCCCGGGTCTCCTCCACCGTGATCCGTACCGTGCTGACCTCGCAGGGTGTCTCCCCTCCGGCACCGTGGATGACCACGTCCAGCGTCGTCGAGGCTGCTGTATCGACGTCCTCGAGCAGGTCACTGACCCGCTGGCGGCTCTGGTCGGCGAGAAAGTCGCAGAAATCCCGGCCCAGGATCGACTCCGTGTCCGAAGACTCCAGCAATTGGAGCGCGGCGGAGTTCGCGTACTGGATCGTGTTGTTGATCACCACCACCACTGCCACCGGCGCCTTCTCCACGAGCGTGTGGAACTTCTTCTCACTGCGGCGTCTTCCGGAGCTCTGCCGATCCAGCTCATGTCGCAGCCTGCGCTGCCAGGAGAGAATGATTCCGATCAGCAGCGTCAGCGCGAACGTCAGGATCAGCCCCAGCAGCAGCGTCAGCCAGCCGGCCCGCTCAGGATAGATCTGCGAGAACACCTGGTTGGGACGGAACACCAGCAGGTAGGCCTTGCCCAGGACGAAGATCGGCACCGCGGCCGTCATCTTTTCCTGCTGGCCGAAGAAGCGCTCGAAAAAACGGGGTTCGACGCGGCGTGTCGTGGAAAGGAACGTCGGACTCTGCCCGCTCTTCAGTTGGTAGAGATCCACGGAAAAAACCTGCATCCGGGCATGGCCCAGCGGGTTCATCCAGTGCACGATGCTCCGAAGGAACACGTCAAACCGGATCGTGGCCGCAACCATGCCGGCGGGAGGGTCTGAATCCATCGTCGACGGTGAAATGATCGGGTGCACGATCGCGGCGCCGAGGTCGGATCCCATCTCGTGCAGGATAGGAAAGGAATCGGAGATGGCGCTCTGACCTGTGGTCTCGGCGTGAAGGATGGCCTCGGCGATCACGGGTTCGGACAGGAGGTCCAGCCCCTGCATCACGATGTTGGACTGGAACGGTTCAACATACATCACCGGGTACAGCGTGGTCCCCGCCGGGCTGGGCAGCCGGTACACGGTGTAGTGCGGACGCCCCATGGCCTGAACCTTCGCCTGGTGGGCGTTCAACTGGCCCACCGGCACCCGCGGCGCGTACGACCAGGCCAGCACGTAGGGCAGCTGGTTCATCTCGCGGGTGAAGTCCTCGAACTCGCTCCGTTTCACCAACTCGCTGCTCTCGAAGAACCGGACCAGCGACTGCAGCTCCTTTTCCTCAATGCCGTTGAAGGCCTCCTGGATCCGCGTCGACTGGGAAAGCGCCAGCTGCCAGAAGGTCACGCGCTGGGTGTGTTCCTCCTCCATGACGGCGGACCGGGCCAGATACACCGTCAACAGCACCCCCAGCAGGAAGGCAAAGAAGGCATGGGCATGGCGTATCCAGAGCGGCCCCGGACCCTCCCTCCGGGCGGCGTGTGACAGCGCCCGCTGCGAGAAAAAGACCAGCAGCAGGCCCAGGAAGCCGAACAGCAGAGGCTGAAGCCTGGCCCAGCCCAGCGTCTTCTCCCAGGTCGGCGTCTCGATGTCCATGCCGATCACGAAACGGATCTTGCGCGTGGTCCGGTCCAGCACCGGAACGAACGCGGAGACGAACGTCCCGTATTCATCCCGGTACGGGCCCACGGTGAGCGGCTGGGCGGTCCAGAAGACCAGATAATTCGAGAAAGTCGGCTGCTCGTAGACGGTGCCCGGACGGGAGGCCATCGGATCGGCGGGTTCAAGACTCTCGGGACCGAACAGGATCTGCCCGTTGCGGACCACCTGGGAATAGATGGATCGGTGCCCCATGACCTGGGCGAACGCGGCCATCTGTCGGCAGATCCGCCGGTAGACGACGTTGCCCTCATCGGCCTGCGTGTACTCGAGACGATCGAAATCCGCGGGTGTGATCGCGTTGGCCACCAGGCGTGTCTGCAGCAACAGGCCCTCGCGCATCTGCCGATCCTTCTCGCGCTGCTGCGAGACGGCCGCCAGGGAGGTCAGGATGAGGATGACCAATACCGCCAGAAGGGGAAACAGCCAGTGTCTGCGGACCTCCCGCGAGAGCACGCGGGCACGGTTCCGCAGGAACAGCCCGATGAACAGGACCGAAAACAGCCCGAGCGCCGCGAAGGCCACGACCGGGAACCAGTGGATCAGGCCGGTCGCCAGCGCCAGCAGGGCGAACAGCCTCTCGTCGGCGGTTCCGCTGTGGACCGGGCGCACCACGGTAAAGACGCCGAACCCCAGCGCGACCGCCATCAGGATCAGGGCCAGGACCATCCCGGGCAGCGCGAAATTCGCCTGCGAGTGAACCGACAATATCGAATGGGCCAGGAAGATCAGGCCCCCGAACGAGAGGCCGATCGACAACTTCCGGTGACCTGGGGAAAAATACGTGGAGTCCAGCTCCAGTTGAACCGCGACGAACGCCGCATAGCACGCGCACAAAGCGAAATAGAAAACGTCCATGCACCACCGGTGACCGGAAAAACTGCAGGGGTAATCACGTTTTCTCCGGTGAGGCCACTATGCCACAAAAAGCCAGCGTACAAAAAGGAAAATTCGGCTACCGACCCGGGGTGACAGGATTCCGGTTTTCCTCCAGCATGGCCAGCACCCGGCGGGCACGCACGGTCTGCCCCGCCGCACGCAGGGCACGCGCCCACTGCAGCAGCCCTTCGGGGGGATGGTTCTTCCGGGCGCAGTACCAGCCCAGGTGAACGGCGGCGGCGGAATATTCCCGACGCTGCATGAGGATCATGGCCAGGTTCCACCGCGCCGCGTCGTTGCCGGGATCCAGGTACAGCGCCGTCTTCAGGTGCCGCATGGCCGGCTCCAACTGATCCTTAGTCCACAGCAGCGCACCCAGGTTCGCGTGCGCCTCGGGGTTGTCCGGCTTCTGACGGATGGCCTCCTCGAAGAACCATCGTGCCTGCCGGTATTCTCCTTCGAGATAATGCACGACCCCCATCCCCACCAGGGCGGAGGGGTCCCCGTTGTCATACTGCAGCGCCAGTTCGAAGTGCCGCTGCGCGAGCTCGGGCTCCTGCTCCCGCAGGGCCTGGGCCCCGAGCCTCACATGCCGGGCCGTGTGGGGATTATCGTGAGCCCCTCGGCAGGCGGGAAGGTGGAGCACCGAAAAAATGAAAATGAAGAGTTTCCGCATGACAACCTCCGGATGACCATCATTATCGGAGGCACGCGGCTTGGGTTGCGTAAAAAATGAAAGAGAGGGTCGAACGGACCAACCAGGTCGCCGCTAAAACGCTTCCACACCCTCAAAGAAGTCGCCGCAGCCGATGGTTTGGGCGAACCCGAGCCAGGACGCAGGCAGAAAACGCGACCCGACAACCTGGGGCAGGTCGTTCTCGGGATCGGCGAAGGCGATGCGGCAGGCCCACAGAAAATGACCTTCGAACGGGAGAGTCGGTGCAGACGAATAGAGTCCGTCGTTGAGGATCGGATGACCGGCGTGCCCCAGTTGGACGCGAACCTGGTGCCGCCGTCCGAATCGCGTGACGACCTCCACCAGCGAGAGACCTCCGCCCTCCCACAGGCGGGTGGCCAGTGAGATCGCCATCTGACCGTCGTGACCCTCGCCGGGCTCGTAGCGCACGCGCTGCGTGCCCAGGGTGAAGACCCGGCCTGTCAGCCACACGGGTTTCTCCGGGAAACATCCGTGCACCAGCGCCCGGTAGGTCTTCTCGATGCGGTGTGAGGCGAACCGCTGCCGCAGCCGCTCCTGTGCACCCGGGTCCATGCCCGCGACGATCAGGCCGGAGGTGTCGTTGTCGAGCCGGTTGACGATGCCGGCCTCCCGCGGCGGCGCCCCGATGATCCCGGGCTCGGCGGCCAACAGCGCGCCGGCGACGGTGGGAGCATCCCCGGGGGTGAGCGGCAACGTGGGAAGCTGCGGCGGCTTGTCCACGACCATGACCCGCGGCGTGCGCAGGATCACCCGGATCATCTCCGGGTCAGTGTAGGCGGGCGTCCAGACGTCTGCCTCGGGCGGGAGTTCGAGGATCTCGAGCACCGCACCGGCCGCAGGCCTGTCGCCGCGTCGGGCCCGACGACCGTCCACCTTGACCATTCCATTGTCGATCAGGATCTGCCATTGGGGACGAGTTCGACCCGGAAACAGACCGGAACAGATCTTTTCGACCCGCCATCCGGCCATCGGTTCGGTCACCATGCAGCGTTGTTGCGTCATCACCGTCTAAAAGAAAGGCAACCCCGGCCCAGCCCTTCAAAAGAATTTACCGCTTCAGAGGAGAGTGGAAACGGTGATGTGAATGTTGGCGGGAAAGGGCTAACCGGGCCGGGGTAAGTTCGGGATAGGTTGCTCACGCAACCCAGAGATATGTCAAAATCTCCTCTGAAGTAACAGCCTCGTGGTAGCAACCTCTTCTCCAAGAGGTTCTTTCTCGCTCCCAATGATGGTTTTATAGTCCAGTCCCACCGCCCCGTCAAGTATTTTTCCGAAAAATTTTATTGTCCCTGTAATTATGGGTGTTCTTTTTCGAATTTCAGAATGATTTCATAGACTTCCGATTTCGACATACCTGCATATGGAGCCAGGATGGTTGCGACTGTTTTCACCGGAAGATCCAGGGACCGGAGCCGCGTAATTTCGTTTTCCAAAGCCGGAAATTCAGGTTTTTCACCGGTGCGGCGACCCGGTCCGAGCACCAACGTGAATTCACCCCTGATTTCACTCTCACTGGAATTTGCATCCAGATCTCCGAGGGTCCCCCGGGTGATCGTTTCAAACTTTTTGGTGATCTCCCGGCAGAGCACGCATTCCCTGTCGTTTCCGAGAATCAGGGCCAGATCGTGCAGTGTTTCACGGATGCGGTGGGGACTCTCGTAGAGCACGACCGTTACATCCAGGGTGGAAATTTCCGTCAGACGTTTATTTCTGTCGCGACCCTTGACCGGCAGGAAGCCCTCGAAGTGGAAGCGCGAACCGGGGAAACCCGAGACCGAGAGGGCACAGGTGACCGCGCTCGGACCCGGGATGGGTATGACATGGGCGCCGGCTTCGCGGGCCGCGGCCACGGTGCGGTCCCCGGGGTCGGAGATGCACGGGGTGCCCGCGTCGGTCACCAGCGCCACCGCGGCTCCCTCGGAGAGCCTGCGGGCGATCTCCTCGGCCCGGCGCGCCTCGTTCCCCTCGAAGGAGGAGATGACGGGCACCTTGGGCAGGCCCAGGGCCTGGAGCAGGTGACGGGCCACGCGGGTGTCCTCGGCGGCGATCAGGTCCACGCACTCGAGCACGGCGCGGGCCCGCGGCGAGAGGTCGTCGAGGTTCCCGAGGGGCGTGGCGACCACATACAGGACGCCCTCGGGATGGGGTTCGTGCACGAACTTCATTCGAACCCCAATGCGACGACCACGTTGTCGCCAAGCTCCGTGGTCAGATACTCGCGCAACTGGTTCATCAGGCGCTTCTCCAGCTGACGGGCGCGCTCCCGGCTGATGCCGTAGCGGTCGCCGATGTCCTTGAGGGTCATCGGTTCGTCGGAGAGCAGGCGCTCGCGCATGATGACCAGGTCCCGGCCCTTGAGGCGGGCCGCGTAGGCATGCAGCTTCTCGGAGACCAGGGCGCGCAGCTCTTCGGCCGCGACGACCTCGTCAGGGATGCCCTGGCCGTCGCTCATGGTGTCCATCAGGGTGCGGCCGTCGTCCTCGTCGGAGCGCAGCGGCGTCGACAGGCTCAGATCGGAGGCCGCCATGCGCTTCTGCATCTCGCTGACCTCGCGCTCGGAAACGTCCAGGGCCTCGGCCAGCAGCTGGGGCGTGGGCAGGATGCCGCGCTCGCGCAACAACTCCTGCTGCTTGTGCAGGTTGAAGAACAGTTTGCGCTGCGCCTGCGTGGTCCCAACCTTGACCAGGCGCCATGAATTCAGCAGATACTTGAGGATGTACGCGCGGATCCACCAGGACGAATAGGTGCTCAACTTGACGCCACGCTCGGGATCGAACTTCTCAACGGCCTGGATCAGGCCGATGTTGCCCTCCTGGACCAGATCCATCAGGTTCTGGTGCACCCGGCTGTACTCGTGGGCGATCTTGACCACCAGGCGAAGGTTCGACGTCACCAGGCGCCGTCCCAGGTGCGGGTCACGCGTGCGGACATACCGCGTGGCCACGTCGTGCTCCTCGTCGGGCGTCAGCAGCGGGTAGCGACGGATCTGCTGGATGTAGGCGCGCACCGGATCGTAGCGGACCAGGCCGGCGACCTCGTCATCGTCCACCGCGGGCAGGATCGCGACCTCGTCGAGTTCGGTGGTCTCCGGTGCAGACGAGAGGATGTCCTCCGGACTGACGGTGATCTCCTCCTCGGTCTCGGCCTCCGCCTCGAACTCGACCTCCCGGTCGTCGATCTCCAGCGGAGCGCTCACCGGCACCAGGGAGGCGCTTTCAGCCTTCCGGGGGGCCTTTTGCTTTTCACTTTTCGGAGTCTTCTTCTTCCCAGTCACCTTCGATCACCCCATCACCGCTGCCTCCAAAGGCATCCGGTGCTCCCGGATATTGCACAAAGCGGATCTTTTTCGCAAAGTGTTTTCCGAACCCCCACGCCACAGCCTTCCGGATCGGCGGAACCAGCAGCAGCAGACCGACCGCGTCGGTGATGACACCGGGCGTGATCAGCAGCAGGCCCGCAGCCAGCAGCAGAACCCCCTCGGTGAGGGCCCCCGCGGGCATGCGGCCGCCCTGCAGGTCCTGGTTGAGTCGCGACAGCACACGCGCGCCCTGATGCCTGACGCAGGCCATCCCCACCACGCCGGTGAGGATGACGAGGCCCAGCGTCAGACCGAAGCCGATCCGGCCTGCCACCTGCACCAGCAGATAGATTTCGGCAATCGGTATGCCGATGAAGAGCAGAAGGTAGATCAATGGCGGAACACTCTCTGATTGGTGAACACCAGCGCGGCCCGGTGCTCGTTGCATGCGCCGATCACCTCATGATCCCGCATGGCCCCTCCCGGCTCGGCAAACGCCGTCACGCCCAGCGCGCAGGCCGTGTCCACGGCGTCGCGGAACGGGAAAAAGCCGTCGGATGCCATCACCGAACCGGCCAGGCCGCCTTTTTCTTCCCGCACCTGCCTGTGCAGGTCAGAAAGCACAGAGGCCTCGATCTTACCCTTGGCGACGGCCTGCTCCAGTTCGAAGATGGACATCTTGTGCCCCTCGAAGGCCAGCTGGTCAGCGCGCTTGGTGAAGGCCTTCTCGATGGCGAGCCGGACCGCGCCGACGCGATCCTGTTCGCCCGTGCCGATGGCCGTGGTGACGCGGTCCCGCACCATGACGATGGCGTTGGAGGTCACGTTGGCGCAGATGTGCCAGGCCATGTACAGGTCCTCGAGCTCTGCGGCCGTGGGCGCGCGGTCGATGCGGTGGGTGGTGCCCTTGTGAAGGTGCTGGGCCAGAACGAAGTCCTGGACCGACCGCACCATCGACACCTGGGACATCTGCAGGACCAGCCCGCCGTCGGACGTCGAGGACACCTGCAACTGAAGGTCCTGGCCACGGCTCTCGAGGTCTCCCAGCTCCGGCAGGCGGATGATGCGCAGGTTCTCGCGGGCCCGCAGGATCTCCACGGCGCCTTCCTCGTATTCGGGCGCCGCCACGACCTCGGCGTACTGGTCGGCGATGGCCCGCGCGCAACCAACGTCCAGGGTCCGGTTGAGCACGATGCATCCGCCCATGGCGGCGATCCGGTCGGCAAAATAGGCATTTTCGTACGCCTGTTGTATAGTGTCCGCGCACGCAACGCCACACGGGTTGTTGTGCTTGATGATCACCGCCGCGGGCGAGGCGTAAAGCGGCGTCAGGATGCGGATGCCCGCGTCCAGATCTGTGAGGTTCGTCTTGCCCGGGTGCTTGCCGAACTGAATAAAATGGGCCTCCGAGAGTCCTGTCACCAGGGCGCCGCCCGGAGCCAGTGTGTTTCCGCCGACGGTCAGGTCGCCCGCATCCCATCGGTATAGCGCCGCGGGCTGGTCCGGGTTGTCGCCGTAACGCAGACCTTCGGTCCGCGGCGTGCCGTCCTCGGCCGGCAGCGTCCACTGGCGCTTGGAGAAGCGCAGGCGCTGGCCCTGGATCTCGAGGACCAGTTCTTCCGGGAATGGGTCCTTCAGGATGGTTTTGTAGGCTTTACGGATTGATGACATGCACACACCGCCTTCAGGAAAAATCATGCGCAAAGTAATGGATCGCCTCCGGATCGTCAAGACATGGATCTTCCCCGCCACGATTCTCCTTCTTCTGTCGGTTCCCCGCCCCGTACGGGCGCAGGAGGCCGAACTCAAGAAGAAATGGGACCGCCTCATCAAAAACGACCGCACCGCCGGGCGCAAGGCTGCCTACGCACGCTGGAGCGGCGTGAACAAGCGCATCTACGGCCATAACCTCGACCAGCCCATGGTGCCGGCCTCCTGTCTGAAGATCCTCTCCACGGGCGTGGTGCTGCGCCACATGGGTGCCTCCTACAAGTTCACCTCCAGCCTGCTCGGGGAGATCAAGGGCGACGCGCTCACGACCCCGCTGTACTGGCGTGGCAACGGCGATCCGTCGATGACCCTCGACAACCTCACCGCCCTGGTGCGCCAGCTCAAGGCCAAGGGCGTCCGCAAGATCCCGAAGGGCGTCGTGATCGACGACACCTACTTCGACCGCCAGAAGCCCGCGGGGTTCCAGTTCTCGCGAGGAAACGAGGGCTTCCTGGCGCTGCCCACGCCCACCACCGTCGAGGGCAACGCCATCACCGTCACCCTGGAGATCAAGGACGCCGAGGTGGCCATCACCTGCCTGCCTGCGAGCCCGTACCACACATGCAGCAGCGAGGTGACCGTGGGCACCAAGGAGGACGTCCGCTTCACCACCGATACCCGCGGCGACGTCCTCCAGATCAAGGCCAAGGGGACCATCACCGCGGCCGATCCCAAGGTGGTCAACCGCGTCCGATCCTTCGACTCCTCCCGCTATGCCCACGGCATCCTGCTGCAGGTGCTCAAGGAGAACGGGATCACCGTGGACGAGACCTTCGCCCGCGGCGCGACCCCGGCCAAGGTGCCCGTGATCGTCTCACACTCCAGTGACACGCTCGCGGCGCTGGTACGCGCCACCAACCGCCACAGCAACAACTTCTACGCCGAGAACCTGCTCAAGGCGCTGGGCGCCCAGATCACCGGCCAGCCGGGCACCACCCAGAAGGGGCTCGACGCGGTCTACGCCTTCCTCACGCGCGCAGGAGTGAAGCGCAACCAGGTCGTGCTCGCCAACGGGTCGGGCCTGTTCGGCAACTCGAAGATCTCGGCGCGGGCGCTGGCCTCAGCCATGGAACAGTACGCCACGCTGCCCTGGCTGCAGGCGCTGATGATCGACTCCCTGCCGCGCCCGGGCCGCGACGGCACGCTCTACAAGCGCTTCACCGGCACCGCCGCCGAGGATGTGGTCTACGCAAAGACCGGCACCCTCGGGGACGCCTCCTGCCTGGCCGGCTACATCAGCAAGGGGAACCGGACCATCCTGTTCGCGATCATGCAGGACGGCATCGGCGGCGACCTCAAGGGCGCCCGCACCCTGCAGGACGAGCTGGTCGTCTCCCTGGCCAAGTTCTTCAAGGGCCAAAAGCCGTAGAAAAGCGAATTCCCCGCTCGGTCGAGCAAAATAGTCCTGTTCAAAAAATCAAAGAGGTCCGCTTGACAGTCATCCTTATTCGCGGGACAGTTCGTGCATGCCACGTTCTTTCATCGTTCCTGTCCGCCTCTTCCTGATCCTGACGCTTTTGCAGGCGGTCGCCTGCGACGATGAGAAAAAGAGCGAAGCCACCTGCGGCGACGGCACCTGTGCGTCCGGCGAAAATCCAGGCAACTGCGCCGTGGACTGCCCCGTCACCTGCGGCGACGGCTGGTGCACCGCCCCGGCCGAGACGCGGGAGAGCTGCGCCGCGGACTGCCTCGTGGCATGCGGCACGGCCACCGATCTCTCACCCAACATCGCCTCGGGTGAACTGTTCTACGGTTACCCTGCTCTGGGCATGGACGCAGACTCGCCTTCATGTGGCTCCTTTGCCAGTGGCCGGGAGGTCTACGTCAGTTTCACGCCCGACTTCACCGGCGAGCTGGTCATCTCGACGCTGCATCCGGCGACCAACACCACCACGATCATCGAGGTCCGCGAGGACACCTGCGACGGCAGCCCGGTCGGCTGCATCGCATCTGCGTCCGGCGGTACCGCGCTGACCGTTCAGGTGCAGGCCCTGCGCGCCTACGTGGTGATGGTGGAAACCGGCGGCGGGGACGCCGCGGGCGGGGAAGACGATGTGTTCGCTCTGTCGCTCTCGCACCGCGGGGTGTGCGACGGCCTCGGGACCGTCACCGACCTCACTTCCCGGCTGCTGACCGGCCAGACCTTCGCCTTGGACACCACCGGCGGCGCCGGATCGGTGGCGGGCACCTGCGGCGGCGGCGCGGCGGCAGAAGCCCGTGTGACCTTCGTCGCCCCGGTCACGGCTGAATGGATCGCCACGACCGCGCATCCGGCCACGACCTTCGACACGCTGCTGCACCTGCGCGAAGGCGGCACCGACGGTGCCAGCTTCTGCGCCTCCTCCGAGGCCGAGATCGCCTGCGACGACGGCGCCGGGCCGTTCGCGCCCGCCTCCTGGATGCGCTTCGACGCGATCGATGGCCTCTTCTACGACCTGTTCGTCGATGGCGCGGACACTGCCTCGGGCGCTGCCACGCTCACCGTGGGCCTGGCCGCCGACAGCCCCGCCACAGCCGACCTGCTCGGCTGCAGCCACACCGGATTCATCGACCGCTACGCGTTCTTCGCGCCCGCGGGAGCCGAGGTGCTCCTGGCCACCGACACCGTGGATGCCCAGACCGCGGCCGACCTGCGCCTGCGCGTTCGCGCCCCCGACGGCACCGAACTGCACGAGGCCGACGACGACTTCGACTGCACGTTCCCGCCGCCCCAGTGGTCCTGTCCGTCGTACACGTTTTCCGCCGCTTCAGGCGGGCTCTACACGGTGGAGATCTACGTCGGAACGTCCGAGGCTTGTGCGGACCGCACGCGGGTACGGTATGAACTGACCACGACCGTGGGCGGCGCGCCCGCGGAGATGATCCTGTTCGGAGACCAGTGATCCGGCGACCCGCGTGAAGTCGGTTTGCAATGGGAGGTGACGCATGAACACACGAAACACCCGGAAAACCCTGCTGGTCGCGTGTCCCCTGCTGCTGCTGCTCGGCCTGGCCGGTTTCCCCCGGATCTCCCACGCGGTGGCGGCCGATGACCTGCCCGAGCCGTTCTTGTTTTTGGCCTGGGACGCCGACGTCGGGCGCTTCCTGGGTGACGAGGCCGACAGCGAGGGACCCAAGAGCTTCGCAACGAAGGCCGACGGCGGCCTCCTGATCCTGGACCAGGTGAACCTGCGCATCCTCGACTTCGACCCCGCGGGCCGGGAGCTGCCCGCCTATGCGCTGCCGGGCCCCGCCTTCGACGACGTGGGCGAGGCGGCCGGACGCTTCGTGCTGGCCCTGGACCGCCTGGTCACGCGCACCCTGCTGGTCTACGACCTCGACGGCTCCATCGTCACCGAGCTCGACCTGGTCGGACACGGCATCGAGCACGCGGGCCTGATCACGGCCATGTTCGCCCGCACCGACGGCGTCTGGCTCGAGGTCTCCCACCGCCACAGCGTGCGGGTGCTCGACGCGGCCATGGGGCCCTGTGAGCGGCGCATCGTCCTCGGACGCCCCATCGAGGGCGGCAGGAGTCTGATCGGCACGCTGGACCGCCCCGCCGGCGGTGCCAGGATCTCCATCGGCCCGCGCAACGCCGCGAAGCCAGACGCGACCATCACGATCCCGGGGGAGCTCCCGATCCGGCGCATCGTCGCCCTCGACGCCGACGCGAAGGGACGGGTGCTGGCGGTCGTGCATGAGGCGCTCTTCGGGGGCACGACCCCCTTTGGAGTGCTCGACGAGCGGTACCGCCTGATCCGCCTCGACAACCGTTTCGCCGAGCTCTGGTCGGCCCGCAGCCCCTGGGTGCTCACGGAGCTGGACCAGCGTCAGGAGGTCCGCCTCGGCCCCGACGGCGGGGTATGGCAGATGTTCTTCACCTGGGAGGGCGTCTTTGTTGTGCGCTGGGATGGGAGGACGCCATGAAAAACCTCTTCGCGTGCCTGATGTTCTGCTTGATCGCGCTCCCGTCTGGTGTTTCCCAGGCGGCGCCACCCTCCGAGCCGCCCGACGCCATCGTCTGCCGCGGCCTGTCGGCCGTCGGATTTTCCTATTGGTGGGGTGGGGAATGTTGGTGTTCCAACGGCTGCGCCCCGGATCTGGTGGGCTGCGCCCCCGGCGTCTGCACGCCCAACGATGGGTCCACAGGCTGCCCGGAGTGCACCCACACGGGCACCTACGGAGCCGACTGCTCGGGTTTCGTGTCCCGCGCCTGGCAGGTGCCCGATCCCCTGGCCACCAACGCCTGCAACACCGCCCGCTACGTGGCCTCGAGCTTCACGGCCGATAACGAGTACTGGAACGTCGTTCCCATGAACGACCTTCGTCCGGCTGACGCGGTGGCCAGCGACAGCCACGTCATCCTGGTCATCGGCTCCGAGGACGCCTTCGGCGAGCACGACTGCGTCGAGGCCAAGGGCTGCTCCTACGGCATCGTCCGCAACAGCCGCACATTCTCCTCGGTGTACTCGGGTGCCCGGCGGATCAACCTCACCACCTGCGAGTGCGACGAGGGCAGCACCGAGTCCGAAAACTGCGGCGACTGCGGCACCCGCACCCGCTCCTGCACCGGCTGCATGTGGACGGGCTGGTCGGCATGCGACGGGTCCGATCCCGAAGGCGAGGCGGCCGACTGCACCGTCGGCGAGGGCGCCCTGGGAGTCTGTGCACAAGGGAGGCAACTGTGCGTGGCCGGCTGGCTGACGTGCTCGCCCAACAGCCCGGGCACCGAGGTCTGCGACGGACAGGACAACGACTGCGACGGCCTGGTTGATAACGGCACAACCGTGACCCTGGGCGAGGGCTACGCCTGCATCAACCGGTGCGGCGAGGGCGTCTCGGCCTGCCTCGACGGCGCCGTGCGCTGCGTCACACCGGGCACCACCTGGCCCGACGACACCTGCAACACCGACGATCCCGGCGAGCCCGGCGACACCACGGCCGATGATGGCTGCTCCTGCACCGTCGGCGGCCGGCGGAATCCCGGCGGACTGCCGTTGCTGCTGCCGTTGCTGTTCACCTTTGTGCTGATCCGCCGCCGCCTCATCCGTCACTAAATCCTTGTCATAGTTCACATACATACATCAACCGTCCGGAGCGCCGAGCACCCGGAAAAGGAGGACAAACGGTGTTTGGAGGCATGCACCCGGATCGCCATTGTGTATACTGCTGGGATCCCGCCCGGCCCCCTGGAGGCCGGGCCATGCCCACGGAGTAACCCTTGCATTCACCCATTTCGACCTCCTATCTCACGGGCCCCGGCCGGGCGGCGTTCACCGTGGGCCTCTGGATCCGCCTGGCCCGCAGGCTCGTGCGTGGAGCGGGCGCCGGTCCGGCCACGGTGCGCCTGTGGCGTTACTGGCTTCGCGAGAGCCGCCTGTCCGCCTCCATGCCCGGGCGGCTGGTGCGGCACCGGGGTCACGTCTGGGCCGTGCCCGACCTTCCACCGCTGGACACCGTCGCCTTCCTCGAGTGCATGGAGCGTGAGGTCGCCTCAGCGACCGGTCACGGAACCCCTGCCCCCGTGACGGCCATCGTCTCGATCACCGGACGCTGCCCCCACCACTGTCCGTACTGCTACGTCGACGCGACCCGACGCCAGGCGACCGAGCCCTCCGTCGATTTGCTCGAGGCGACCATCGCAGGGCTGGCCACCGCCGGTGTTTTCACCTTCCACTTCTCCGGGGGCGAACCCGCCCTGCGCGCCGACGATCTCGTGGCACTTCTTGGGCGCTGCGTGCGGCCTGAGCGCCACTTCTGGATGCTCACCACCGGGACAGGGCTGGAGGCCGGACACCTCGCGCGCCTCGCCGGTGCCGGCCTTTCGGGCGTGATGGTCTCGATGGACTCCCACGACCTCGCCCATGTCAACCGCGTCAAGGGCGGCGACACCGCCTGGGACACCGCGGCGTGCACGATGCGCCAGGCCCGTGAAGCCGGCCTCCTCGTGGCCGTCAACGCCGTGATTGGCCGTCCGCTCCTTGAGGAGGCTGCCTTCTACGGCTTCATCGAAACGGTGGGCGGACTCGGGGCCTCGTTCGTGAACTGCTACGCGCCCCGGGTGCAGGATCAGTCCCTGCCGCCGGAGCTTGCGCCCTTCTCCATCGCCGAGCACCGGACCCTGGATCGCCTGTGCCACCGGTGCAACGCCTCGTCCGTGCCCGGCCCGCTGGCCTACACGCCGGACCTCTGGGAGGCGGTCCGCGGATGCCAGGGCGGCCGCAGCTTCCTGTACGTCGATCCCGCCGGGGACGTGCGCCGGTGTCCGTTCCTGCAGCGGGCCTACGGCAACATCCGTGACGGGAATATTGCGAATATCATTGACAAAATGCAGCAGGATCCCGACGCCGAGGTCTGCGCCGGGCACCGGATGCTCACCGAGGCCCTGGGGACCGGACGCCGCCGATGAACACGCCGTTCCCGCTGCTGCTGGCGCGCAGAAAAACCGTCCTGCTGGCCGCGCTCCTGGTCATGGCGCTCTTTGTCCCGTTTCTGCCCCGGCTTCGGGCGGACTTTTCGCTGGAGAGCTTCTACGTCGTCTCCGGTGCCACGCAACGCGACTACCGCTTCTTCAAGGGCGCCTTTTCCCGGCAGGACGAGCAGGTGAGCCTGTTCGTCCAGGGCATCGGCCTTGACGGACCGGGGTGCCTGGCCCTCGAGGCCATCGCGCGCGACCTGGAGTCCATCGGCCTGACCCGCATCCTGTGGTACGGCACCGTCGTGCCCGGCGCCGACTGCGGGCGACCCGGCGAGCTTCCCCGCCTGCTGACGGAGAATCCGCTCTTCGAGATGCTGCTGTGGAACCACGCACGCGACACCTTCGTCATCGCGGGCTCGATCGCACCTGCCGACAATCACCACGCATTTTTACGCGGCTTCGGACGGAAGCTCGACGGCGTCGCCGCCAGACACCGGATCGACGGACGCCGCGTCGAGGCCTCGGGCACGCCCGTGATCACCGCGCGCTACCTCGAAGCCATGGAGCGCGACCAGTTCCGGTTCCTGCCGGTGGCGCTGGGCCTGATGTTCCTGCTGCTTTTCTTTCTCTCCGGGACCCTTCCGGGGACGATCCTGTTTTTCCTGTCGGTGCTTCCTGCCTGGATCGTCACGCTGGGCCTCATGGCCCTGCTGGACGTCCGAATATCCTCGCTGCTGAGCGTCCTTCCGGTGATCCTCGTCATCGTCGGGGTGTCCGACTCGATCCACCTGCTGTCCCCCCTGACCCGCACTGACGGCGAGCCCGGGCCTGCCATCGCTGCGACCTTCTCGCGCCTTTGGTTCCCGTGCCTGCTGACGTCGCTGACCACGGCGCTGGGGTTCGCCAGCCTGATGATCACGCGCATCCCGATCGTCGTGGAGTTCGCGTGGGTCACGGCCGCGGGCATCCTGATCACCTGGTGCTTCTCGATGACCCTCTTCCCGGTGCTGCTGTCATTCTCTCCTCCGGGCCGGACCTCCCGCGCGGCCACCTGCGCCATCGCAGCCATGACCGGTCTGCATACGTTCACCCGCCGGCGTCACCGGTGGATTCTCGCGCTCACCCTGGCGGCCGTGGTTCTGGGCGCGGTCATGTACCGCCCGATGGACTCCACCGTCTACATGGTCGACGACCTCGACACGGATCACCCCGTCGCCCGATCGATGCGCGGCATCGATCAGAAGGGCTTCGGCCTGTTCCAGATCAACCTGGTCATGAAGGCGGGAGGGGCGTCGCTGTATACCCCCGCCGGGCGGGCCTGGATGCGCGCCTTTTCGAAGTTCGCCGTGACCCGGGACGGGATCCGGAAGGTCCTCGGTCCCGAGGACATCCTCGCCCGGATGCAGGCTTCTATCCCGGTGCCCGTCGAGGACTGGGAACCGCTGCTGCAGACGCAGACGGGAAAGAAGGCCCTTGACGGATTCCACAACGTCGACGCGAAGGCCGGTCAGATGCTGCTGTTCACCGGCGACCTGGGCACCCGGCACACCGATGCGCTGCTTGGCGTGCTGGAGACGTGGATCTCCAAAAATCCGCCCCCGTTCGAGGTGGCCCTCACCGGCACCCTGGTGGTGGCCAACCGCTCGTTCGCGGCGTTCACTTCGGGCTTCTGGCGCTCGCTGGTCCTGGCGCTGGGTCTGATTCTACTTGTGCTGCTGCTGGTTTCCAGGCGACCGCTCGTGTCCCTGCTGCTGCTGATCCCGAGCCTGCTGCCCCTGCTGGCCTGCCTGTTCGTGGCCGGACGTCTCGGCTGGCGCCTGACGCCCTCGGTGGTGCTGGTGTTCTCGGTCGCGCTGGGCCTGATCGTGGACAACTCGATCCACCTGTTCGGCCGCATCATGCAGGCCCGCCGCGAGGGCCTGCCCGCCGCCGATCAGGTCGGCACGGCCCTGTCCACCGCCGGCGTCTCCGTGCTGCTGTCGTCGGTGATCATCTCCGGCGGCTTCGCAGGCCTGATGTTCTCGCAGTTCCGGGCCATCTCCGGGCTGGGCACCCTGATGGTGCTCGCCTCGTTCTTCTCCCTGCTGGCGAACCTGGTGATCCTGCCCGCGGCCCTTCATGCCTTCGGCCGCCCCTCGCGATCGTAGTTGCAGTATTTCTAAACTATCTCAGGGACCCGAGCGGCCCACAGGCACGTTGCGCAGGGATTTGGTGGCGTCGGATACACCGATCTCGAAGAAATACGGCCACCAGACACCCATGGAGGTCAGCACCTCGGAGGTGCGGTAATAGCGGCTCTCGCCCAGCGGCTGCGTCAGGGCGTCGTCGTAGTAGTCAAACTGCCAGTTGTTCGGATCATGGACGATCAACCATCGCGCATTGTCAATATGCCCCTTGACGATCAGGAAGTGTCCCGAGTCGTAGCCGTAGAAGCGGTCGAAGTGGGTCTCGCGGGGATCCGTCGCCTGCGTGATTTCGCCCATGGTGATGCAGATCAGCAGGACGCTGCCGCGATCCAGCGCGTCGAGGACCGCCTGCTCCGAGGCGGCCCGCATGGCATACGGCGTGCCCCAGTTGGTCAGGGCGGCCTCGATGTTGTTCGTGTACCACCAGCCGGTCTCACCCGGCGTGATCGTGTCCCGGATCGTCCCGACGCTGACGGTCTGTCCCTGGTCGAACCAGCGCAGCGCCATGGCCACCGAGGTGGGGCCGCAGTTGGAGCCCTCCGCGGGTCCGGTGCCCATCTGGGTCAGGTACCAGTCGTACTCCCGGTCGTTGTCGGCGAAGCCATCGGAAAGGCAGCCGTACTCCGGGAAGTACACCTCGGGCGTGGTGCAGTCCGTGTTTCCGTTGTTGGCCGGATCGCCGCCGTCGTCGCAGGCGCTCACCCAGGCGAAGGCCGCCAGGAGCAGGAACAGGAGAAGATTACGCTTGCGCATTTTCGGTCGGAGCCTTCTTGATGTTGGGCAACTGCAGGCCGTAGCCCTTCTTCTTGTCCTCGAGCTTGAGCAGGAAGCCCAGCCCGATCGCCAGCAGGCCGAAGCTCATGAATATGAGCATCGGAATCGTATAATTGTAGGTGTGCACCGGCTGGCCGTCGACGATCTTCGTGCCGGTGATGCAGTACTTGTCGAGGACCCAGCCGATGAGCGCGGGCACGCCCATCAGACCCCAGTTCTGGACCCAGAAGATCAGCGAGAACGCCGTGCCGAGCTGGCGGTCCGGGATGATCTTGGGCACCGACGGCCACATCGCCGACGGCACCAGGGAGAAGCCGATGCCCAGCAGCATCATCAGCACGATGGCGATGGACCAGTGGTTCAGCAGCGGCACCGCGAACAGCAGGTGGACCGCGGTGATGATCGTGGCACCGATGATCATGATGGTGGCGCCCTTGCCGATCTTGTCATAGATGCCGCCGAACAGCGGGGTGAAGAAGATGGTGCCGAAGGGCAGCAGGCCCGGAAGGGATCCCGCCCAGTTGGCGTTGACGCCGAACTTCTGGATCATCAGGTCGGTGGCGTACTTCAGGAACGGGAAGACCGCCGAGTAGAACAGGACGCACAGCAGGGCGATATACCACCAGCCGCGGTTGCCCAGGATGTTGAAGATGTCGCTGAGCTTGAACTTCTCGTCTTCGGGGGTCTGATCGTCGCTCTGGGCGCGGGCCGCCACGATGGAGGCGTCGAGCTTGCGGTCCATCATGGCGTAGACGGAGAACGCCAGGACGCCGATGCACAGCATGATCAGGCAGAACAAAAGCGGCGTGGAGACGTGGCCCGACATGCGGGCGATGGGCAGCGACGTGGACAGCGCCAGCGCCGTGCCCAGGCGGGCCACGGACAGTTGCATGCCCATGGCCAGGGCCATCTCCCTGCCCTTGAACCACTTGACGATGGCCTTGGAGGCCGTGATGCCCGTGATCTCGACGCCGACGCCGAAGATGGCATAGCCCAGGGCGGCCAGCATGACCTGTGCCTTCCAGGTCCCCAGGATCGGCAGGGTCACGTCGATGCCGTCGAGGCTGCTCGTGGAGATGGCGTAGTACTTCAGGGACGTGCCGGCCACCATGATGAGGGCCGCTCCAATACCGGTGACGCGGATGCCGAACTTGTCGAGGATGATGCCGCCGATGATCAGCAGGAACAGGAACACGTTGAACCAGCCGTAGGCGCTGGTGAAGAAGCCGTACTCGGTGGCCGACCACGAGAGCTGGTTCTGGACCAGGCCCTGCAGCGGCGCCATGACGTCGGCCAGATAATAGCCGGCGAACATGGTGAACGAGACGATCAGCAGCGCGGTCCAGCGGGCCGCCTTCGAGTCACTCAGGATTTTTCGTACGTTTTCAGTCATCGTCGTGTCCTTGCTGTGTCGAACGGTGAGGGGGACCGGTCGGTTGAAAGGGAAATGGTACTACGGACGGAGTATCCATGCGGTCGTTGTGGATGTCAAGATGCCCGGGCGGCGAAAAGAAATCGGAGTGCTATCAGGTCAGAAGCGGATCGCGGAGATGATGGCGTTGAAGGTCTGACTCGGACGCAGGGCCACCAGGGCCTTGTCATCCTGGGGACGATAATAGCCTCCGATGTCCTGTGGGGTTCCCTGCGCGGCGTTGATCTCGCCGAGGATCTTCTGCTCATTCTCGGTGAGCTTCGCGGCGATCGGGGCGAACCGGGCCTTCAGTTCAGTATCCTTGTCCTGGGCGGCCAGGGCCTGCGCCCAGTACATGGCCACGTAGAAATGGCAGCCGCGGTTGTCCATCTCGCCCACCTTCTGTCCGGGGGACTTGTTGCTGTCGAGGAACTTGCCGTTGGCCTCGTCCAGCGCCTCGGCCAGGATCCTGGCCCCGGAGTTGGCCGTGGTCTTGGCCAGGTGCTCCAGGGAGGCTGCCAGGGCCAGGAACTCGCCGAGGCTGTCCCACCGCAGGTGCCCTTCCTCCTGGAACTGCTGCACGTGCTTGGGGGCCGAGCCGCCCGCGCCGGTCTCGAACAGGCCGCCGCCGTTCATCAGGGGCACGATCGACAGCATCTTGGCGCTGGTGCCGACCTCCAGGATCGGGAACAGGTCCGTCAGGTAGTCACGCAGGACGTTGCCGGTGACCGAGATCGTGTCCCTGCCCTCCTTGATCAACTGGCAGGAGAAGGTGCAGGCGTCCTCCGGAGACAGGACGCGGATGTCCAGGCCGGCGGTGTCGTAGCCCTCGAGGTACCGGTTGACCTTCTGGATCAACTGGGCGTCGTGCGCGCGCAGCTCGTTGAGCCAGAACACCACGGGGAAGTGCGTGTCCCGGGCGCGGTTCACGGCCAGCTTGACCCAGTCCTGGATCGGCAGGTCCTTGACCTGGCACATCCGGAAGATGTCACCCTTGCCGACGATCTGCTGGAGGACCCGCTCCCCGTTGGCCAGCACCAAGTACACGCGGCCGGCCGCCGGCATCTCGAAGGTCTTGTCGTGGGAGCCGTACTCCTCGGCCTGCTGGGCCATCAGGCCCACGTTCTGGACCGAACCCATGGTGCGCGGATCGAAGGCACCGTGCGCCTTGCAGAACTCGACCGCAGCCCGGTACACCGGCGCATACGAGGAGTCGGGGATGACGAACTTGGCTTCCTTCTTTTTGCCTTCGCGATCCCACATGCAGCCGGAGAGGCGGATCGCCGCGGGCATGGAAGCGTCGATGATGATGTCGCTGGGGACGTGCAGGTTCGTGATGCCCTTGTCGGAGTTGACCATGGCCAGCTCGGGACGCTTCTCGTAAACGGCATCAATGTCGGCCTCGATCTCCTTGCGCTGATCCTCGGGAAGACCGGCGATGCGGGCGTACAGGTCGCCCATGCCGTTGTTGGGATGGATGCCGAGCCGGGCAAACGTGGCGGCGTGCTTCTCGAACACGTCGGCGTAGAATACTGAGACGAAGTGGCCGAACAGGATCGGATCGGAAACCTTCATCATCGTGGCCTTCAGGTGCACCGAGAAAAGCACACCCAGCCGCTTGGCGTCCTCGATCTGTTCGGCGATGAACCGGCGCAGCGCGGCGACGTCCATGTGGGAGGTGTCGATGACCTCGCCCGCGAGCAGCTTCACCTTGTCCTTGAGGATGGTGGCCGAACCATCGGCGGCGGAGAACTCGATGCGCGCCTCTCCTGCCTGCGCTGCCGAGAGCGTCATGGACTTCTCGTTGGAGCAGAAGTCGTATCGGCCCATGGTGGAGACGTGGGCCTTGGAGTCCGGGGTCCACTTGCCCATGGAGTGGGGATTCTTTCGGGCGTAGTTCTTCACGGAGAGGGGGGCACGACGGTCGGAGTTGCCTTCGCGAATGACCGGATTGACGGCGCTGCCCTTGATCCTGTCATAGTTGGCACGGATCTCCTTCTCCTCGTCGGTCCTGGGATCGTCGGGATACTCCGGCAGCGCGTAGCCCTTCCCTTGTAATTCTTTAATCGCGGCCTTCAACTGGGGAAGCGAGGCGGAGATGTTGGGCAGCTTGATGATGTTGGCCTCGGGCCGGGTCACCAGTTCACCCAGCTCCGCCAGGTCGTCAGGGATGCGTTGTTCCGGTTTCAAATACCCAGAGAAGCGGGCCAGGATACGTCCGGCCAAGCTGATGTCACGTGTCTCCACGCGAACGCCGGCTGCCCAGGTGAACGCGGACACGATCGGCAGGAACGAATAGGTCGCCAGCGCCGGCGCCTCGTCCACCATCGTATAGATGATCTTGCTCGTGTCATTCTTCATTTCATTCGACATTCCGGATCCTCCTTGAGGGGGTTTGGGTCATTTGTGGGTCGCCATCGGGGTGTTCAAACCTCAAGATCATTGGGTACCACGGCAGTTTCGGGTAAGTCAAGACCGTCATTTTCAAAAGGAAATCCCCGGCCGGCACCTAGGGAAGCAGCGCCTTGATCGCCTCGTCGGCGTAGTCGGCGGGCTTCTTTCCCGCGCCGTCCAAGGCGGCGGCGTCAGCGCCGTTCTTGAGCAGCCAGGCGACGGCGCCCTCCTTGCCGGCCTTCACCGCCAGGTGCAGCGGGGTGTTCTTGGCCGTGTCCGCGACGGCCAGCGGGATGCCCGCCTTGAGCAGGGCGTTCAGGATCTTCTCGCTGCCGCCGGTGGCCGCGTAGTGGACGATGGTGGCCCCCTCGGCGTCCACCGCCTTGAGCGCGTCGGCGCGGCCCGCGGCCAGCAACTGGAAGGCGTTGTAGTTCCCGGCCTTTGCCGCGGCGAAGAGGCCGCTGACCTTGCCGTTGGCGGTCTCCACATCCTTGTACCCGTTCTTCAGCAGCCACTGCAGCACCTCAACGCTGCCGCTTCCGGCGGCCAGCGGGACCAGCGCCAGCTCGCCCTCGGGGACCTTCGTCGTGCCCGGCCCCAGGAACAGTTCGACCATCTTCAACCGTCCCTGACGGACAGCCACATGCGCTGGCGTCTCGCCGTTCTTGTTGGTCTTGGAGACCGACGGCTTCGCGCTCAGCAGCGCCTGCAGGAAGTCGGCGCCACTGCTCTGCACCGCAGTGTGCAGCAGGGTATCTCCGTCATCATCGGCCTCGTCGAGGTCCTGCACCAGGGGCAGAAGCCGGGTGAAGACATCCAGCGCAGCCGCACGTTCTGAAAGTGGATCCGCCTTGAGAATGGCCCTGAGCGGAACCATGTTTCCTGGGCCCTTTTCCGGCAGGAAACCTTGATCCATCAGGTACTTCGCCAGCGCGTAGTGCATCTGCTCGATGGCCAGCCGGGGCATGTCCATCGGCCGGACCACCTTCCATGCGTCCTTGTGCTTCAAGAGCAGTTGGCACACCTCCAGGTGTCCGCTAAGCACCGCGTTGACCATCAGCGCCGTGCCCTCCACCAACACCTCGGTGGGCGTTCCCTTGCCGAACAGCAGCTCCAGAAATGCCAACTGGCGGCGCAGCAGCACGGTCGCGCGCGGGGAGCGGCCTTTGGGGCCGGGCTGATTCTCCAATGCCGCCAGGAACACGACGGCGAGCGGGGTGCCATCCATCTTCGACAGCATCTTGAGGTGGTTTTCGAAGTAATTCGTGCCGTCGAAAGGCTTCTTGCCATCCTCCGCCGGGGCGGCCACCTCCGGTTCCTCCGCCGGCGGGGGTTCGTCCTCGGGAGCATACTCCCCATCGTCCCCCGAGGGCGGACGGAAATCCTCCTCGGCGTCGCGCACGCGCGGTCCGTCGGCCGTGGCCTCACCGGGGGCGGGTGCCACAGCCTCGGCGCCGGCCTCGAACAGGGCCGCCGCCGCCTGCACCGCGAGGCTCCTGGCCGCGTACATCAGGACGGTGTCCCCGTTGGTCGCCTTCTGTTTCACCAAGGCGCCACGGCCGATGAGAAAACGGATGACCTCGACGCGGTTGAACTGGGCCGCCACGTGCAGCGGCGTCTCGCGATTGTACTTGAAGGCCACCTCGGAAAAGCCCATGTCCATGGCCGTCTTCACGATCTCGAGGTTGCCACCCATGGCCGCGTGATACAGTAGCGTGCGCGAGCGGTAGTCCGGCTTGTCCCCCTTGAGCCCCTTGCCCTTGAGCAGGTCGAAGAGTTCCTTCATCCCCGAGGCCGCCGCCAACTGCAGGGCATCGCGGCCCGAGTGATCCCGCGCGGTGAGGTCGCTGTCCTTCTCGAGGAGCAGCTTCGCGCAGAGGATCCGGCCGCTTCGCAGGGCCTCGTCCTCCTTCTTCTGTTCCTCGAGCCACGCGATGGCCGCCTTCAGGTGTGATCCGTCCTCGGTCGCCGGCAGGACCGTCAGCCCGGCTTTGAGTTCGTCGAGCTCGGTGGGGAACATCGGCGGCGTGTCGTCCAGCGCCAGATGGTAGGGATGGTTGCCCTTGCGGTCCTTCGCCTTGATGTTGGCGCCCTTGTCCACGAGCAGCTTCACCATCTTCTCCTGGCCCCGCGAGGCCGCCAGGTGAAGCGCCGTCCAGCCGCTCTTCGTGGGCACGTCGATCTTGCCCGACTTCTCGATGATCGCGGTGGTCAGCGCCTCGTTTCCGGCGATGATGGCATGATGCAGCGCCGAGAAGCCCTCCGAGTCGGCCAGCGTGAGGGAGGCGCCCTGGGCGACGAGGAACGTGGCCACCTCGATCCGTCCGTTCATGATGGCCAGAAACAGCGGTGTGCGCTTCTTGTAGTCGGTGTTGTCGAGCCAGGACTTCTTCTCCAGCAGCAGCTTCACGACGGCCAGCTGGCCCCGCCCGGCCGCCGCGTGCAGCGGGATCCGGCCGTCCTTGTCCTTGGCGCCGGGATAGGCCTTCTTCGACAGCAGGTAATTCACGGCCTCTCCGGCGCCGGCGAGGGCGGCTGCATGAAGCGGGGTCTGTCCCTGCGTGTTCTTCGCGTCGGGGTACTGCTTCTTCTTCTCGACGAGGAACTTCAGCACGTCGAGCGTCTTCGCCTCGACGGCCAGGTGCAGCGCCGAATCACCGCGCTTCGTCTTCTTCAACAAGGAGGAGCCTGCCTTCGCCAGGCGTTCCAGGGCCGCGAGGTTGCCCGCCCTGGCAGCCGAGAGCACCGGCGTCAGTCCTGCCTGGTCGGCGGCGTTGACGTTGGCCTTGCGTTCGAGCAGGCCCTCCAGACAGGCGGCGTCATTCTGCACGGCGGCCAGGTGCAGGAGGCTGAACCCCTTTTTGTCGCGGGCGTTCTTGTTCGCGCCGGCGGCCAGCAGCGCATTCATCACGTCGCAACGGCCCAAGGCGATGGCCGCGTGCACGGGCGTGCGGCCCTCCAGATCGACCTTGTCCGGGTCGACCTTCTTCTCCAGCAGGAACGCAACCACCGCCAGATGGGCGGCCCCGTGGTGCAGCAGCGTCGCGCCGGACTTGTCCGCCAGACCCAGCCGGGCCGCCTTCCCGACGAGGGCCTTGAGGGCCTCGAGGTCGCCCTTCTTCGCGGCCAGCATCGCGAGCGTCAGGCCCGATGCGTCGACGGGGTCGTTGACCAGTATGGCGGTCAACTGCTCCAGTTGCTTCACAAACTCGGCGGTCTGACCGGCGGTGATCAACTGCGCCAGCGACGCGACGGTGACCTTCGCGGCGACGGGCGCCGGGGTCTTGTCCGGGCCCTTCTTCTTTTCCTTCTTTCCGCAGGCGGAGGACGCCAACAGCGCCATGATGATGCAAAGGACGATGGTTTTCATGTTTCCTCTCCCGGTGATGATTGCGACCGGACCAAGAGTGGCCCGGGACCACCTGAATGTCAAGCGTCCCAAAAGAAGTCGGACTGGTCAGACTGGTCGGACTGTGTCAGACTTCTCCCGGGAGGACGTTCATGTTGCATTTTCATGTTCCGCTTACGCGATTTTTCCTCAACTTGATCGCCGTTACGCTCGCGCTGGTCGTCGTCTCGCCGGCTTCTGCCGCCGACACCTGGTCGACACCGCACCCCGGGCTGCGCCTGCTGCATCGCACGACCTCGGACCCGCTGCAGATCTGGTCCCTGCAGGTGGACGCCTGCGCCCGCGGCGTGAGCCACCGGGCCACCAGGGAGGACGAGCGCCAGCGTACACCGACGTCGTTTCGAAACCTCATCGGCGCCCAGGCGGTGATCAACGGCGACTTTTTCAACTACACCGGCTACATTCCCATCGGAATGGCCGTGGGCGACGGCACGAAGTGGCACGACGACAGTTCCTCGATGGGGTTTCTCGTGTCCGGCGCGGATCACCTCTTCCTCTCCCCGACCGAGGCCGTGGTCTCCACCCTCGACAGTTGGATGCGCAACGCCGTGGGGGGCTTTCCCACGCTGGTGCGCGACGGTGTGGCCCAGTACGGCGCCACCAGCCCGTCGCACTGTCCGGAGCGTCACCCACGCACGGTCGTCGGCCTGTCCAAGGACCGGCAGTACCTGTATCTGGTGGTCGTCGATGGTCGTTCCACGGCCAGCCGCGGCATGACCTGTGACGAACTGGCCGATCTCATGGTCAACCTCGGTGCCTGGACGGCGATGAACCTCGACGGCGGCGGCTCCACGGCGATGACGGTCGCTGGCCTCGGCACGGTCAACGATCCCTCCGACGGGTCCGAGCGCGTCGTATCCAACCACTGGGCGGTCTTCGCCGACGGCACCGGCGCCCCGGGGTCCTGCGATTTGTGGATTGATGAACTGATCGTCGACTCCGGCGTGCTCAACCAGGATCGGAGCACTGACCTCAACGGCGACGGCCAGTCCGACTTCTGCGCCCGCGGCGCGGCCGGCCTCCGCTGCTACCTGTCGACGGGAACCGGCTTCTCCACCGAGCCCTGGATCATCGCCGAGCTCTCCGACGCGGCCGGCTTCGACACGGAGCCGACCTACTCCACCATCCGCACCGGGGACATCAACGGAGACGGCCTCATGGACGTCTGCGCCCGCTCCCCGGAGGGTGTCCGATGCTGGCCCTCCACGGGCACGTCGTTCGGGGCTGCCATCCCCGGACCGAACTGGACCGACGGCAGCGGCTGGGCCGCCCTGCAGCACGCCTCCACCTTCCGGCTCTCCGACATCAACGGCGACGGCCTCGACGACTTCTGCGCGCTGGCCGCCGCGGGCTGGATCTGCTATCCCTCCACGGGCTCGGGCATCGGCGCCTCCATCGCGGGACCTGCCTGGATCGGCGCCAACGGCTGGCACCAGCCGTACTATTTCGGCACCATCCGCACCGGCGATCTCGACGGCGACGGCCTGCACGACATGTGCGGTCGCGGCGCCGCAGGCATGTGGTGCGCGCTGTCCACGGGCACCGCCTTCTCGCCGACGTTCGCCGGACCCGCCTGGAGCGACGCGGCCGGGTTCAACGATGTCGCGTACTGGACCACCATCCGCATGGTGGACATCGACGCCGACGGCGCGGCCGAGTTGTGCGCGCGGACCTCCGCGGGCGTCGAGTGCTACCGCTATGCCGGGGGCAACGCCTTCGGACCCGCGATCCCGGGCCCCCAGCTCTCAGACGCCACCGGATGGAAGGACATGGACAACACCTCGACGATCCGGTTCGCCGACATCGACGGCGACGGGGATCTCGATCTGTGCGCGCGGGCCAACGCCGGGATCCGCTGCTGGCGCTTCGACGGCGCCGCCTGGGGGAACCAGGTCGACGGCCCCGCCTGGGACGAGGCCTCCGGCTGGGACGATTTCCGGCTGTACACCTCGATCCACTTCGGGGATCTCAATCACGACGGGCTGGCCGATCTCTGCGGCCGCAGCGCCGACGGCGTGCGCTGTCACCTGTCCAGCGGTGACGCCTTCGGCCCCGAGATCACCGGCCCCGCCCTCACCGACGCCTCGGGCTGGGCCGCCTATCCGTATTTTTCCACCATCCGGTTCGGCGGCAACGTCCCGATCTCCACCTGCGAGGCCGTGGCCGAAGACGACGCGACCTGTGACGGCCTGGACGACGACTGCGACGGCGCCGTCGACGAGGACGCCGTCGCGATCTGCGACGACGACGACGCCTGCAACGGCCTGGAGTCCTGCGACGGCGGAGGCTGCCTGCCCGGGACGCCCCCCGACTGCGGCGGCCGCGGCTGCCTGCCGGAGTCAGGCTGCTGCCCGACGGGCACGACCCTGCAGGACGGAGCCTGTGAGACCGCGGTCTCGTGTGATCCGGACAACGATTATTGCGACGACGGTGACCGCTGCAACGGCCTGGAGTCCTGCGATCCGGAGCAGGGCATCTGCATCGCCGTCGATCCCCTCGAGTGCGGCGAGCGCGGCTGCCTTCCCGCCACCGGCTGCTGTCCGCAGGGCACCCACGTCGAGGACGGAGCCTGCGTGCTCGACGACACCGGGCCCAGGGCGACGGGCAACGGCTGCGGCTGTGTCACCGGGTCCCCCCGGACACGTTCGGTCCTCTTCCCGCTGCTGCTGCTTGCCGCTTTCCTGCTGTTATCGAGACGACGTCACTGACCGCGCGGCCGTCACCGTCCCCGGAGGAACCAGGCCTTCACGATCTTTCCACCCTTCACCTCATAGATCGCCACCGCGTGCACGGGCGGACCGCCACGCAGCCCGGAGACGCGCTCCTCGTCGATGACGAAGTCGCCGACCGCGATCCGCCGTTCCAGCTCGCAGTGCAACAGCGGGGAAGCCTTGAACATTTTGGAATAACTCTCGCGCAGCGCCGCCGACCCCTTCACGAAGGGCGCCGGCTCACCGTGGACGAACAGTTCCACCTCCGGATGGAAGTAGGAGACGAACAGGTCGATGTGACGATCGTTGTACGCGGCCAGTTGGCCGGCCACCGGGTGCACGCCCCCATTGGCCGACGGCGCCAGGGTGTCCCGGCAGGAGGGCCCGGGGCGGGTGCAGCCGATGCACAACAGCAGGCAAAGGACGTACTTCATGAAAAGGCTCCTGGCGGCAGGGTGCCGGTGTCCGCTTGGATCCCGGTGTCCCGCCTCGTTACCATGCCCTGCCGAAGAAGGTCAAGGATAGAAAATGACGGTTTCCGGCCCTTCACCGGCGCTCAGCTTGAAAAGCGCCGTGATTTTCTATACTTTCAAAGGCGAACACGGGCGACGGAGGCCCGGACTTCATGGACCATCCATTTTCCCAGGGCGACTACACCATCCGGGAAGCCCACTGGAGCACCGAACGCGAGGCGCTGCTGCGCGTGCGGCACACGGTCTTCACCCTCGAGCAGAACGTCGACGCCCTCGAGGACGAGGACGGCCGCGACCCGGAGTCGCTGCACGCGGTCGTGCTCTGCGGCGGGGAGGCGGTCGCCACGGGCCGCGTCCTGCCCGAGGGCAAGATCGGGCGCCTGTGCGTGCTGGCCGCGCACCGGAACCGCGGTGTGGGCACGCGCCTCTTCTCGTTTTTGTTCGAGCGCGCCAAATCCCTGGGGACCCCGCGGATCACCCTCGGCGCCCAGCTGCACGCCGTGCGCATCTACGAGAAGTTCGGCTTCCATGTGACCGGCGAGCCCTTTCTGGACGCCAACATCCCCCATTTGAAAATGATCTGGGACCGCCCCAGCGAGGACCTTACATGAATACTTTGATTTCCCTCATGATCCTGGTTTCGATGGTTGCTGCCGGCTGCGCAGGCGGAGCCGGCGACACACCCCCGGCAGTCCCCGACCAGCCCGACGCTCCGGCCCTGACCCCGCCGATGCAGCCCGACCCGCCGGCGGCGATGCAGCCCGATCCGCCGCCCGTGGAGCCGGTCCGGAAACCGGCCACCGGGGACGACTGGAACTCCCTGGCCCGGGTGCTGGGCGGTTTCTCGACCGATCTTCCGGAGAACTTCTCCGTCGTGCGGGACCTGCCGGCCTTCAAGACCTATGCCGAGCGCATCGAGAAGATGTGGAAGCCCGTCGAGCAGAAGAAGAGCATCATCGAGAAATGGGTCAAGACCGAGCTCGAAACCCAGAACCGCGACTGCAAGACCCTGTTCTATCCGTTCTCCGGTCCCGACTTCCTGCACGTGCACCTGCTGTTTCCGGGCTGCCGCGACATCGTCATGATCGGGCTCGAGCCGGCCGGCTCGCTGCCGGAGCTTTCGAAGATCCTGGACAAGCCCGAGAAGTTCTTCGCCAAGATGGAGGCCTCGCTGACGCACATCCTCACCCTTTCGTTCTTCCGCACCAAGAGCATGAAGGATGATCTGTTCGGCAAGGAGGTCCCCGAGATCGATGGCACGCTGCCCCCGATCCTGTTCATGATGGCCCGCACCGGACAGAAGTTGACCTCCATCGGGCGCGTCCAGCTGGACTGGGACGGCAAGGTGGTGCCGTGGACCGGCGCGCCGCTGCCAGACCTGCCCGAACCCCCTGCCAAACCGGGGCGAAAAGTCAAGAAAAAACCGAAGAAGGTATGGATACCTTACTCCGGGCTGAAATACACCTACCTGGCCCCCGGGGAGACCACGCCGCGCACCCTGACGTATTTCTCGTGCAACCTCGCCAACGAGACCTACCGCGAGGTCGACGGGATCCTGGCACGACCGGATCTGCAGAAGTACCTGGGCAAGCTCGAGATCTCCACCACCTACACCAAGGCGGCCTCGTACCTGATGCACGAGGGCAACTTCCACTGGATCCGCAGCTTCATCCTCGAGCACTCGCCCTCGTACCTGCAGGACGACTCCGGCATCCCCCTGCAGTATTTCGACGAAAAGAAATGGAGCCTCAGGCTCTACGGCCACTACGACGTCCCCATCCAGTTGTTCCTGAAGTACACGCAGCCGGAGCTGGCCCGGCGCTATGCGGAACGCAAGAAAATCCGCACGCTGCCGTTCGGCATCGGCTACAAGGTCTGGCCGGGCCGCTCGAACCTTCAGTTGGCCGTTCGGAAATAACTATTCGTTGGGATCCTGGGAATCGGCGCCATCCTTCCAGATGCGGATCGTGGCGTCGACCTTCTCCTTGAGCTCGATGCCCTTGGAGACGGCCTGCATCACGCGGGGATGGCTGAGCACCTTCATGACGCGGGGATCGTTGACGACATCGAGCGCGCGCACCAGCACCCGGGACTTGATCTGCTCCAAATCGACGTGGATCATGGGTACAACTCCAGTGGATCCCGGCTTGCAGGATCCGGTTTCGTTACTTCAGGTCAGGGCAGGTCTGCAGCCAGGAATCCGGAATGGGAACCCCCAGCCGGCGGGCCCGCCTGAGGTCGCGCATGGCCTCGGGACAGCGCTTCAGCCGGAGATAGGTCATGGCCCTGCCGGTCAAGGACGCGGCGTGGTTTGGCGACCTGGCGAGCACCCGGTCGAGCTCCACGAGGGCCTCCTCATACCGTCCCAGGGCATGCAGCAGCACGCCCCGGCGGGACCGCCACTCCAGCCGGTCGGGAGAGCCCGCCAGCGCCGCGTCGACGTCCGACAGCGCTTCGGCATAGCGGTTCAGCCCGATGCGGGCCGAGGCCCGGCCGACCAGCGCGGGTCCGTACCCGGGTGAGAGCTTCAGGGCGCGATCATAGGAGCGCTCGGCGCGATCCCACTGCTGGTCGTCGAGGTGCCTGTGCCCCTCGGCGCAGCGTTGTTGAAGCGGCGTGGAACCTGCGCAGGACTGCAGCATCCACAGCGCCGCGAGCAGCGACAGGAAGCGCATCCCGTTCCTACAGGCCGGCCGCGGCCTTGATCGCCTCGACGCGGTCGGTCTTCTCCCAGGTGAAGGAGGGCTCGTTGCGGCCGAAGTGACCATACGCGGAGGTGGCCATGTAGCGGGGCTTCAGCAGGTCCAGCTGCTTGATGATGGCGGCGGGCCGGCAGTCGAAGACCTGGCCGACGATCTGCGAGATCTTCTCGTCGGGGAGGCGGCCGGTGCCGAAGGTCTGCACCATCAGGGACACGGGGTGCGCCACGCCGATGGCGTACGCCACCTGCACCTCGCAGCGGCTGGCCAGGCCCGCGGCCACGAGGTTCTTGGCGATGTAACGGGCATAGTAGCAGGCGGAACGGTCGACCTTGGACGGATCCTTGCCCGAGAACGCGCCGCCGCCGTGACGGGCCATGCCGCCATAGGTGTCGACGATGATCTTGCGGCCGGTCAGGCCCGAATCGCCCATGGGTCCGCCGATGACGAAGCGGCCCGTCGGGTTGATCAGGAAGCGCACGTCACGGGCCAGCCGGTCGGCCGGGATCACCTTGCGGACGACCTCCTCGATGATGGCCTCCTCGAGCTGCTTGTGCGACACGTCGGGATCGTGCTGGGAGGACACCACGATGGTGGCGATGTCCACGGGCCGGTCGTCCACGTAGTTGACCGACACCTGGGTCTTGCCGTCGGGACGCAGGAAGGGCAGCAGGCCGCTCTTGCGGACCTCGGCCAGGCGCTTGGCCAGATGGTGGGCGGTCATGATCGGCAGCGGCATCAGCTCGGGCGTCTCGTCGGAGGCGTAGCCGAACATCATGCCCTGGTCGCCGGCGCCCTGGTCGTCGGTCTCGTAGGCTCCATGGCCCTCGACACCCTGGGCAATGTCCGGGCTCTGCTGCTCGATGGCCGAGATCACGGCGCAGGTCTCGTAGTCGAAGCCCATCTTCGCGTCGGTGTAACCGATGTTCTTCACGGTCTCGCGCACGAGATCGGGGAAGTGCACATAGCAGGAAGTGGTGATTTCACCGGCGATGAAGACCACGCCGGTCTTGGTGATGGCCTCGCAGGCGACGCGGGCCGTCGGATCGTTCTCCAGGATATGATCCAGGATGGAATCGGAGACGGCGTCGCACACCTTGTCGGGATGTCCTTCGGTGACGGATTCGGAAGTGAACAGATAGGAACTCATCGGGATCTCCATTGGTTGAAAAGAAGGTAAAAGCGGTTAAGAGCCGGGTTCAACCAAAATTCCCGGCGCCAAGCTGATGCATATATAGCAGAGTTGATTCCCGTTTCAAAGGGGGATCGAATTCTTGAAGGTGACTGAAATCAATCATATTATCGCCCATCCCCGGCAGCCTGTGTTTTTGCTGGAAAGTCGCGGCCCGCCTGTGGTATATACGTGGCCGTCTTTCTGGAGGTCTTGTCCTATGGTTACTTGCTCACATTGTTACGAATTGGTCTCGAAGGCAAACCGCAGGGCGGTCGAAACCTGCCCGTTCTGCTTCCACGTCCTGCCCGAGCCCGAAGAAACCCCGGCGCCTGAACCCGAAGCGCTTCCCCAGGACTACGTCTATGTCGACCCGACCATCGCCGCGATGCAGAGCGCCCAGGCGGCGGCGGCGGCTCCGGTGAAGAAGACCCACCACACGGTGGCCATCGTCGTGGTGGTCCTCTTGTTGCTCGGCGGCGGCGCCTTCTTCCTGTTCGGGCGCGGCGGCGGCGGTGGCGGCGGTGCCGACGACAAGACCAAGGGCGGCATCAGCCCGAAGCTGGTCCCCGCGCTGAAGAACCTCAACAAGGCGGTGGTCGCCAAGGCCGAGAACTTCTTCCAGAAGACCTGCAAACCCTACCAGGAGGTCGGTTACAACTTCCTGACCTCGATCGTGCTCAAGGGCGACAACTGGAAGTCCCTGATCGAACCCGGCTCGGGCTCCCCCACCACGGGCGAGGACTGGTACCTGTGCCCCCTGCAGATCGTCGACCTGGCCTCGAAGGCGGACATGAAGATCAAGCTCGAGACCCGCTTCCAGAGCGGCGGCCTGTTCGGCAGCGCCCGCAACTTCGGCAGGGTCGCCATCGAGGGCCAGTCGATGAAGGCCCTGACGGACTTCTCCTTCCCCACCTCGGAGACGCTCATCGAGAACTGGGGCGAGGCCAAGGATGTCTTCCTCATCTACATGAGTTTTCTGAGCAAGGCTCCCGAGCCCATCAAGGCCATCAACGGACGCTTCAAGCAGTACAGCCTGCGCAGCAGCGACACGCACATCATGATGCACGGCACCAAGATGGCGCAGACCGATCCCCAGGGCGGCAACAAGCAGTACGGCAAGTTCGAGGCCGTGGTGCCGGCCTGGTTCGGCGAAGCCATGTCCAAGGAGCTTCGTGACTGGGGCACCGGCTGCAACACCGACGTGACCGAGCAGTTCCGCAAGATCGCGCAGGAGATGATCGACAAGCACGACGACCTCGAGGAGTTCAAGGACTCCAAGCAACTGAAGGAATACCTGGATGCCGCCGAGAAGGCCGGTCGCGCCATGTGCGACGCGATGCCCAAGGTCTGGAAGATCCTGGAACTGTACGATCAGGGCAAGGCCGGCGAGGTCTCCGCCGTTCAGGCCGAGCTCAAGGCCTCGCTGGAAGCCGCCAAGAAGGCTTTCAATGTGGATCTTGAAGCCCAGCTCAACGCGATTGCGGCGAAAAAATGATCTCCCCCCGCCTCCTCCCGCTGACGTTCCTTCTCCTGATTCTCTTCAACCACTGCAGCCCGGTCCGGACCAAAAAGGATCCGGCGGGTGAAACGCCCAACCCCATGGGCACCGAGATGACACCGGACATGGGCGCACAGCCGCCAGCTCCGGGCGGGGATGCGGCCGAGGGCCTGCCCGTGCCTGCCCTGCCCGAAGGAACCGCACCGCTGGACTTCGCGAAGATCCCGGAGGTCCCGCTGCTGGCCGTCCCGGTGGCCGACGTGAAGGCGGCCGTTCCGCTCCTGGGCACCGAGACCTGGTACGGCGTCTACGTGATGAACCAGAAGGTCGGCTACATGAGCAACGCCTGGTCCGTCAAGGACACGCCTGAAGGGCCCCGCGTCCTCCAGGTGCAGCAGTTCCACATGGAGATGAACGTGCTGGGCGGAAAAAAGACCATGGTCATCAGCACCACCTCCACCTATGACGGTGCCGGCGAGGGCGCGCTCCTCGAGCACGTCACCCTCCAGACGGCCGATCACGTCAAGCGGACGGTCACGCTGCGGCGCCAGCCCGATGGTTCCCACCAGGCCACCGTCGAGAGCGTCGCGGCCGGCCAGACCCCTGCGCCGCTGCAGACCTACACCCCCGACCGCCCCCTGGGCGGCCTGTCCGAGAGCGACCTGGCCTTCTCCCTGACCATCTCGCGGGATCCGAAGACCTGGAACGCCACCCGCTCCTGGCGGGCGCGCAAGTTCATGAGCACCGAGGTCACCGTCGCCCACGAGGTCGGGCGCGTCGTGAGCCGCTCCGAGCGCAGGGTCGACGGCAAGACCCGTCCCTTCACCGTCGTCGAGACGGTCTCCGACAACCCCAAGTCCCGCGTGGTCTCCGTGTTCAACGAGCTGGGCTTCATCGAGGTGAGCAAGATCGGCGCCATCGAGATGCGCCGCGAGGACAAGGACAAGGCCGCCGCCGGCATGGGCGCGGAGATCGACACCGGCCTGTCCGCGGTGATCCCGCTGCCGCTGGGAGGCACGCCCGCTGCGTCGATCACCAAGCTGGTCCTCGAGCTCAACGGCCCCTTCCCCAATCCCGATTTCCTCAACACCCACCGCTATCAACTCGACACCGCCAAGGGGAAGAAACTGACCCTCAGCGTGGACACCATCGACAACCTCCAGAAGCCCGATCCCGCGACGCTCCCGGCGGACGTGAAGAAGTACCTGAAGTCCGAGCCCAACGTCGAGAGCGACGACCCGGGCGTGATCAAGCTGGCCGGGCAGGCCGTCGGCGGCGCCAAAACGCCGGTGGAGATCCTGCGCGCGGTCACGCTGTTCGTGGGCGACTACGTCGAGGACACGCTGCGCTCCGACGTGGAGAGCGCCCGGATGGTGGTCCAGCTCAGGAAGGGCGACTGCACCGAGCACTCGATCCTGGCCACGGCGCTGTTCCGCGCCCTGGGCTTCCCCGCACGCCAGGTCGGCGGCGTCGGCTACGTCCGCATGTGCGGCACCGACTCCTGCCTGGAGGGGCTGGGCTACCACGCCTGGACCCAGGTATGGGTGGGGCGCTGGATCGACGTGGATCCGACCTGGAAGCAGATGCCCGCCGACGTCACCCACCTGATGATGGGCGCCACCGACGACATGGAATGGCTCGAGAGCCTGGGCAACCTGAAGATCACCGTCCTGGAGAAAGAGGTGCGCAAATGAGCACGCGCGAACTCGACAACGCGATTTCCTTTCTGCAGAAGAGCCGCCGCGCCCACAAGCGCTTCGCCGTGAAACTGCCGGTGGTCGTGCGCTCGGGCGGGAACGACACCGCCGGGGAGATCCACAACCTCAGCCTCGGCGGCATGTTCGTGGTGTTTCCCGGGCAGGCCGGCCTCGGGGATCAGTTCGAGTGCCTGCTCTCCCTGCCGGGGGTCGAGCCGTCCCCGGTCCCCGTGGAGGTCCGCTGGTTCGTGCCGCGCAACACCGACGCCACCGCCTGCGGCCTGAAATTCCTCTCCATGCCCGACCGGATGCTCAAGGCGATCGTGGAGCTGTCCTCCGACGCCAATCTGCGGTAATACTTCTGTTGACCACATTTCCAAAGGGAGGTCCTGCCATGAAACCCAGAGCCCTGATCCTGTGCGCCGATGGATCCGAAGAGATGGAGATCGTCATCCCCCTGAACCTGCTGCGCCGCGGCGGTGTGGAGGTGACCCTGGCCAGCCTCGCGCCGGGCATGATCCGCGGCGCGCGATCGATCGTGCTGCAGCCCGACGCGGTCCTCGACGAGAGCATGACCGCCGATGCGCTGATCCTGCCCGGCGGCCTGCCCGGCGTGGAGCACTTCCTGCGCAACGAGCTGGTGCTCAGGCTGGTGAAGCGCCACTACGAGAAGGGCGCGTGGGTCTGCGCGATCTGCGCCGCACCCCTGGTGCTCGAACAGGCCGGGATCCTCGAGGACGTGACCGCGTTCACCTCCCATCCGGGGGTGGAGGAGCGCTTCCACGCCCGGTTGGCGCGCAAGTACTCGCAGGATCGCGTGGTGGTGTCGGGGCCGGTGATCACGAGCCGCGCGCCGGGCACGGCCTTCGAGTTCTCGGCGGCGATCCTGGCCCGGCTGCAGGGCGACAACGTCGTCGAGACGGTCCGTCGCAACGTCCTGTACCCCTGTGACTAGAAAGAGAAGCACCGCGGAAGAGGGCTACTGCACCAGGGGCTCGGTGTAGAACACCCCGAGCAGGTCCTCGGTGGTGGAGATCGCGCCGCCGTTGCGCATCGACCAGGCGCGGAACTGGTAGTACATGCCAGGCACCAGCTCGGGACCGGCATAGGGCACGACCACGTCGCCCGACGACACGCTCGGCACCGCGTCGTCCTCCCAGACCAGCTCGCCGTAGGCGTTGTAGACCACGATGTGGTAGCCGTCCTCGGAGGAGTCGTCAACCCAGGTGAACTCCAGGCCCACGGGGTCCACCAACTCGGGGCCCAGCGCGCCCGGATAGATGATCTCGAGGGCCTCGGTCACCTTGAAGGAGTCGTCCAGGGTCACCTCGGTGGCAGTGGCGCCGTCGACCACGATGTGCACGATCTGGGTGCCGGCGATGTTCGGATCGGGATCGCGCACGAGCCCGTCGTTCTCGAAGGCGGCCAGCACCACGTAGCGACCATCGGGGACGCCGGTGATGGTGAACCCGCCCGCAATCGAGGGCGCTGCGGGGGGTTTCGGCGCGCGCAGGCCCGCGGGCACCTCGCCCTTGACGAACGTGTCACTGAAGGTGGACTCGGGCACCAGCACCACGGTGGTCAGCGAGCCGCCCGGCGCGTTGACGATCTGCACCGAGCCGCTGACCGAGCTGAGCGGCGTGTCGCTCTGGGTGACCTCCAGGTCGACGACCGGGGCCGCGGCCATGGTCACGTCCAGCGAGTTCAACTGCAGGTCGGCCTTGTAGCCGCGCAACACATAGGTGTCGTCGGGGACGTTGAACAGGGTGAACCAGCCTTCGCGGTCCGAGAAGCCGAAGGGCGCCTCGCCGGCGTTGGCGTCGGTCTCGAGCACCAGCAGCACGCCGCCGCCGGTGACCTCGCCGGTGGTGATCACGACCCGGCCGCTCACCGAGGACAGCCCCTGCTCCTCGACGGGCAGCGGGATCAGGGTGATGTTGGTCAGCGCCGAGGCCAGGTGCCAGCCATCGGCGGACGGCACGGCGTCGCTGGCGTCGACGGGCAGCGAGGGCCGGATCCCGGCCGGGAACTGCTGGTAGTCCTGGGCCGCGGCGCGCAGGGTGAAGACGCCCTCGGCCAGGGTGCCGTCGGCGTTGCGCTTGACGGGCACCTGCAGGCTGTAGCGGCCGTCGATGCCGGACAGGGCAACCGAGGTGGCCGCGGCGCCCGTGGAATCGGCAGCCAGCACGCGCGCGCCCTCGATGTCCTCGTCGTCGCTGGCGTCGGACACCCGGCCGTCGAACCACACCGGCTCATAGCAGGCGTACAGGTCATCGGTGCGCAGCTCGCAGGTCAGGCCCGCCGGGCACGCGTCCTGGTTCACGGGATCGCAGGGCGCCGAGCACACCGCGCCGTCCCCGTAGGGCACGCACACGGCCTCGGGCGGGTCACAGGCGGGCGCCTCCATGTCGCATTCCTGCTGGCACTTGCCCGCGTCGGTCGCGTAGGCGACGCAGGTCCACCCGTCGCCGCAGGCCGCGGCGTCGGTCGGATCGCAGGCCGGATAGCACACGAACGTGTCCTTGGCCGGCAGGCACGTCAGATCCTCGCCGCAGGCGCCGGCCACGGCCGGATCACAGATGTCCAGGCAGACGTGGCTACCGCCCTCGATGGCGACGCAAGCACCTGTGTCCCCACAGGCGCCGGCCTCGGCCGGGTCGCAGGAGGTGTATTTTTTCTTCGCCTTCTCGTCACAACCGGTCGAAAAAATAAATATCAAAACCAACAGTCCAGTTCCTATCCAGTTCCTCATCATGAGAACCTCCTTGCCGCCGGTGCATCAGGGCGAACGATTCAGTATACACCACCTCCACCACCCCGGGTAGCACCCTGGGTGGTGTTGAGAAGAAAAAAATGAAAACACTGGCTTGAATTTGTTGTTGGTTACAGTATATTAACAATAGCCACATCTTTCCAGGGTCGGAAAGATGGCGCAGTTTCAACACCAGAATCGGAGGGCGGTCATGAAAGGCGTACATTTATCATTCGCAGTGGCGATCGCGGCGCTGGCGTTCGGATGCATGAACGTACCGGATCTGCTAGTGCACGTGGACGAAACGCCGGATGCCATTGAGGACGCCTGTGCCATCCCGGGGCCCTTCCTGCGGAACGTCGACCTCGTCTTCTTGATCGACACCTCCCTGTCCATGGCCGACGAGCAGGTCCAACTGCAGCGCAATTTTCCTGCCATGATTGGCGCCCTCCGCAAAATCTCCGGGGGCCTGCCCAACTTGCACATGGGCGTCATCACGCCGGATCTGGGCACCTCGCCCTACAACATTCCGGGCTGCGAGCGTCCCGGCGGCGACGGCGGCCGCTTCCTGAAGGGCATCAACGATTCCTGTATGAACCCGATCAACCAGAAGTACGTCGTCGACGTGGAACCCCGCGGCTGCACGATCCGGAAGACCAACGCAGGAGATGCCGGCACCACCTGCGACAGCCATGACTGCACACAGGCCAACTGCGACGTGGCCGCCTTCACGGGCCTCGACGGCGTCGCCACCGAGCCCGCCGACCTGGTGTTCGCCACCGACCCAAGCGGCTGCCCGCGCTGCCGCAACTACACCAACCAGACCCTCGAGGAAGTCTTCCAGTGCATGGCCGCGCCGGGCATCAACGGCTGCGGCATGGAGCAGCCGCTGGAGGCACTGAAGCAGGCGCTGACCGGCCTCCCGTCGGAAAATCGCGGCTTCATGCGCAACGACGCGATGCTGGCGATCTTCATCCTCTCCGACGAGGACGACTGCTCCGCCAAGCAGGCTGAACTGTTCAACCCCCAAGGCGACATCAACTCCACCCTGGGCCCGCTGACCTCCTTCCGCTGCACCGAGTTCGGTGTGAAATGCGACCAGCCCTGGCAGCGCGTGATGCCCCAGGGCCAGCTGACCTACACCCACTGCCGCCCCCGCGAGTCCAACGATCCCAAGAACATGCTGCACCCGATCTCCGAGTACACCAACACTTTGTCCCAGTTGAAGGAATCCAGCATGATCATCGTGGGCGCCATCGCCGGACCTTACGAAGATTCCCTGATCGTCGGCACCGACGACAATGACAACCCTAGGCTGCTGCCGTCCTGCGGCAGCGTCAGTCCCGACGACGGCCAGGGCGCCGTGCCCGCGGTGCGACTGAAATCATTCGTGGAGTCTTTCGAGCACCGACCCGAAGACACCCTCTGGATGTACACATCCCTGTGCGCGATGGATTTCACCCCGGCCCTTCTGGGTCTGGCTGACCGCGTGCGGACGCTGGCCGAGGACGTCACCTGCCTCTCCAAACCCCTGCGTGGCTGCCCGGACCCCGCGTTTGCGTTCGGGGAGGGATCTACAACGGACCTGCCGACGGAGATCGCCGAGCGCTGCGTGCCCGGTTGCACCGTTTCGGAGCGCGATTCCAATGGGGTGGAGGTTTTGGTGCAGCACTGTCCCGGAAATTATGCCGGCGGCCATCCGCCCCGCGTGGATCCAGACCTGCCGCTCTATCGATGCTGGCACGTCCAGTACAATCCGCAGTGTGCTCTCGCCTGCACACTGGATACCCTGTTCCAGGGGTGTGAACCCGACACCCATCCCTGGTACGGACCCTCGCGCGGTGCCGAGATCGTCATATCCCGAAGGCCCTACCTGGACCAGGGCCCCCCCCCGACCGTCTCGTGTCCGGCGGTGCCCCTGACCGAGAGACTCTGCTTCAACGGCCTCGACGACGACGTCGACGGCCGCATCGACGCCGACGACCCGGACTGCCAGTGAGGCTATTTGGAGTGCGGCCACAGCTTTGGAGTGCAGCCACTCTCTTTGGAGTGCGGCCACTCGGGGCCGCAATTCCCCTCCAACTCTGGGACTGCGGCCCCTCCCACTCTGGGACTGCCTCCGTGATCGCACCGGAGGAGCGTGTCTGTATGCAAAATGAAAGAAACGTCCGTACGTCGGGTGATTTGGTGCTTTATAAAAAAGTTTTTTCCTCAAAATAGTGGCTTGTCCGGTTGCCCATTTACGGGTATAAGTACAGTGCCTGAAGGTTCTTCGCACGGAGGTAGATCATGAAGACACCCACTAGAATGTTCCTGCGTTTCGCTTCACTGTCCTTGATTATCGCGGCCGTCGCCTTCTCCTGGGCCTGCATCGAGCGCCCCATGAAGGTCGCCGATCCCGCGCCCAACGTGATCTCGGACTTCTCCGCAGCCCAGGCCGCCACCCGCGACGTCGATCTGATCTTCCTGGTCGACTCGTCCCTGTCCATGGCCGACGAGCAGGTCATCCTGCAGGGGAACTTCGCCAACCTCATGCAGGTCCTCAAGGACATCTCCGGCGGTCTGCCCAACCTGCACCTGGGCATCATCACCCCGGATCTGGGCTCGCTGCCCTACAACATCCCCGGATGCAATGATGAGGCCAATGGCGACAACGGGCTGTTCATGAAGGGTGCCGGCAACGCCTGCACCAACCCCGTGAACCAGAACTACGTCGTCGACGTGGAACCCCGGGGCTGCACCATCGAGAAGAACGTGGTCGAGGGCCAGGCCACCCAGTGCATCAGCCACGACTGCTCCCAGGCCAACTGCGACGTGGCGGCCTTCACGGGCCTCGACGGCATTCCCACCGAGCCCGCCGGATTGGCCCTTACTACTGACGCCAACGACTGTCCGAGATGCATCAACTATACGGTTATCGATCCACAAACTGGAGAGCTTCCGACCCTCGAAGCTGTCTTCAAATGCATGGCGTCCGTGGGAACCAGCGGCTGCGGCATGGAGCAGCCCCTCGAGGCCGTCAAGCGCGCCCTCGAGACCCGGACCGGCGCCAACACAGGCTTTTGGCGCGACAACGCCTACCTGGCCATCTTCATCATCTCCGACGAGGACGACTGCTCCGCCAAGCAGCCCGAGTTGTTCAATCCCGCGGGCAACATCAACGACACCCTGGGCACGCTGACGTCCTTCCGCTGCACCGAGTTCGGTGTGAAATGCGACCAGGAATGGCAGCGCGTGATGCCCCAGGGCCAGTTGACCTACACCAACTGCAAGCCCCGCGAAGCGACCGATCCCAAGAACATGCTGTTCCCGATCTCCGTGTACACCAACTACCTCTCGCAGTTGAAGGACTCCAGCATGATCATCGTGGGCGCCATCACCGGCCCCTACGCCAACCAGCTCACCGTCGGCCTGGACAACAACCAGAACCCCAAACTGCAGCCCTCCTGCGGCATCCCCACCGAGGGTGCTGACCCGGCCGTCCGCCTGAAGGCCCTGGTCACCTCGTTCATTCAGGAAGAAGAAGACATGCAGTGGGCCTTCACGTCCATCTGCGCCACCGACTTCTCCGTGGCCCTTGAGGGCCTGGGCAACAAAATCAAAGGTCTCGTCGAGGTCCAGTGCATCACCACGCCGCTGAACGGCTGCCCCGATCCGGCCTTTGCCAACGGCGAGGCCAAGTTGACCGACCTGCCCGACGCCGAGGCCGCCGTCTGCGAACCCCTGTGCTCGGTCCAGGACATCGACATTGACGGCAACGTCACCGAGATCCCCCTGTGCGCTGCCACCTACCTCGGCGGCCATCCCCCCAAGCTCGACCAGAGCCTGCCGGTGGCCAAGTGCTACCACGTCACCTACAACGCCGACTGCGCGGTCCCCTGTCCTGATGAGACGTCCCTTGCCCTGGGCTGCCACCCCACCAACAGCCCCTGGTACGCCCCGTCCCGCGGCGCCGAGATCATCATCTCCCGCCGTACGACCGCCACGGTAGGCACCAAGGCCAAGATCGCCTGCGCAGGTCTGCCGCTGACCGAGAAGCTCTGCTTCGACGGCGTCGACAACGACTCCGACGGCAACATCGACATGGCCGACCCCGACTGCCTGTAGTCCGCTGATTTCGGTATCCTTTTCCCTAAACGTGACACGCGCCGACGGCTTCTATGCCAAGACCATGGACCGCCTTGTGGTGCCCTACATGCTCGTGCACGACAACTTCTGCATTGCGCCGCTGACCGACACGGAACGACCGGATCTGTTTGAGTTCGTCGAGCACCGCCAAGCGCGCCGCTCGCTGATCATCGCCAGCCAACTGGAGATGGAGCACTCGCACGAACTGGTCGGTGATCCGACGCTGGCTAACTCTATCCAGGATCTGCTCACCCACACATCGCAACGCCTCGACCTCAAGGGCGCCTCCATGTGCCCCAGCAAGAAGTAAAGGAATTTGGATGAATAAATTGTTTTAGACAATGAGGAAGTATTTCTCAATATGAAAAAGGCATCGCCTCGAGTGAGCGCCCAATCTGTCCACGATGGACCGTAACGCTGTCTACGATGGACCGGAATGACTGTCCACGATGTCCGTAATGCGGAGACAATCCGGAGTCGGGCCAGAGATGCTACACCTTGATGACGCTGGTCTCCACGTGCGAGCTAGACGGCGTGAACCCGGAGGATTATCTCAAGGAAGTGCTGGTGCGTGTGAGCAACGCAACCACGCCGGAACAAATCGCGTATCTGCGGCCACACAACTATAAGCCCCTCACCGCCGCCGCCTGATCAAATTTCGGTGATCCCGAAAAAACGGGGTCAGCCATATTCCCTTGATTTGTTAAGCCAATGACTCTCCAGCAAGGGACATTGAAAGGATGGTTACGAAACCATTAAATTACTCTTTAATCTTTAAATCAATACAACGTCCACTCCCGGACAAAACCATCAAGACTGCCTTTGTTCTCATCTGCTCCCACATCACCATAGGAATTTACAACGGAAATGAAATCTGTCCCGTCAATAAATATTTTTACTCCAGCGTCGTCAGCTGCATTATCTCCATCCCAATACCTAATGCACCACTCATCCACCCGACTTCCTCCTGTCGTCGCCAAGACAAATACATCTCTATCCGAGGTATATGGCAGTGAAAAGAAAGTTCCTCCGAAGTATTCTCCGGTAATATAGTAATACAAACCATTGGTGGTAATATCTCTAACATTATAATAAGTCGCTGAAGGAACGTGATTAACCCATGTCGTATAAAGATTGGACATGGCACACTGTCCCATTATAATGCCATTTCCAGTTTCATTTCCGGAGAAGAAAAGTGCAGTTCCGTCGGAATTTACAGTCATCGTTTTTAGATAATCGTTTCTGACCGTACCCCATTGATTAATGGCACTTTGTGCTCCATTGGAGTAGGCGGCTTTCCTCATGAAGGAGTCATATCCACCCTCATTCGAACCTTCCAGGGCCCCACCAGTATAGCCGCCAGTGAAAACGTATGAAGAACCATCAAAATAGAGTGCCATCGGGTAATCGGCTCCAGTAGAACCAAATTGATAAACCGTTGTTGAGTAAGTGATCATCGGCGGGAAAGTCTTCCCAACATTTTCTTGACACTTTGCCCAAAATCCGTCGTATGACCCGGCATTTGAGTACCCACTAAATGCCCCATAGGTATAGCCTGTAATTAAAAAAGTATAGATGTATGCAGAAGGCGTTGATGAAGAGAGTCCATAAGATGCATCCGTCACGTATTCACTGCTGCTGGTTCCAAATTGCCTTGTTACGCTAATTGAATTATTTATTGTCATTTTCAAATAAAATATATCTGACCCACCAGCATTGGTTCCGTACAGTGAACCATTCGTGTGTCCCGCAATATATAGATAAGATTCCGTATCATCCAAAGCTATTGCACGTCCAATATCACTCGAACTAGTACCGATCTGCCTGACCCAAATGAGTTCCATGCTCGAGTTGTATTTGGCAACAAATGCGTCCGTGTTCCCTGCATTGGTATAGCCTGGCAAAGATCCATACGTGTATCCAGTCACAAAAATGTTTCCGTCGGAATCGCGCACTGCATCAGTCATTTCATCATAGGATGACGTGCCGATGTTCTCACCGAAAGTGCCGATCATCGCCAGATTCTCCGGGAGATCCGCCTGCAGTTGGTCCGGGCGAAACTCCGGTGAAGGTTCGACGATGCCAGGGGCGGGGGCCATGGCCAGGTTCGGGTCGACGTCGTTGGGCATGGATTGATCGTCAACACAGGACGTGAACAGGAATAAAAACAAACTCATGCAACAAAAAAGGGTCTTCATTTGAACTCCTTGATTTGAATACAGTTAGACAATAATGATTCTCCCCCCTGATTCGATTCTTCTCTTGTAAACCCGATCGATCCGGCTAAGATGAGATTGCGGGTCGTTCCTTTACCGGATCGACTTCGGGCCAGGCTTAGGTCACTAAGTCTGGCCTTTTTTTTTGCTGTCCATCGGTCACCTCCTTTCCGCGCCTGCGCCAAACAGCGGGTCCGCCGATCGGATTCTTCCCGCACGATCATCGGTCGGGAAGAACACGTCTGCAAACATAGCTAAAACATGCCATATCAAATATTTGTCAATTCATACAAGCTGTTTTTGAATTGTTTTTTCAACAATCAAAAAATCCTGCGTCCGAAAAAGGAATATTTTTTCCGAACGCATGAGCCGGCCCATAGCGAATCTTCCATTTCTGCCGGAACCCGAATTCAGGATGTGCGCATCGTTCTGATTTCCACAAGGATATCCAATAGTTAGCGACACTCGTTTGCCGAATTCCAGAATTTCACCGGTACTAGGGCGAGCGCATCGGAGAAACGCAGCAGCATCTTTGCGGCGCCGCGCAGGACTTCGCAGATGCGCTCAGGAGTCCTCACGGGTTCCGCAACTTCGCCCGTGTTATCGCAAGCGTGTCCGGGATACGCGCAACCGATTTTTCATGTCTTTTTCATTGGAAGGAAAGTCCGCAGGGCGTCGTGGGATCACCGCAGAGCCTGAGTGATCGCCGCAGGGGCCTGCGCAGTCTCCGCAGGAACAGAAAAAATCCCCGCAGCACTGCCCAGGGAGATCAGGGCCCATGGAAAAATCCCAGCAGACGAAGCCGGGCGCCCGGCGGCGGCGGAAAAACCCCGGCTGCGTAAAATCACCCTTCGGCGGGGGTCGGGGTGGGACGGGGCGCCTTGCGGAGGTGGTTGAAGCGATAATACGGCGGCTGGCGGGTCAGGCGGCCTGCCCGGATGGCGCGACGGCCCGCGGCGTTGAGCTCGCGGATGGTCACGTACAGGCGCCCGTCGAGCTCGTCGATCTCGCGGGTGTCCTGGATCGGCTCGGCCTTGACCAGGTCGGTCCTGCCGAAGATCTCCGACATGCGCTCGCGCAGCACGGGCGCCTCGTCGAGGAGCGCCTGCACGGGCACGGCCGCCGGGAAGGCGCCCTGGTGCTCGCGCAGCAGGGTCGCGATGGGCTCGATGGCGCGCCACAGGCCCGCGTCATTGGCCGGATACACCTCGTTGAAGCGCTGGACCAGCTCGGGGTTGCCGGCGACCCGGCGCCCGATGATGGAGAGTACCTGCTCGACCCACGTCCACGCGGCGTGGATGATCTGATCCCGCTGCTCGACGGCGCCCTTCTTGCGGGCCACCGACTCGGAACGCCGGATCATCAGATCATGATGGACCCGGAACTGCTCCTTGAACTGGGCCAGCTCCTCACGGGTGAACCCGTACTTCTCCAGTTCATCGAGGTCGCGCTCCCACTGCCCGATGGCGTCCTGGCTTTCCCGGTGAATGGGATCGCTTCCCACGTTGCGGCCGATATCAACAAAGTCTTCGCTGGTCAGTTCCTCGAGCTTGTGCATGTTCCTTCTCCTGTGGTCACAAGGTTGTGTTCGGCCGCTCCTGGCCATCGTTGATGTGATGCATCCATGCATCATGGTTTCCCGAGAAATAAAAAAGTTGAAAACGGTTGTCAAGCGGTTTTTTTCACGCCAGGGGATGGGTGCGGTCGTAGACTTCCATCAGGTGGGAGAGGCTGACCTCGGTGTAGATCTGCGTGGTGGAGAGGCTCTCGTGGCCCAGCATCTCCTGGATCATGCGGATGTCCGCGCCCGAGTCGAGCATGTGGGTCGCGAACGAGTGGCGCAGGCTGTGGCAGGTGGTGCCCTCACCCAGGCCGCAGGCCCGGCGCACGCGGACCAGCAGGTTGCCCAGGGAGCGATCCGACAGGCGCCGCCCGCTGTGGTTCAGAAACAGCGCGTCGGGATCCTGGCGCTTGCCGAAGGTGCCGCGCACGGCCAGATACGCCTCGATGGCGCGCCGGGCCGGCATCCCCGCGGGGACCATGCGCTGCTTCTTGCCCTTGCCGTGCTCCACGTGCAGGATCACGCCCTGATCTGTGGTGCGAACGTTGGGCAGGTCCAGGGCCACGACCTCGGAGCGGCGCAGGCCGGCGCCGTAGAGCACCTCGAGGATGGCGCGGTCGCGCAGCCCGTCGGGCGACAGCGCGTCGGGCGCGTCGAGGAGGCCGAACACCTCCTCGACGGGCAGGGGATGGGGCAGCAGCCGCGGCAGGGTGAGGTTCTTCACCCGCAGGATCGGGGCCGCATCGAGGAGTCCCAGCCCCGCCAGAAAGCGGGCGAAACTGTGCAGGGCGGAGATGCGCCGGGTGAGGCTGCGCGGCGACAGGGAGCCGAAGTGATCGCCCAGATGACGCCTCACCCGGTTACGCGTGAAGTCGGCGACCGCGGGCTCACGTTCCAGCAGGGTGCGGGTGTGGTCCACGAAGGCGTTCAGGTCCTGGGCGTAGGCCCGCTGGGTGTTGGCCGAGTCGTGCCCCTGACGGGCCTGATCGGCCAGAAACTCCGGGATGTAGGAGGCCAGCGTGCGCATGGGCGCATTGTGCACCACGGCGCCGCGCGACGCAAATTCCCGCCTGCCACTCTGGGAGAGGAAAGGAGAAGATGCGGCCCCGAGTGGCCGCACTCCATAGTGAGTGGCCGCACTCCAAAACTGTGCCCGCACTCCAAAGCTGTGGCCGCACTCCAAAGAGAGTGGCCGCACTTCTAAAACGGAGAGAGCGGTCCCCTCCCACTCTGGGACTGCGGCCACTTGGGGCCGCATCTTCTCTTTTCTTTTCTTCTCTTTTCTTCTCATTGCTGGGCACCGCTGTTTTCCGGCAACTTCCGGAAAAATCCCCCGACAATAACGACATGTCACCCAAGTATCAGCCATGTCCGGAACAACACTGGCCACACTCCCCGGCCCATTGGTTTTATCATCCGGGAATTTACATGGT
>PHAZ01000234.1 GCA_002841825.1 Deltaproteobacteria bacterium HGW-Deltaproteobacteria-22 | reverse complement strand
ACGACCGGAAGGCCGGGGCCGGCGGAGTCCCCCCGACACCCCCCTGTTTTGCCGCAGCGGTGATCTCTTGGCGCTTCATTCGCCTGTGCCCATAATGATCTTGCCCTGCTGGAATGCATGCGGACATTGATGAACCATGGCGGGTCTGGTAAAGTCGGCTTCTTCGAAGGAGCGTGGAATATGCAACCATCCGTAATCAGGCGTCTGGAAGAGCTGGCCGGGCAACGCGGTCCCCGAGATGACAGGCTTTCCCCCGAACTCCGGTCCCAGATGGCCTGGGATTTCGACCTGACCCGGGAGACGAAGATCTATGCGACAGAGGCGTTTTCGTCTGACGAGGAGGCCTCGGCGGCGGGCTTCAGGCAGGTCGAGGAGATCGACGGAAAGAGGCGTCATTACAAGACGAAGCTCGAGCCGCTGGAGTTGACCGATGAGGAGTGCGCCGCGCTGAGCGAAGCCCGCGCGCTCTCGCGGGGAGCAGCAGTGGGGGCGGCGGCCGGCCGGTTTCTCACCGTCTTCGGCATCCTCTTCCTGATCGCCTATGCCCTCGGCGGGATCCTGCTGGGCGCACAGCGGCGGTCGTGGCTTCTGTTCCTGCAGGTCTCCGTACCCGGCTGCATCGGTGGCCTGCTGATGTACTGGGTCGGTCAGTTGATCGGAGAGGTGCTCACCCTGCGCGGGATGTTCCTCAGGAAGAATCGTTGAGCTCCTGTCCGACGACGATCCCGACACGCTCCTGGGGGAGCTTTGCCTTGACCGTCTCCCAGGGAGTTTTAAGGTCTTTGAGCACATCGTTGCTCGCCGGCATGCAGTTCGTCGACGACCCCGAGCGCCTGGCCCTGTACGAGGCGGTCCTGCCCGTGCAGAAGCGCGCCAGGCCCGCCCCCGCCCCCAAAGCGTAGAAAGCGCCCGACTGGTAACTGCCGTCCAGCGGGCTCTTCCCTCTTCGGATTCATCCGGGTCTTTCCTCTTGTTTCCCCGGGTAGTGCGACCGAAGACGGTCGCCGACCGGTCCCCCGGTCGCCGACCGGTCCCCCGGTCGCCCAACCCAGGGCATCATTTCCGCAACGCCACCCAAGGTGGCGTACAAGGAAGCCGGGACACCGTGTCGCGTCGTGAACTACGAGTGTCGCGCTGTGAACTACGAGTATCGCGTGTGCAACTGCGTCTGTCACGCAGCCAACTGCGAGTGTCGTGAGCAATACTGCTTCAGTTTCGACCGAAACTGCAACAGTTTCGGCTGGGAGGGACCGTCAGTCGGGCAGGGTGCCGGCGAAGACGAAGTGGGCCGGGCCGTCGAGGGTCGCGTAGCCGTCGTCGTCGAGGGTCACGTCGACGATGCCGCCGTTCTGCAGCACGCGGATCGGGCTCTTGCCGACGTGGCCCAGGTGCAGGGCGGCGGTCACCGCGGCGGTGGCGCCGGTGCCGCAGGCCTGGGTGAAGCCGGCGCCGCGCTCCCATACCACCAGGTCCAGCTCGGCCGGGCCGGTGGGCACGGCGAAGCCGACGTTGACGCCGCCTTCGAGGGCGTGCTCGAGCTCGGGGCCCAGGGAGAGGGCCATCTGCAGGTTCCAGCCGGGCGCCAGCTCGCGGGGGGCTGTCGCTTCGAAGAAGTGGACGATGTGCGGATTGCCGACGTCGACGTGGACGAACGCCAGGTCGTTGAGCACCAGGCGGTCGTCGAGGACGCGGGGCCGGCCCAGGCCCGCGATCACGCGGGAGACGTCGGGGCCGTGCTCGAGGACGGTCACGTGCCGGGGCCCGGCCTTCGTGAGCACCTCGCAGCGGTCGCCGGGGGCGATCCGACGGGAGTCGGCGAGGTATTTGCCGACGCAGCGCAGGCCGTTGCCGCACATGGCGGCCTCGGTGCCGTCGTTGTTGTGGATGTCCATGCGGAACACGCCGGCGGCGTCGCGGGAGACGATGAGGATGCCGTCGGCGCCCGCGCCCGTGCGCCGGTGGCACATCGCGATGATCTGCGCGGGGGTGAAGGCGAGGGGGGCGTCGATGGCGTCGAAGAGGAGATAGTCGTTCTGCAGGGCCTGGTATTTACGGAAGGACTGCGTCATGCCGGCCTCCTTACGCGAAGCGATTGCCGTACAGCCGATCCAGTACAATAGAAACCGCCGAACGTACACTCAAATGATTATACGCGCCCGGTCCCAGGATCGGGGGCAGCACGCCCTTGGCCGCGGCCAGCGCCTCGGGGGCCAGGCCCCAGCCCGTGCCGAACAGCAGCGCCAGCGGGCGCGGATCCTCGAGGAGGCGCTGCACGGTCATCACCGGCAGCCCGGTCTCCCGGGCCGAGGTCGCGATGACCAGGGGATCCTGTCCGTAGGTCTCGCGGATCTTCGCCAGGCTCTCGGCGATGGACGCCGTCACCACGGTGCGCTCGAAGGCCTCGGAGCGCTTGGGGTTGTGGGCCAGCCCGAAGCCCTCCTTCCAGTGGGAGATGACCGAGTGGATCAACTCGCGCTGCAGCTCGATGGGCGTGACCAGGTGGTATCCGCCGCAGCCGAACGTGGTCACGGCGCGGGAGATGTCGTGGATGTCGAGGTTGGTCACCGCGGTCGTGACCACCTCCCCGTTGCGGTTGAGCACCGGGTGGTGGACCAGCAGCACCGTGGTCAGGCGGCTTTTTTCCAGTGGGGTCATTTCTTCCGGCCCTCCAGTACCCTGATCTCATCGGCAGTCAGGGGAAACTTTTCAATCAAATCGGGTCTCTTCTGCATGGTGCGCAGCAGGCTCATACGGTGCCGCCAGGCGGCGATCTGCGCGTGGTGTCCCGAGATCAGCACCTCCGGAACGCCCTGGCCCTCGAACTCCGGCGGCCGCGTGTACTGCGGATACTCCACCCGGCCGTGGTCGTGGCTCTCCTCGGCCAGGCTGTCGCGGTTGCCCACGCCGTCGGGCAGCAGGCGGGTGATGGCCTCGATGATGACCAGGCTCCCCAGCTCGCCGCCGTAGAGCACGTAGTCGCCGATGGAGATCTCCTCGTGCACATGGCGCTCGATGATGCGCTCGTCGATGCCTTCGTAGCGGCCGTTGAGCAGGATCAGCGGTTTATCGAGGTTCGACAGCTCCACCACGCGCTTCTGGGTCAGGGACGGCCCCTGCGGTGACAGGTAGATCACGTGGCCGCCGCCCTCGCCGCAGCGGGCGTGGGCGTCGCGGATGCAGGCCGCCAGGGGCTCGGGCTTCATGACCATGCCGGGCCCGCCGCCGTAGGGCACGTCGTCGACGTGGTGGTGCCTGTCCGGCGCGAAGTCACGGATGTTGATCGTCTCGACGTTCACCGTGCCCCGCGCGACGGCCTTGCCGAGCAGGCCCGTGGCCAGGAACGGTGAAATCAGTTCGGGAAATAAAGTACAGACGACGATGTGCATCTCGCGCGTTGGGATCCTCTGTTCCGTTGGTACAGGGAATTTCCCCAAACCGCAAAAAGTGCGGGCTTTCGGGCGTAGGGGCCGCGCCGGGGCAGGGCAGAGAACTAATTGCAATATCCGAAGAAGGTGTTCTCGACGCCGGGGAGCTCGGTGAAGGGCACGCAGTCGCAGCCTTCGCGGACGTCGGGATAGCAGGGCTCCACGCACTGGCCTTCAAAGCAGAGGAAGTCGGGGCGGCAGTCATTGGGGCCGTCACAGGGGTCGCCCTCGTCGACCCAGCCGCGGTCGCCGAAGCAGCGGGGGATGTAGCCGTCGGCGGTGTCGACGTAGCAGAACTCATTGCCGCCACAGCCGCTCTCAGCCTGGCTGAAGGGGTTGCACTCGCCGCAGCCGGTGAAGCCGAAGCAGTCCGGATCCAGGCAGGAGGTCAGGCCGTCGTCATCGTTGTCGTTGGTGTCCGAGCAGATCTCGACGGGGACGCAGAGCTGACTGAAGATGCAGTCCTGGTCGTCGCAGTCGACGAAGGTGTCACCGTCGTCGTCGACGCCGTTGTCACAGATCTCGAGGTATTCGCACACGGAGGTGCACTCGAGGTCGTTGCAGTCGGTGTAGCCGTCCTGATCGTCGTCGATGCCGTTGTCGCAGATCTCCGGGATCAGGGCCAGGCAGGCCTGGGCGTCGGCGCAGTCGGGATCGTCGCAGTCGAGGAGGCCGTCCCAGTCGTCGTCGATCCCGTTTTCGCACCGTTCATCGCGGGGATCGGCGCAGAGCTGGCTGAAGGTGCAGTCCTGGTCGTCGCAGTCGACGAAGGTGTCGCCGTCGTCGTCGAGCTGGTTGTCGCAGGTCTCGAGATATTCGCAGCCGGCGGTGCAATCCATGTCGTTGCAGTCCGCGAAGCCGTCGAGGTCGTCATCTTCGCCGTTGTCACAGATCTCCAGGGGCACCGACCGGCAGGACTCGTCGAGGAGACAGTCCTGGTCGAGGCAGTCGGCGAAGCCGTCCGCGTCATCGTCCACTTGATTGTTGCAGATTTCAGTAACTTTTCCACCTCCGGAGTTGTCGCTGCAGTGGGTCAAGAGGGCCAGGGAAAGCAGGGTGAGGATAACAAAGTTAAGATTTTTCATGATTTTCCTCCGTAATATGGACCATAAGTTCAAACGCCGGAGATACTTCTCCCCGGTTCAACCCCGTGTTTGCCCGCCTGGCGGGTTTCCTTACCCCGGTGGATTCATTTTTCCGTCTGCAGGAGTCGCAACTGTTCCCGGGCATCCTTGGCGTGCCAGGCGTTGGGGTAGGACCGCAGGAATTCCTGCAGCCGCGCGATGGCCTGGGGTTGCTGCCCGCCTTTGAGGTGCGCCTGGGCCAGCCAGAAGAGGACGTCGGCGCGCTTGGCGCCCAGGCCGTGTTCCTGGAGCAGGTCGGAGAACAGGGTGACGGACTTGCGCCAGTTGCCAGCCTGGAGGGTGCGGTAGGCCTCGGAGAACCGGATCAGCAGCGGGCTCTCTGCGGGGGGATCCGTGGTCCTGGCCGGCAGCGTGCGGTTGGGAGGAGGCGTCATGGAATCCGCCACCGGCTGCATGGAATCCGCCACCGGCTGCATGGAATCCGCCGGGCTCGTCGCCTTCGGCGGCGCCGGATCGGCGGGCGTGGCACCGGTCCCGGATCCGCCGGCGATGGCCGGATCCGTCGGGGGCAGGGGAGGCGGCGGTCCCTGCGCCGGGCGGCGCCACTGCTGGCCCGCCAGCAGCAGCAGGCTCCCGGCGGCGGCGTGGACGGACACGACGCCCTCGGTGACCTCCACGACCTGCAGTAGGCCGTCACCGGCCGTCACGGAGAAGGCGGTCCCGCGCACCTCGACCCAGTCGGCGCCGGTCTTGACCATGAAGGCCTGTCCCGGGGCGAGCCGGCGGACCCGGATCCGGAGCGTGCCCTCCTCAAGCATCACCAGCTCCGTGCCGGACAGGGATCTCCGGCTCCACCGGGCGCCCGTGTCGGGCGTGATCTCGGCGCCCGGGGCGGGGCCGAACCAGGCCAGGGAATCCGCATCGCCGTGTCCGTCGTCGGCGGCGAGGCGGACCAGCAGGGCCCCCCCGATCAGGATCCCGGCGAGGGCGGCCGCGGCCGCGGCGAAGGCCCACGGGATCCGGGGGAGGCCAAGCCAGGATCGGGTCGGCAACTCGCGGGAGCTCCGCTTCCGGTTGGACTCCGCTTCCAGGGTGAAGCGGATCTCGGCCGAGCGCTTCTCGGTCAGGAGCGGATCCGGGCCGGCCGTCAGGTCCCGGAGCACCAGGAGCTCCTCATATTCACCGGAACAGCGGGGGCAGGCGCCCAGGTGCCTGCGCAATTCATCCGACACGGGAGGTTGCCCGTCGCGAAGCCATTGATCAAAGAGTTCATGCTTCATGGCGCTTCCTCCAGAACCTTGCGACGCAGGGTCGCCCTCGCCTTGCAGACGCGTTTCCACACCGCCGATTCGCTCGTGTCCAGTGCCAGGGCGGCCTCCTTGGCGGACAACCCCTCGAGGACGCACAGCACGAAGGCCGCGCGCTGCGTCTCGCTCAACTCCTGCAGGGCCGCGTTGGCGCGCACGATTCGGCTCTCCTCGTCGAAGCCGTCTTCCAGATGCGCGATCCCGGGCCTTGGGTTATCGCGCAGGGCTTCCGTGAGCCTCAATTTGCGGGCGAAGGAGCGGCGATGATGCCGCACGATGTTGGCCGCGATGGAGAAAAGCCAGGTGGTCACGCTGCTTCGGCCGTCGTAGACCGTGTTTCCGCGGACCACCTCGAGGAACGTGGCCTGCATCAGATCGTCGACCTGATCCCGCCCATTGAGCCGGTAGATGAAGCGGGCGACCCGCTGATGGAAGCGATCATATAATATGGTGATCGCCGAGCGGTCTCCGGTCCCGCAGGCCGCAGCGATCCCCTCATCGGTGAGGGCATCCTCGACGTCCTTGCGGGCCCGCTGGAGGGGGATGATCTTCTCCTGCATCTACCACCCGCCCCAGCGCCAGGCGAGGCCCAGCCGGACCACGAAGGTCAGGTTGTCCATGGGCACCAGCCCCTGCTCATGGAAGTTCGCCTTGAGGTTTCGGGCTTCCATGCTCTCATTGTTTGTGTTGCTGCTGCTTTGGCCAGCGTCGCGCAGCGAGAGATTGTAAATGGAATATTGAACCGATAGATCCAGCAGCAGGACAAGGTGCCGCGAGAGTGCGAGCTGGGCCCGCAGGAACACCGACCCCAGCAGGTCCAGGCGGCGGGTCTCGAGGGGGGCGTCCTCCTCCTCGGCCGGCGCCTGGGTCATGTCCGTGGAGGCGAGGCCCAGCCCCAACCCCGGCAGCACCTGCAGGCGTCGCAGGTCATGGCGCGTGCCGGCCAGCAGCGTCAGGGCCAGCCGATCCCGCCGGACGCCGGACTGCTCCGGCAGTATCGCCCCGCCCGCGGAGAGTCCGCTCCACAGCCGGGGGCTGAGGAAAACGCCCCGCCGGTGAAGAGCGCGGCGAGCAGGGGCAGGCCTGACGCGACAACGGGTATTGCAACAGGGGTCGGCTTGGTCGTCGGCACAACCTTTTTATCATCATTCTTCGGCTTGATAACAATACTGACCGGCGGCGCCAGTTGACTCTCGATCCAGGTCGACGCGACCGCCAGATCCGGCCCCTTGTGGGACGACTTGTCGGGGCCGCGCTGAAGTAAAAAACGCCATATACCATTGGCAAAATGCACCTGGATCACGACCCCCGCGCACGTCGCCCCGGGGACGGAGGCCAGGAGGCCGCCCTGGAGGGTCTCCTTGAGGACTGAGACGTCCTCGATATTACCCTTCCATTGAATGACCTCCAGGCAGCGAGTCTCCCCCTGCGCCCCGGTATTGAAACCGAGAATGGCAAGAAAGGTTGCAATGGAGAAGAGGATCGAACCCATGTTTGTACCGCTCGCCCCCGCAGGCACCGGGGCCGTCCATCCGGCGTCGTGATCCCTCAACGGGGAAGGCCCGGCCGCCGGGACCGTGCCGTGCGGGTGATTGCCCGGCAGGACAACTACCTTACCGCCGAAAGGGCGGATTGAGAACGGATTTTCGTTCGTGAAGGAACAAACTATTCAAAACGTGCATTCCCTACTTGCTGTGTAGGAATATGATACCATATTGAAAAGGTGGGAATTCGACGGCACGAGTGGAAAGGTTTTCAAACTGCCGGGCAAGAACCCCGCGGCCGGACCCAAACGCCGGTCATTGAAGATTGGCCCATAACGTAGAAAGAAGGAGAAAAATCATGAAAATTCCAGCCTATTCAAGATTATTGCCATCCCTGTTCCTGTTGTCCCTGCTGATCCCGGTCACCGCGACCGCCGCCGGACCCAAGGAGGTAACCCCGGCATCGAGCGAAGCCCGTCCATTCACAAAGATCTTCAGCAACTTCTCGGTCCAGTTGGGCCTCGACGCGGCCGGTCCCGTGTATTTCAAGGACACCGCCGACGGCCGGCTCGAGGAGCTCAGTGTCTTTCAGTATGGCGGACATCTGAACCTGATGTTCGGCAACACGTTCTCCGACCGCCATCGCCTGGGGCTGGGCTTCTTCTTCGCGCCCACGGCGGTCTCCGAGAACCGGAACCTGTCCTACATGGCCCCGTATCTGGTGTACGAGACCGGTCGCGACTGGATCCTCCAACTCGAGGCGGGGTACAACCTGACCTCCGCGTCGAAGGATCTCGAGAAGCAGTACGACGGCGCCTACCTGGGCAGCGGGATCTCGTACGTCTTCCTGAAGCCCTCGCCGGATTCGCCGATCTATCTGTCCCTGGGCCTCAAGGGCCGGGCCATCGTGAACCTGGACCAGCCCGAGTACTCGTCGATGTTCGTGGGCCTGCAACTGGAACTGACCTATCAAACGGTGAAACCTTAAAGGAGTCGTGTCATGTATAAAATATTAAGCTTTCTCAGTGTCCTCTTCTTTTTCACCGCCTGCACGGTCCCGGACGCGGATCTGGCCGAGAAGAGCGCCGTCGCCGACGCCCGGTTCAGCGCCTCCACGGACCAGCTGGCTCAACTGAAGTCCCGGATCACCGGGACGATCACCCTGGGGTACACCTCGCCCCAGGCCGTCACCCTGAGCATCTACGACGGGGAGGTCCCGGTGCTGCAGAAGACCTATGACGCCACGGCCCTGGAGATTCCTGTTGATGAAATGATCACGCTGGCCGGCGACGGGGAGCGCCAGATCAACCTGGTCG
>PHAZ01000233.1 GCA_002841825.1 Deltaproteobacteria bacterium HGW-Deltaproteobacteria-22 | reverse complement strand
GCCGACCCTGCGCGACATCCTGGCCGAACTGGAGAAGCCCGAGAATGGCCAGTTCAACGCCATGTACAAGGACTCTTCACGTACCATCGGGATCCTGAACAGGGAGCTCGATCACCTGTTCGAGATCAGCCTGGGCAAGGCACAGGAGCTGGCCCGAACCGATGATGTGAAGGAAATGAAGCGGACCAAGCTGGATCTTCAGGAAAAAGTCGAGAACTTCCCTCCCGAGGATCCGCGTCGACAGAAGCTGGAACTGATCATTCGTGATCTTTCTGAATAAAGTGGATGTGAGGTAGTCATGGACCCGAATACTGCTGGAGGCGGACCGTTTTTAGAGATTGTCGAAGGAAACGACGCGGGCAAAAAGTACCCTCTGGGTGGCAACCCGGTGGTGGTCGGCCGCGGAGCAAACTGCACCTTCATTCTGGCCGACCTTTCCGTTTCGCGGAAACATTTTGACATCATCCCGTCCAAGGATGGCTACATGCTGCGTGACATGGGCTCGGGCAACGGCACCAAGGTCAACGGCGCCAAAGTCAAGGAGCACTTCCTGACCGACGGAGACATGATCGTCTCCGGCAAGACCAAGATGAAATACAGTGACCCGCGCGCCCACATGGCGCCGGGAGCCCCCATGCAGCAGCCTCCCCAGCAGCAGCCTGGCCCGCCCCAGAGCGGTCCGGGACCCGGTCGTCCGGGGATGCCTCCGGGCGGGCGCAAGCCCACCATGTATCAGCAGTGGGGTGGCGGCCCTCCTGGAGCGCCGGGAATGCCGCCGGGTGGAATGCCCCCCGGAATGGGTGGCCCCGGGATGCCTCCGGGCATGGGGCAGATGCCGCCAGGACCGCCTCCGGGAATGCAGCCCGGACAGCGGGGACAGACCGGTGGACGTCCAATGGGGATGGGCGGCCCCGGGATGCAGCATCCGGGAATGGGTTCAATGCCGCCAGGACCGCCTCCGGGAATGCAGCCCGGTGGAATGCCCCCCGGAATGGGAATGCCTCCCGGGATGGGAATGCCCCCCGGTTCACGGCCTCCGATGGGACCTCCGGGACGGATTCCGGGAATGCCCGACGATCGCACCGCGAACGTCAACGCATTGCCCTACCAGCAGCAGGATCCTGCGATGATGTCCATCCAGGCGCAGAACCAGCAGAGCGGCTCCGCGCTCGGCCGCATGCTCAACACCCGCGGCAAGAAGATGATCGCCATCGTGGTGGTGGTCATGGTGATCCTGTTCGGCATGCTCGCCGCCCTGAAATTCAGCTCGAAGAAGGATAGCGGTCCCAAGGTCGACCCGGCCGAGCAGGCCCGGCTCGAAAAGGAAGAATCCATCGCCAAGCTGCTCTCCGAGGCGGCTGCGTTCTACAACAATGACGAGAGTCTCAGCGCGGAAGGCCGCGTGTCCTGGGACAAGGCCCTCGAGAAGATCGAGGAGGCCGACAAGGTGGCCCCCGGCACCGACGCCGTGGCCAAGAGCCGCAAGATCGTCGAGACGGGCAAGGCCCTGGATGAGGCCCTTCGGTTTGCCCAGGCCCGCCTGCCCCGCCTGGGCTTCCCCACCAGCGAGAGCAAGGAAAAGCTCAAGGATGCGCCGGCCCAACTGACCGAGATCCAGGACAACATCACCGAGAAGGCCAAGGCGTACTACGACAACCAGCTCAAGGTGGCCGCAGCGATCATCGAGAAGCGCGAGAAGGACTCGGCCGCGATCCAGAACAAGATCGACGGCGTCGCCTCCTACCTCGACATCGAGAAGAACTCCCGCGCCAAGGTCAACGCAGTCAAGAAGTACGACGAGATCCTGTCCGAGAACACGGACTGCAAGAAGGTCTACGACCTGCGCAACACCCTCGTCCCCGATGCCTACCCCGGCAACGCCGGCAAGAAGGAAATCAAGGAATTCACCGGCAAGCCCAGTCTCATCGACGCCTGCCGCACCGAAGCCGACATCACCGCAGACAAGGCCGCCTTTGATGCCAAGGCCGAGCCGGGGATGCTGGTCGCTGACGCCGGTGCGGGCCCCATCGCCCCCACCGATCCCGGAAACGGCGGCGGCGGCGGCGGCGGTTCCTCGCTGCCCGCGGCAGTGAAGGCCAAGTACGACAGCAAGGACTTCTCCGGCGCAGCCACGCTGGCCAAGGAGCTTGCCGCCAAGGAGTCCGGCGCCAGGGCCGACAAGCTCAAGGCCCAGGCCACCGCCCTCGACGCCATGGCCGCCGCGTTCCTGGCCATCGATCCCAGCTCCAGCAACTATGAGACCCAGTACGCCGCCTACGACAAGTGCGTCAGCAGTGACAGCCAGCTCAACGGAACGCACCTGGCCGAATGCAAATCGGGCCTTGGCAAGAACGCCAAACTGCTGGCTGCGTCCCGCCTGGCCCAGGGCAACCCCGAGGGCGCATACCAGGCCTACCAGAAAGCCGTCGCCATGGGCGAGGATGTCGGCAACGTGCTCAAGGGGCTCGAATCCAAGGCCCAGTCGATCTATGAGGATGCGTACAAGCTCGGTGATGCACCTGGAGCCAAGGACAAGTACAACCAGGTCCTCCGGATCGTGCCGTCCTCCTCCGAGATCTACCAGAAGGCCCAGGCCCGCCTGTCCGGCGCGGCCATGCCCACCATGAACACCGACATCGTCATCATGTCCACGCCGATGACCATCCCCATGACCACACCCATGGAGACCCCCATGACCACGCCCATGACCACACCCATGGTCACCCCCATGACCACGCCCATGACCACTCCCATGACCACTCCCATGACGGGAATGAGCATGCGGGTGATCGATGACGACGACGACGACGACTAGGAGTTGAATCCTCATGGAACTGATAGTTAAAAACGCCAACGTCCTGAGCTTTCAGGTGACCGCGCTGGTGGCGCCCACCTCCACCCGCGGGCTGATGTCCCAGGGTCCCGGCCTGCTGATCAAGCTTGATGGCGGCGACGTCATCGAGCAGGAGATCCTGAAGGTCGCCCCGTTCGCCGTAGGCGCAGCCAGCATCACCTCCGCAGGTCACTGCACGCAGGCCCAGCATGTCATTCACGTGCCCAACCGGCGCGAGGATGCCGATCCTGCCCGCATCGAGCACGTGAGGCAGTCGGTGCGAGCCGCCCTCGTCGCGGCCCACCGCATGGGCTATGAGAGCATCTCCGTCCCCGGGCCGGGGCCCTGCGCCGCGCACATCCATCCGCGCGAGCTGGCCCGCGCCATGGTCGACGAGATCCGGAACTTCAAGGACAGCACCCCCTCCGTGGTATACCTCGTCGACTCCGCACCGGAGCTGCTCAAGGCCTTCGAGTACTTCTCCAACCCCACAAAATAATCCCTCCCTTTTCGGGATTTCTCCTAACATTTCAAATCTGGGGGGGTCTTTGTGCGACACCGCACCTTTTCGTCTCCGGAGAGGTCTTTCCGCGGTGGTTTTTTTCTCCCGTTGGGATACACTGCCCGTGATGTCATTTCATCCTTATTATCCTGTGTTTTCAAGGAAAATGTTCCACCGCGACGGTGACGGGGAGAGCCTCCAATGAAAAAACTATTCTGTCTTGTCGGCTGCATGTTCATGCTGGGCGCCTGCGGAGGAGGAAAAACCGACAGCCTCCAGGAGCTCCTCGACGGGCTCGATCTGGTATACGATCCGGACCTCCTGGCCGACGTGGAGTTCACCACGCCCCAGGGCTTCGGCGTGATGGTGGGGCAGTACATCTCCACGGGAAACCCCGAGTACGTCGACGCGGGCTTCCGTTTCGGGGATGAGACCCTGGCATCCACCGGCTTCCGCCTGCGCGCGCCCGTCCAGGCCGGCGGCGGGGACACCGAGCTCAAGTACTCCCTGCGCGTCAACTTCAACTATTATGACGGCCCCCGCTTCCACGGCATCGACCGGATCCACTTCGCCAACAACAAGAACGATCCATCGTTGATGCGCGAGATCCTGTTCTCCTTCGCGCTGCAGGCCATGGACGTCGCCGCACCGCGCACCGCCTACGCCTGGGTGAAGGCTGATGGCGACGATCTGGGCATCTACACCATGGTGGAGATGGTCGACAAGCGCTTCGCCCGGGCCCGCTACGGAGACGAAAACAACGCCGCGGGCGGCAACCTGTACAAGTGCGAGCCCATCACCGGCATCGACAACGGATGCAGCCTCACCTGGGCCGGCGGCAGCAAGGGCGATTACCTCAAGGTCTGCCTGGAGGAGGACGGCTGCGGGCTCCAGCTCAAGACCAACGAGGACGATCCGGTGATGAACAACTACGCCGACCTGATCGACTTCCTGGACTTCCTGAACAACGCGTCAGAGAGCGAGTTCGCCGCCGGCATCGAGGAGGTCTTCGACGTGGACGGCTTCCTGCGGTACCTGGCCGTGGCCGTGGCCCTGGGCGATCACACCGGCTACCTGGGAAGCATCGACAACTTCTACCTGTACCGCCGACCCGACACCGGCCGCTTCGTCTTCATCCCGTGGGATCACAACAAGTCCATGGGACTGACCACCTGCGCCCTGGCCCCCCATCCCACGGGCGCCGATCCGGAGACGCCCGGGTGCACCGACGCGAGCCGGCCGCTGGTGGACCGCATCCTGGCCGTCGACACCTACATGACGACCTATCTGGGCTACGTGCAGGAGGTCGTCGACACGGTGCTGGAGCCGGCCGCGATGCAGGCCTGGGTCGACCAGCTCGAGGCCCTGATCGTCGACCGGATCCCGGAGGATCCCAACCTCAGGTACACGCTCGCCCAGCATCAGGCGGGCATCTCCAACGCCGAGTCGATCACCGGCGACCTGAACCTGATGGAGTTCGTCGAGAAGCGGCACGCCCGCCTGCTCTTCCTGCTGGAGGGAAAGTGACATGCACGCCTTCACACTGGCAGCCCTGATCTGCACCCTCGTCCTGTCCCTGCCCACCACGGCCCGGGCGTCGGGCGCCGACCCCGATGACGATGCACCCTCCGAGGCCGAGGTCGAGGCCAACGCCGAAGCCCGCGCCGAGTCCCGCGACGCCGACTCCGACGGCAACTCCGACGACGACAGGGACACCCCCGTCCGCAGGTCCGCCGTGCCCTACGAGGTGCAGGGCCGGCTCTACGGCATGTTCCACTGGCAGAACCTCGACCAGGACGTCGCCGAACACGGCTTCACCCTGGAGCGGGCCCGTCTGGAGTTCACGTTCTTCCCGGCCCGCTGGATCGAGGGCACCATCGAGGCGGCCCTCGACGACATCGACGAGACTGGCGCCGTCGACGACCTGCTGCGCGACGCGTTCGTGGTCATGAAGGCCCGCAAATGGCTGGGCTTCCGCGTCGGCCAGTTCAAGAAGCCGTTCTCCCTGATTGAGCTCAAGTCCAAGGGCAAGCTGCCCATCGTCACCCGGGGCCTCTCCAACGACTTCCTCGTGCGCGAGCTGGGCTATGGCGGCCGCGACATCGGAGCCCAGATCGAGGGCCGCCTGCTGAAGTCCATCAAGCTGGAATACAGTCTGGGCGTGTTCAACGGCAACGGCGCCAACGACTTCGAGGACGACACCTCGGGCGCCAAGGACGCCGCGGGACGCCTCGAGGCCGAGCCCGTGAAGTTCCTGAAGATCGGCCTCAACGGATCGATCAAGAACTTCGATCTCTCCGTGCCCGCCAACGATGGCAAGCCCGCCACCGCGTGGATGACAGGCGGCGACCTGCAGTTCAAACTCCGCGACTTTCGCCTCCAGCTCGAGGGGCTCTACGGCATGAACCACCTCTCGACCGGACACCCGATGGCCGCCTCCACGCACGCCCTGGCGACCTGGAAGTTCAAGCTCCCGCGCCGTGGCATGAGCCTGCAGCCGGTGGCGCGCTTTGACATGCTGTGGCCCGTGTTCTCGGAGAACAAGGACCGCGCGTGGATGGCCACCGTGGGCCTCAACTGGCAGATCGCCGCCCATGTTCGTCTGATGGTCGACTTCGAGATCACCCGCAGCGATGACACTCTTTCCACCCTGTGGCTCGACGGCGAGCAGGTGTTCGTGCAACTGGCGCTGGACCTGTAAGGATTGTTTCATGGCCCTTCTTGGACGCAACTGGCTGACCGGGTACGAAAACCCGCTGGTGCGGCTGTACCGCATCCGCGTTCGTCACGCCGTGATCATCTGTCTGCCCTTCTGGTTCGTCCTGCTGTGGTACACCGTCCTGCCGCTGTCGGAGCACTACTCGTACAACCACGCCTACGGCTACGACCAGCCGCTGACCTGGGAGATCTTCCACCTGAGGCTGTCCGACCAGCTCCACCGCGACTGGCGACGGTTCACGCTGCCCCAGGTCTCCCGGAAGGCGCGGATCCCCACGTTCGAACTGTTCCTGTCCAACAGCCAGCTGGCCTCCCTCGACCGCGACGCGCCCCCCAAGGAGGGCAAGGGCAAGTACGCCGTGGGTGTCGTCCGCCGCAACAACCGGGATCTGAAGGCCCGACTGCGCTACCGCGGACTGAAGCACTGGAACTGGAACTACGCGCAGAAGTCGTGGAAGGTCCGCCTCGATGACGAGCTGGTGCGTGGGCAGCAGACCTTCAGTTTCATCAACCCGGTCAACCCCGTGCCGTTTGCAGAGCAGATCATCCTTGATATTGCAAGAAATAACGGACTGCTCACGCCCGATTTTTTCCCGATCCGCCTGATGCTCAACAAGGCCTACATGGGGGTCTACTGGTTCATGGGGCAGCCTGACGAGTTCCTGCTGCGCCGCAACGACCGGTTTCCGGGTTCGATCTACTCGGGCAACCGCGCCGAGTCCGTCGAGAAAAACGGCGACAGTTCCCTGTTCTACCGGGCCAAATACTGGAAGAAACCCGGCTCCCGGCTGGCCGAGGCCAAGCCCGACAAGTCCGACCTGCAGCAACTGCTGGACATGATCTGGAAGGCCGACGCCGCGCGGTTCGCCTCGTTCGCGCACGAGCACCTCGAC
>PHAZ01000232.1 GCA_002841825.1 Deltaproteobacteria bacterium HGW-Deltaproteobacteria-22 | reverse complement strand
GATGCGATGTACCTGCTCGATCGCGAGCTGGCCGCACGTCCGATGCTGTTCACCATGCCCGTGACGGCTGCCTAGCTCCGGGCTCATACGAACCCTCTCCCTTTCCCGAGGATCCAAGCCAATGAATTCCGAATTCTCTGCCGTCCCCATCACCAAGCACGTGTACTGGGTGGGCGCGATCGACTGGAACATCCGTGACTTTCACGGCTATGCCACCAGCCGCGGCACCACCTACAACGCATACCTGATCATGGACAAGAAAATCACGCTCATCGACACGGTGAAGCGCCCCTTCTTCCCCGAGATGCTGGCGAGGATTCGCTCCGTGGTCGACCCTTCGAAGATCGACATCATCGTCTCCAACCACGCCGAGATGGATCACAGCGGCTCCCTGCCCGAGGCCATCGAACTGATCAGGCCCGAGCAGGTGTACGCTTCCTCCATGGGCACCGCCGCGCTGCAGGATCATTTTCACTGGAAGACCAAGGTGCTCCCAGTGAAGGATCAGGAGAAGATCTCCCTGGGCGAGCTTGAGCTTCAGTTCTTCGAGACGCGGATGCTCCACTGGCCCGACAGCATGTTCACCTGGATCGCCAAGGAGAAGCTCCTGTTCTCCCAGGACGCCTTCGGCATGCACCTGGCCTCGGCCCGGCGCTTCGCCGACGAGCTGCCCGAGACGCGGCTCATCGAGGAGGGCGCCAAATACTTTGCGAACATCCTGCTGCCGTATGCGCCGCTGATCCCGAAGTTGATCGAGCGTTGCCGGCAGTTGGGATTGAACGCCGAGATCATCGCCCCCGATCACGGTCCCATCTTCCGCCAGGACCTGGGGGCTGTGCTCGAGCGTTACCTTCAGTGGAGCGCCCAGAAGCCCACCGACAAGATCGTCATCGTGTACGACACCATGTGGGAGTCCACACACATGCTGGCCCGCCAGCTCGAGGAGCAGTTCCAGCGTCTGGGTCATCCGGTGCGCGTGCTGAACCTGCACGTCGCCCACCGCTCCGACGTGATCACCGAACTGCTCGACGCGGGCGCGATCTGCGTGGGTTCGCCGACGCTCAACAACCAGATGTTCCCCACCCTGGCGGACTTCCTGACCTATGCCGCCGGCCTCAAGCCCCAGCATCTGCTCGGGCTGGCTTTCGGTTCCTATGGGTGGTCCGGCGAGAGCATCAAGAAGGTCGCCGACGCCCTCACTTCCATGGGCGTGGAGGTGCTTGGCTCCTGCAAGTGCAAATACCGCCCCGACGAGGAGACGCGGACGCGCTGCCGGCACCTGGCGACGGAGCTTTCCAACGCGCTGCGCGCAAAACTGGAGCAGGGATAGCCATGGCCTTCGTCCTCACCTTCGTCGGTCCGATCTCCCGTCCTTCACCCGAGCGCGTCACCTCGGCACAGGCCCAGGGCAGTTTCCCCACGGTCGAGGCGCTGCTGGCGCATCTGGGGTACCAGCCCGTGCAGTTCCCCCACATCGCTGTCCTCTCCGACGGCGTACGTCTTCACGCCCTTGACCCGGTGCCCACCGACGGCGAGCTCGTCGTCATGGTCCCCACCGGCGGCGGCTGACCCCACCTTGCCCGACCCGGCCGGCAGATCGAAGTTCCAGCCGCAAGTCCGGGGTTGAAATTCCTTCCGTTAAAATTTGTGTTGGATTCGGATTACAGCGGAAGATCGCAGAGGACGTGGCCGTCGGTGTAGAGCTTCAGGTGTCCTTCTTCCGTGATCTGCAGTTCCTGCGGCACGTCGGACAGATCCTCCACCGTCTGCTCGGCACGAACCTCTTCGACGCGGTAATCCACCAGGGAGATCTTCTCCACGCCCCATCCCCAATTCGAACCCAACCGAACCTGGTACAGCACGTACAGATCCTGCCGGTTCACCGCCCATAATTTCAGTTCTCCCTGCAAATCGACCACGGCCAGGCGCTTCCTTGCGTTTCCGGCGAGGATCTCGACATGGTCGACGCCCGGAGACCACAGCATCAAAGGAAGGTCGTCACTGGCGACGGCCGACCAACCGGTGTCGGTCACGTGCAGGTTCCCGGCACGGTCCAGCACGTAGGCCAGGCGATCGAACTCGCCCAGCGCGGCACTGCGGGGAGACTGCATCGCTGCCGGAAAAAATCCCTCGGCGCCGGTCTCCAATTGAATGATGCGATCCGGACACACCAGGGCATGACCGTTGATCTGTCCATTTTGGCAGTTCGCCCCATCATAGGCGTCATTCTCACAGGCACTGCGGTGGACGAGAACGGAAATATTCTGATGATCGGTGTTCCAGGCCACCTGATACAGGGGACGAAGCTCGGGGCCCTCGGAGGACACGCGCTGAAGATCGGAACCGCAGGCCGCGAGATTCAGGGCCAACAGTGAAATGATAACGAAAAGGGAATGCATGCGAAACATGGTCTGCCTCCTTCCAAAGGCGGCCAGCTTTCCGCAGGTTCCGTGCCAAAACCCACCAGCATGACAAAAGTCAGCGTTTTCCTTGTGGATCAAGGAATTTTTACCGCCTTCACGTCATCGTTTCGTGATGTTTCTTCAAGGTGTCTCCAAAAGGAAACAGGTAAAAACCAGGGGTGTCCAGAAAAAGAGACAGGTCAAGGAGGGTGGGATCACTCCGTGCAGACGGGAGCTTCTCCTGAGGTGGGACAAGCCTTCTCGGTTCCACCCGGGGTCGTGGAAGGCTGACCTGTGGTACCGGGCGGCCTGGAACCATGCTGCCCACGCAGGGCGTTGCCGATGGGCTCATAACCCGGGCACTCCTGACCGATCATCGCCGAGGTGGCCTGCAGAAGGCTGGACAGGGGCTGCTCTCCGACCAGGCGCGCGACCTCCCGCCCCCGCTCGTCGATCATCACGAAAGTGGGCACGCCGAGGATGCGGTACTTCTTGACGAACTGTCGATTCTCCGGGAGGGTGATGTCCACCTGGCGAATCTCCACGTCCTTGCCCGAGCACGTGGTCTGCATCTCGCTGACCACGGGCTCCATTTTTTCGCAGATTGAACAGTTCGAGCTCATGAACTCCACGACGATGGGCCGGCCGGCCGGCACCGTGGGATCGGCCCCGGAGCGGTAAACCGGGGCGGGGTTGACGACGCCCATGAAGAAGGTCAGCGCCACGGCGATCATGATCGCGCCGATGAACTCCTCGACCACGGGGAGGTACTTGGCGGTCCTGGCCACCAGCATGCGGGCATGCTCGGCGAAGAAGGCCATGATCAGCAGCGGCGTGGCGAAGCCCAGTCCGTAGACCGAGAGGTACAAAAATCCCGTGGCGGGACTGGAGGTCTCAGACGCCGTATAGGTGAGCACCGCGCCCAGGATCGGGCCGATGCAGGGGGACCAGCCGGCCGCAAAGAAGACGCCCATCAGGAAGGCCGCCACGACGTTGACCTTCTCGTGGCTGCGGCTGTCGTCCTTGCGCAGGATGCGATCGAACACAGGGATCTGGATCCAGCCCAGGAACTTCAAACCGAACAGCAGGATGAAGATGCCGCCGATCAACTGGAACCAGCCCTTGTGGCTGGCCATCAGTTTGCCGATGCCGGCCGCGCCCAGGCCCATGATCGAGAAGATCAGGATGAACCCGAGGGAAAAGGCCATCGCCCGCAGCATCAGTTTGCCGCGGGAGAAGTCCTCCTCCGTAGGATCGGCCCCCAACAGCGAGGTGAGGTAGATAGGAATCAGTGGATATACGCAGGGAGTCAGGTACGTTCCAAGGCCGGCTAGAAATAAATTAACTGCGTTCATGAGCCCTCCCGTCGAAAACACGTCACTGCAACCGCCGCGACGTCCGAGGTATTTCGCAGTTGCAGCATAACCTGTAAGACGCGTCTGGCAAGAGGGCGACGGAAGAAAATCGTGAAAAAAGTGAACCCTGCGATGGAAACCACCTGCCGAGGATGGCACCTCTTCCTTGAAGGAATTACAGTTTGGCGTACAGGAGCAGGGAGACGACCAGGGCGTAGATGACCAGCGACTCGATGAGCACGAGGGTGAGGATCATCAGCGTCTGCACGGCACTTTTGGCACCTGGGTTACGCGCAACGCCGGCCATGGCGCTGGAGCCGACCCAACCCTGGGCAATGGCACCGCCGAGCACGGCCAGGGCCATGATGAGGCCAATCGCATAGAAATCGGCGGACCCGGAGTTGGTCTCCTTTTTCGCAGCCATGTTGCTGTCGGTCGTGGGCACCCCTGCAGGGGCTGCGTTTTCCACTTGATCCTGCGCCGCCGGAGCAGCCTGGGCCCAGACGCCGATGGTGGCGAAGGAAATCGCGAAAAACAGGATGATGGCGTGCATTTTCTTCATGGCATGTCCTCAATGCTCCTGGCTTGTGGCCAGGGAAAAATAGATGACCGACAGGGTCATGAAAACGAGGGCCTGGATCAGGGAAACCAGCAACCCCAGGAATAGAAACGGAATGGGAATGACCAGTGGAAACAGCAAGGTGAAGATCGCCAGCACCTTGTGATCGGCGAACATGTTTCCGAGGAGGCGTACCGTCAGCGACAAGGGTCGAACGATGTGGCTGACGACCTCGAGAACGAGCATCAACGGCGCCATGAGCCAGGAGTCCCCCGTGAATTGTTTGAGATATCTCCAGCCTTGCTGCCGTATGCCGAAATAATGGGTGGCCACGAAGACCGTCAGCGCGATGGCCAGGTTCATCTGGAGATGAGCCGTGGGAGGCTCGAACCCGGGCAAAAGGCCGATCAGATCGGAGAACATGACGAACACGAAGATGCCCGCGCCCATGGGGAAGAAGCGGCGTGCGTCCTTCTCGCTGCCGACGATCTCGGTCAAGAAGCGCAGCAGCGCCGACAGCAGAAGCTCGACAAAGGAGAAGAAGGTGAGCCGCTCCGCGGGCATGAGGGCCGCCTCGCTGCGCGCATGCCGGCGGTAGGAGAAGGCGACGGCCATCAGGCACAGCCCCACGAAGAACGCCAGGAACACGTGCGTCATCGAGAAGTGTTCCTGCGGAGGAAAAATCGTGTTCGACCAGTTGCGCCCGAAATACTGCCGGAAGTATTCCTCGAGATTATGATATCCGGGCAGCAGATCCAGCCAGGTGGTATGTTCGTCCATCAGTTCGGGTCCTGTGCGGTGACAAGGTCACCGCCTGAGCCTGTGCGGTGAGTATGGAACTCACCGCCTGAGCCTGTGCGGTGACCAGAAGCTCACCGCGCGGTGACCTCCCGGTCACCGCATGAGAACCACGCCGGAGAGCGAACTCCAGCGCGCGTTCGGGAGCAAGTTATACTCCCGAACCCGTGCGGAAAGAAAGACCAAATTTTCCTCAAACCAGAGCGGAAAAATCGGCAGGTCCCGCATGAGTTTTTCCTGCACGCGGGCGAACAGATCCTGGCGCAGCGCAGGGTCGCTCGTGCGCTTGGTGCGATCCAGCAGGTCATCGACCTCGGCGTCGGCGTAGCCCCACCGGTTCACGCCGTCGGGACGGGCGGCCGAGGGGATGTTCGCGGAGTGGAAGAAATCCACCATCACGTCGGGCACACCGATCTCGGGCATCTGCAGCGACATGACCTGGAACTGCCGTTTTTTGATGTCGGCAAAAAAGACGCCCCACTCGAGGCTGCGGACCCGCACCCGCACGCCGATGCGACCCCAGCCCTCGGCGATCACCTTCGCGATGGCCACGCGGAAGGGATTCGATGAAGTCTTGTACTCCAGATTAAAGCGCACGCCCGTGGAAGGATCGGCAGGCCAGCCGGCCTCGTCGAGCAGGCGGGCGGCGGCGGCGGGATCGAACGCCAGCTGCGGCAGTCCCGGCGCGTGGGCCCAGTGCTGGGGAGGCATGATCGAGTCTGCCAGCTGGGCGGTACCCCGGAACCGGGCCTGAATCAGGCGCCCGCGATCGACGGACATGGCCAGCGCGCGGCGCACGCGGGGATCGGCCAGTTGCGGCACCTGCGCGTTGAAGCCCAGGTAGGTCAGCGTCCACGAGGGCCCGCGCATCAGCGGCAGGTGCGAAAGCGCAGGCAGCAGGATCGGGGAGATGTTGTTCTGCGCCATGTCCGCGTACCCGGACGACATCAGCAGCGCGCGCACGTTCTCCTCCTCGACGGTCTGGAACACGACGCGTGCGACCGGCGGGACCCCCTTGTAATAGAAAGGATTTCGCACCAGGCGGATGCGGTCGGTGGTGCGGCCCGCGAGCATGAAGGGCCCCGCACCGACGCGCGTGTTGCGCCATGGAGCGGCCCGGGGGGACAGTTTCACGATCCCGATGTCCAGGTCCGAGACCAGCGTGGGCCGGATCGCCGAAAACCGCATCAGCACCCGCGTGTCCGAATCGGCGCGCAACTCGACCAGATCCTTCCATTTGGCCGCAAAGGGCGAATAGGTGCCATGGCGGATGGCCCTGAAGGTGGAGACCACGTCGTGGGCTGTCAGCGGCGAGCCGTCCGAGAAGCGGACGCCGGGCCTCAGGTGGAGGATCACGGAGCGATCATCGAGGGTCTCTATGCGCTCGAGGAGCTCCAGCCGGGGCTTTCCGTCTACCGTGTCGAGGGACACCAGCGGCTCGTGGATCAGCCGGCTGATCTTGAGCCCGTAGGCGGTGATCGCGGTCGAGGGGTCGATATCTCCCACGGGCGCCTCGACGAGCACGACAAGGGTGTCCGCGGGCGGCCTTGACGGGGAGCACGCCGGAAAGACCACGGAGAGAAGAAGAAGAAGGAAAAGAAGGGGAACAAGAATTTTTACCACGGAACACCCAGAACACACGGAAGGGAATTTGTTTGTGCTGGCAAATACAAATAGGGTCTTGGTTTCCGCGTGTTCCGCGTGTTCAGCGGTGAAATCTTTCTTCATTCCAACGGGAGCCGCGTGTTCAGCGGTAAAAATTGTATTCATTCCAGTTCACTCTGCGGTGGCAGGAGTGCACGGCGGGCGGACGGAATCATTTCTCGATGGCGTGGAGGTAGCGGAGGATCT
>PHAZ01000231.1 GCA_002841825.1 Deltaproteobacteria bacterium HGW-Deltaproteobacteria-22 | reverse complement strand
TGCTGCCGATCCCGCCGCTGGACGGCAGCCACATCCTGATCAACGTGCTGCACCCTCACGGGCGCGCCTTCACGGACTTCATGCAGCAGTACGGCATATGGATCCTCATCGCCGTGATGGCCACCGGGGTGCTGCGCTACGTGTTCCAGCCCATCCTGGCCGTCGCCATGATGCTGATCCGGTTCGCCGTGGGGGTCTGACCGTGATGGACAGTTGGATCCAGCTCTCCTACGACCTCGACTGCCGCCTGTCGGACTGGTTCGCCGGTCCGCTGGACCTGCTGCTGCACCTGGTGCGCCGGCACGAACTGGACCTGCGCGAGCTGCCCCTGTCGACGCTGACCGAGAAATACCTCGAGGAGATCGAGAAGTACAAGCAGTACAACATCGACGTCGCCTCGGAGTTCCTGGTGCTGGCAGCGACGCTGGTCGAGTGGAAGTGCCGCTTCGTGCTGCCCGGGCCGGAGACGACCCAGTTGTCCAACGAGCAGACCGAGGTCCACGACTTCTTCGCCCGCCTGATGGAGATCGAGCGGATGCGTGGCGCGGCCTCCTGGCTGTCCGAACACCTGCTCATGGACCGCGTGATCTACCGGCGCGGCTATGTGGCCGAGGTCATCGACCCCGAGCCGACGGTCCTGCGCAGGCAGGATCCCGACCAACTGGCCGCCATCTGGGGCGTGCTTGAACTGAAGGCCCAGCGTGCGGCCTCCTTCCGTGGAGTGGATGAACGTTCGCTGCGGGCGCACACCGCGCAGGTCCTGCAGGTGCTCTATGACGAGCGAAGCATCGGACTGAAACGGCTGCTGGCCCAGTACTTCGACCTCCGTCCGGCGCTCATCGTCGTGACGTTCCTGGCGCTTCTGGAACTGTGCCGTTCCTCCACCATCACCCTGGATCAGAACGCCTCCGACGGCGAGATCCTGATAACGCTGACTCCCGAATATGCTGACACCGGATCCTTCCCGCATCTCGAACCTGCTTCGTGAGCTCGGCTGCCCCGACGCGGACCCGCACTGGGTCCAGGTCGTGGGAGCCCTGATCTTCACCTCCCCGGCGCCGCTGCCCTTCGCGCGGCTGTGCGAGCTTCTGCCCGAGGTCGAGCCTCCGGTGCTCGAGGCCGCGATCTCGGCGCTGTTCGCCATGCACGAGCTGCTGGGCATCCGCCTGCAGCGGCTCGGCGGCGGCTACGTGTTCACCTCGGCCCCGGAGCTGGTGGACTGGGTGCGCCGCCCCCTGGGCAGCCGCGGCGGCCGTCTGACACAGGCCTCCCTCGAGACCCTCGCGGTGGTGGCCTACCGCCAGCCCGTGACGCTGCCCGAGATCAACGAGATCCGCGGCGTTGACGCCGAGACGAGCCTGAAGTACCTGCTCGACAAAAACCTGGTGACGATCGCGGGTCGCCGCCAGGAGCCCGGCCGGCCGCACCTGTATGCCACGACGCGCGAGTTCCTCACGGTGTTCGGGCTGAACGCCCTGTCGGAGCTGCCAGCCTTCGAGACCGTGGTGCCCCAGACGGTGTCACCCGATCCCGCGCTTCAACTCGAGGACCTGAAGCCCGCCGCCGGCGGAGACTTCTCCCTGGATTTTTCCTCGGTCAAGGCCTTCGAGGAGCAGGTTCATGAACTGTCCCGCCGCATGGGCGAAGCCCTCGGCCTTGAGGACGAGCCGCCGCCTGCGGCCTCCGAAGTGCCTGCGTCGCCGGTGTCCGAAGACACGCCGGCGCCGAACGCCGGCGCTACGCCGGCGCCGAACCCCGTCGAGCTGCCGCCGGCAGAACTGGAGAACCCGAATGAGTCAAAATGAACGGCTTCACAAGTACCTCGCGCGCTGTGGCGTGGCCTCCCGTCGCAAGTGCGAGGTGCTCATCGCGCAGGGACACGTCACCGTCAACGGAAAGATCCCCGGGGAGCCGGGCACCACCATCGACCCGAACTACGACGTCGTGCTCGTCGACGGCAAGAAGGTGCTGCCCGAGGAGCTGGTGGTGATCGCCTTCCACAAGCCTCCGCAGGTGCTCTCAGCGGTGGAGGACGCCTCCGACCGCGATACGGTGATCAGCCTGGGTCCGGACCTGGGCGTGCGCCTGTACCCGGTGGGGCGGCTGGACTTCGCCAGCGAGGGTCTGCTGCTGCTGTCCAACGACGGGGATCTCACCCAGAAGGTGCTGCATCCACGTTATCAGGTCGAAAGGGAGTACGAGGTCAAGATCAAGGGCGAGTTCACCAGCGAGGTCCTCGACCGCCTGCGCAAGGGAGTCCAGCTCTCCGACGGCCCCACCAAGCCCGCCCATGTGACGATCCAGCACCGGCCCGAGATGCAGTCCAACGTCTGGCTGCGCTTTGTGATCACCGAGGGCCGCAACCGCATCATCCGCCGCATGTGCGAGGCCGTGGGTCTGTCCGTGCTGCGGCTGCGTCGCGTGCGCGTCGGCCAGGTCTCCCTCGGGGATCTCAAGCCCGGCAAGTTCCGCTATCTCAACGCCATCGAGAAGGACAGCCTGCTCCATCCCGTTCCCCCCGCCAAGCCCGGCAAGAAGAAGCCCGTCCGGCGGCCGGCGAGGAAATAGTCCGGTCCGATCTGTTCATGCTTTTTTCCGTCTTTTTCAGCTTGACTTTTGCCGCCCGGAAGTTCATTACATTTCTGCCCTCGGGGGATTTGCGCCCGTAGCTCAGTTGGATAGAGCGTCGGACTTCGAATCCGCAGGCCGGGTGTTCGAGTCACCCCGGGCGCGCAAGACCAGGGCCCATAGCTCAATCGGTAGAGCAGCGGACTCTTAATCCGGAGGTTGAAGGTTCGATTCCTTCTGGGCTCACAAATTAAGTGTTTTTGTTCCTGCGTTTTTGAAATTTCCCACATCGAAAGTTTTTCAGGAAAGGATGACTGAAATGAAAATTGCTATGATTCCCATGTTGCTGGCAGGTCTCGGACTCGTGGTGGTGGCCGGTTGCGGCGAGGGCAAGCCCTCCTGCGAGCTGCTCTACAAGCGTCTCGACAAGTGCGACAAGATGCCCCTGAAAAAGGACGTCTTCATGGAGATGTGCAACAAGAAGAAGGACGAGCACAGCGAAGAGATCGCCTGCTCGGCCAAGACCGGCTGCGACGACTTCAAGAAGTGCATGGAAGACGCCCGCAAGGCTGCCTCCTCCAAGCGCGCCCAGAAGCGCTTCGACGAAGCCATGGGCAAGAACGACCTCAAGGACGCCATGATGATCTGCGACATCCACAAGGACAACCTGTCCGAGGATCTCAAGAAGAAGTGCGGCGAGCTGGGTCCCAAGGCCTACGACGACTTCATGAAGAAGGCCACCGAGCTGCGCAAGACCGCCGACAAGCAGGACTATGGCCTGTGCTTTGAGTTGAAGGACCTGGGCAAGAAGCTCGGTGCCGACAAGGAAAAGGCCGCCGAGGTCGTCTGCAAGGAGATCGACCTGCAGGTCACGATGAAGAAGGCCATGACCGAGATCGACAAGCGCATCACCGAGAAGCAGGATTCCATGCCGTTCTACTGCATGGAGAGCACCCTGAAGAAGTTCGACGAGGTCGGCACCGACTTCGCCAAGGAAAAGAAGAAAGAGCTGATCAACGCGTGCTTCATCAAGATGGGCAAGGCCATCCTCGAGAAGCAGGTCCCCGAGATGAAGGGCTTCTGCCGCTACTCCGTCAAGGAGATCTACAAGGCCGTCAAGCAGTACGAACTCAAGGACGAGGCCATCGACGCCCTGATCACCCAGGCCGCCCCCCTGTGTGACAAGTAATTTACCCGCTCCAAGCTGTTCTGCCCCCCCTCGACCGGAAAAATAAATCCTATTTCATTAGTAGGGATTGACGGGACGTCTCATCGTGCCTAACCTATGGGTCGGAGGTAGCCACCATGAAATCCCCGAAAATCCTGATTGTTTATTATTCGATGTATGGACATATATACGAAATGGCCAGACAAGTGAAGGAGGGCATCGAGGCCGCCGGCGGTACCGTCGTGCTCAAGCGGGTCGCCGAGCTGGTCCCTGAGCAGTTCCTCGATCCCTACGCCAGGCAGGCGGCGCAGGCCCAGAAGGACATCGAGGTCGCCGATCCCCGCGCGGACCTGCAGGGCATCGACGGCGTGATCGTGGGGACGCCGACCCGCTTCGGCAACATGGCCTCGCAGATGAAGAACTTCTGGGACCAGACCGGCGGCGACTGGATGAAGGGCACGCTGGTGGGCAAGCCCGGCGGCGTGTTCACCTCCACGGCGACCCAGCATGGCGGTCAGGAGTCGACCATCCTCGCCACCCACACCGTGCTCCTGCACCATGGGTGCGTGATCGTGGGGCTGCCCGGCGCGGTGGCCCCTGCCCTGGGCACCCTTGACGCCCTGCAGGGCGGCTCCCCTTACGGCCCGGGCACCATCGCCGGAGGGCGGGGCGAACGGCTCCCCTCGGAGATTGAAAAGACCATGGCCCGGGACTTCGGGGCGCACTTCTCCAAAATTGCCTCCCGGCTGCAATCCTGAAACCGCCCGGTTACCCGAAAAAAAAAGAGAAATCCTGCAACCCTTTCGAAAAACCACCGATACTGATCCGGTGAAAGATCGATTTTGACCTTTTCTTTCAGCCGGGAAAAGTTACAATTCCCGCGCTTTCCCGAATGGAGGTTTGTGATGGCAGATGGATTGAACAAAGTGATTCTGATCGGCAATCTGGGCAAGGATCCGGTGTACCGCGTGACGTCCAACAACCGCGCCGTGGCCGAGTTTTCCCTGGCGACGTCCGAGAGCTGGAAGGGCGATGACGGCAACCGTGCGTCCCACACCGAGTGGCACAAGATCGTGGTCTGGGGACCGGCGGCCAACGCGGTGCGCGACAGCCTGAAGAAGGGCTCCAAGGTGTATGTCGAGGGCAGCCTGCGGACCCGCAAGTGGACCGACAAGGAAGGCAAGGATCGCTACACCACCGAGATCCAGTCCTCCCGCGTGCTGTTCCTCAGCGGCCGCAGCTCCGAGGGCGGCGGCGGCTACGACGGCCCCGAGACCGACATGCCGCGGCCGATGACGACATCCCGTTCTAGAGCATCCTTGCAGGATTTCAACCGCGGAACCCCCGGAATCCTGGACAGTTGATCAGTTTATTTGATGGTCATCCTGGTTTTCTCCCAGTCGATTTCGATTTCGATTTCGATTTGGAGATGGGGATGGGGATGGGGAATTGTGAAAGGAAATTGACTGCTTACTTGTAATTGGTCAGAATCCTAGTGGTCCATGATTTTGTTGATGAAATCCGAAAGCAGCGTGCTGCCGAGGGGGATGCTCTCGCGGGCCACGGCCTGCTCGAGCATGGACAGCATCTCGGTGCTCGACGGACGGTCGTGGACCGCCGGCAGCAGACCCTCCTGCACGATGAAGAGGAGGCTCTTGGGGATGTCCGGGCGGGCGCGGCCGAGGTTGAAGTCCGGGTTCTCGGTGTCCTGCAGCAGGGGATTGAACAGGGACATCAGTTCGTAGAAGCACACCAGCAGCGAGTACACGTCGGAGCGGCTCTCACCGAGGCCGCCGTCCCGCAGCTCGGGCGGCATGTAACCCTTCTTGCCGAGCACGCGCTTGAACGGGATCAGGCGCTCGCCGGCGTGGGAGATGCCGAAGTCGGTGAGCTTCACCTCACCGGAGCGGGACAACAGGATGTTCGACGGGGAGAGGTCCCGGTGCACGATGCCGGTGACGTGCTTCTCCGGGATCATGACGTGATGTGCATAGTGCAGGGCCTGCAGCAGCTCGTACAGGATGAACAGGCCCACGGGCAGGGGCATGGAGAAGCGCTTCTTGATCAGCGTCTTGATCAGCACGCGCAGGTCCATGCCCTCGACCCACTCGAGCACGATGTAGAAGCGTCCGCGGTCGGTGAACAGGTCGACGACGCGCACGATGTTGGAGTGGTGCAGTTTCGCGTGCAGGTGCGCCTCGGTGAAGAACAACTCCACCAACGGCTTCTTCTCGGACAGGTGCGGCAGCAGCTCCTTGATGGCCACGGGCAGCTCCATCCGCAGGGCGCTCTGCTTGGTCCCCTTGTACACGGCCCCCATGCCGCCGACGGCGAGGAGTCGCGTCAGAACGTACTGGCCGTCGGCCAGCACCGTCCCGGGAGGATAGGGTTCGTAGGAATTCGACATCCCGCAGATATTAGCGGAATTGCTGGATCTGATACAAGGAAGTTGTGATGACCGGCGCATTGACCGAAGACGGGTATTCTTCGACCTGAACGAAGGCCGGAGCCTGCTCAAAAGCGAGGAAAAACACCATTTCCTGAACTTCGGACTTGGAATTGGCCGCAAAAATAATCCGGGTCTTTCCTTTCAGAAATCCGCCGGAGAGATCTCTCCACCCCAGTCCGTGGAAGTGCATCGGGCAATGCATCTGGTCGCCCTTGATGCGGCAGGTGCCGGGTTTGCCCAGCTGGACCATGCCGATACGGGCGTTGTCGGAGGTGGTGCCGGTGGCGCTCTGCGAACGGCCCAGGATCAGTTTCGGCTGGGCCGGCAGCGTGAGCTCCAGCGCCTGGCGTGCGTTGGAGGCGGGTTTGAGGCTGATGCGCAGCATGTAGCGGTACGTCAGCAGGCCGCTGTCCTGGGGTACGATGCCCACCGAGCGCAGGTAGTTCGAGGCGGCCGGGTAGGTGACGGTCCTGGGTGTGAGCGTCAGGCGCATGGGGCCGTCCTGGGGCAGGCCATCGGCTGCGGGGGGGGCGGACTCGGAGAGCGGCTGCACGGGGACGCCGGCGCCGGCTGCGGCCGGGAAGGCCACGGCGGTGATCTTTCCCTGGGCGACCTGGTTGTGGCCGATCTGACGGACGGGGACGGAGAAGGCCATCCACAGAATCATCTGGCCGCTGCCGGGCTTGGTCGCCGACGACTGGGCCACGAAGCGCGTGGTCTGGATCATGCCGGTCAGGTCATACCAGCGGGTGCCGTCGACCCGGATCGGGCAGCCCTTGGCTCCGCGCTTCTGACACTGGCCGAGGTCGCCGAGGAACGACCGAAATTCCTTGGGTGCGTCGGTCCAGGAGTACACGTAGGCCATCGCGGGGGCGACGGGCAGGGCCAGTTTCAGCGACTTGGCGGTGTTCAGGTCGACGCCCTTCACCTGGATACGGACCCAGTGGTACGACTGCAGCGACGCATCGTTGGTCAGTTTGGTCAGGCGGTCCTGTGTCCACACCTCGGGCAGCGTGCGGGACAGGCTGGTGGTGTTGAGCACGGTGTAGCCCTTCCACTGGGCCGGGGTCTCGGGGGCGGGCAGCTGGGTGGTCGACACCGGGGGCTTTGACGTCGGGGTTGTCGGATGCGGCTCCACGACGGGCGCCGGCTCGGGGGTCCCCGACTTGGCCTCGGGCTCCACGGGCGCGGGACTGTCCATCGGATCGGGTGGCAGCACGGGCACGCTGGCGGTGGTGGGCACGTAGGAGGTCACCGTGATGTTGTCCAGGCCGAGCTTGGCAAAACCCATATTGGCGTAAGGTAAATAATACACGGAGGCGGCGGAGGAATAGGCCAGCCACAGGACGGTCCTGGCTTTTCCGGCGGTCCGGGCGCGGGACACCAGCAGCACGTGCTTCTGGCTGACCACCGGCAGCACGTCGACCGCACCGGCATTGGCCAGGCCGGCACCCTTGCAGTCGTGCATCTCGGCCTCGGCGTTCCACACACAGGACTTGAACGAGGAGAAGGACACCGCGTCGCGGGAGCCCTTCAGGTCGCTGTCGGCCTTGAGCATGGCCAGCTCGGGGATGTTCTTGAACAGGAAGACGGTCTCGGAGGTCTTCGATGCTCCGGTGCCGCCGGTGATTTCGATGCGCAGGATCTGGGGATAGGCGAGCACGCGGGTGCCGTAGCCGGGGAGCTCCATCTCGATTATTTTTGCAAGATTGCCCTTCTCGACCTTCTTGGCCTCCGGGATCTCCAAAAGCTTCCAGGACTTGTCGTTTGCGTGCACGGGCGCAGCGAACCAGACGGACATCAGGAGTACTGTCAATAATATTTTCATGGTTTTCCTCGCTCAATCGTTTCGTTTCGTGGGTGGCCCGGATTCATGATCCTGGAACCAGACCACTCCCGGACGTTTCCGTCACGGAAAAATTCCACGGGCCGGCCACACACAGGATAGTAGTTTTTCCGGGAAGTGCAACTGCTTGCCGGAAACTGCGGCCCTCATTCACCCAGCGCCGGCGGCTTCTCCTTGGGGGGCACGTACTCATGCTTGATGCCGCGGGCAGGGTTCGTGGCGACGGGTCTTCCCAGATCCCGGTGACGTTCGTCGGCCCAGGGGATTTCACGCTGCGGGGCGAAACGCGCGGCGTCGTACATGAAACGACCCCAGAGTGGCGAGGTCGTGACGAAGGCCGCGTCGCGGTCGCCCAGCGGTCGCTCATACTTCTCGTCGCCAAGCCATGTCAGCGTGGCCCAGCGCGAGGTGTAGCCAGAGAACCACGTGTCCATCGTGTCCGATGCGGTGCCGGTCTTGCCCGCGGCCGGGAAGCCGATGTCGCGCACCGTCTCGTTGTGCCCGTCGGTGACGACCTTGCGCAGCAGGATCGATGTCTGATAGGCCGCACGCGCAGGGATCACCTGCCGCTCCCGGCGGCCGAGCAGGCCGATCATGCGGTCGATGCGTTCCCCCGCGGTCAGCAGCGGATCCGAGGGTGTGGTGGCGTCTTCAAGGATGTTTCCGGCGGCGTCGCGTATGCGGCGGATCATGACCGGCTTGATCTCGCGGCCGTTGCGCGCGAACACCGCGAAGGCGGCGTTGAGCTCGTCCATGCGTGTGCAGGATGATCCCAGCGCCAGACCCTTGTCAGGGATCACCGGCGTGGTGAAGCCGAAGCGGCGGACCCAGGCAGCCACCTTGCGGGCGCCCATGGCCTGGAAGATGGTGACCGACGGGGTGTTGCGCGACCACACCAGGGCGTGCTCGAGGGTCACCTTGTAGTTGGCGACCTTCGCCTGCAGCTCCGGGGACATGGTCTCGCCATAGTTGAAGTTGGTGATGCGCCACTTCTGGCCCGTGGCCGGATCAACGATGGCGTAGGGGATGTCGGTGAGCGGTCGGTCGAAGGTCCAACCCTCGGCCAGCGCCAGGCTGTAGTAGAACGGCTTGTAGGTCGAGCCGGGCTGCCGGCAGGCCTGGACGGCGCGGTTGAACTTGGTGAGGTCGAAGTCGGTTCCGCCGATCATGGCGATGACGTAGCCGGAGCGATGGTCAATGACGTGGAGGGCGCTCTGCACCCGGGGGATCTGCTCGAGCCGGTACCGGCCGGGCGCACCGGGCATGGGACGGACCCAGACCACGTCCCCGGCTGCCAGCGCCTCGGTGACCGACCCGATGGTCTTGTCCGTGACGCCTTCGGTGGGATGGGCCGGATAGGCCCAGATCATGTCGTCCAAGAGAATGGTGCCGGCCGGGTGCGGGCCCACGACGACCGTGGCCTTCTCGCGGGTGACCTGCGTCACCAGCGCGAGGTAGTCGCGGTCCGGTAACAGCGGAATATCCTTGTAATAGGCCATGGCCTTCTCAAGGAACTCCTTGCGTTCGGGTTCGGTCTTCAGGCGGGCCTCCGCGCCGCGCCAGCCCTGGCGATGGTCCTGCCAGCGTGTCAGTTCCTCGACGTTCTTGCGTGCCATGATCTGCACGAATGGCCGCACCGTGGTCTCCACCTGATAGCCACCGCGGGCGAAGGCGTCGGCGCCCACGCGCTGCAGCAGGAGCTGGCGCACGGTCTCGGTGAAGTACGGGGTGCGCGCATTGAAGTAGTCCTTGCGCTGGGCGAGCTCCACGGGAGCCGCCTGCGCGAGGTCGAGTTCGGAGCCGGAGATGAAGCCGTTGCGGTGCATCGCCTGGAGCACCTGCTCGCGCCTGAACAGCGCCAGACCAGGGTTCACCGAGGGACTGTAGCGGGAGGGTGCCTGGGCCATGCCCGCCAGCAGCGCCGCCTCGGCCAGCGTCAACTGGTCGAGGTTCTTGTCGAAGTAGTTTCGGGCGGCGGCCTTGACGCCATAGGCGTTTTTCCCGAGGAAGATCAGGTTCAGGTACAGTTCGAGGATCTGCTCCTTGCCCATGGAACGCTCCAGGCGCAGCGCCCAGATGACCTCGCGGAACTTGCGGTCGAACGTGCGCTCCTCGCCCAGGAAGTACTTGGCGACCTGCTGCGTGATGGTGCTTCCACCCTGACGGATCGAGCCCGAGCGAAGGTTCGTCCAGGTGGCCCGGGCCAGGCCGATCAGGTCCAGCGCCCCATGCGTGAAGAAGCGCGCGTCCTCGATGGAGATGAAGGCGTTTCGCACCAGTGGCGGGATCTCTTCGAAGGGTGTCCATTCCCGGCGCTGGCCGGCGATCTCGGCGAGCAGCGTCCCGTCGGCCGCGGCGATCGATGTCGAGGTGGACACCGAACTCTTCATGTTTCCGAAGTCGGGCTTCACCGGCACCTGGCGCGCATACGTGCCGAAGATCAGGATTCCGGCGAACGTGAAACAGACGCCAACGACCAGGAACATGAAGGCATGCCACATCACCAGATGGGTGAAGAGGCTGCGGTTCTTCTGGTTGAGGATGACGACCCGCATGGTGCTTGACGATGTCCGGGGGCTAGGCGTCCGTCGGCGGATCGCCCGTGAGCAGCAGCGGCAGATCGCTGGACTGCCGGATGCGGCTCTCGATGGTGGCCATCAGTTCGGGGTTGTCGATGAGCATCTGCCGGGCGTTGTCACGCCCCTGTCCGAGACGCTCGCCGGCATACGAGTACCAGGAGCCGCTCTTCTCGACGATGCCGGCCTTGTCGGCCAGATCGAGCACATCGCCCTCGAGGGAGATGCCGTGTCCGTACAGGATGTCGAACTCCGCCTCGCGGAAGGGCGGGGCGATCTTGTTCTTGACGACCTTCACGCGGGTGCGGCTGCCGATGACGGTATCGCCCGATTTGAGGGTGCCGATCTTGCGGATGTCCAGGCGGATCGAGGAGTAGAACTTCAGCGCGTTGCCGCCGGTGGTCGTCTCGGGATTGCCGAACATCACGCCGATCTTCATGCGCAGCTGGTTGATGAACACGACCACGCAGTTGGACTTGGAGATGCTGCTGGTGAGCTTGCGCAGCGCATGGCTCATCAGGCGTGCCTGGAGCCCGACGTGGCTGTCGCCCATCTCGCCCTCGATCTCGGCGCGCGGGGTGAGCGCGGCCACGGAATCGACGATGACCACGGCGACCTCGCCGGTCTTGACCAGCGTGTCGCAGATCTCGAGGGCCTGTTCACCGCAGTCCGGCTGGGAGACGAGCAGGTTCTCGATGTCCACGCCCAGTTTCTTGGCGTAGGTGATGTCCAGCGCGTGCTCGGCGTCGATGAAGACCGCCACGCCGCCCTGCTTCTGGGTCGCCGCGACGATGTGCAGCGCAAGGGTGGTCTTGCCGGAGCTCTCGGGTCCGAAGATCTCGATCACGCGGCCCTTGGGAAGGCCGCCCACGCCCAGCGCGATGTCCAGTGACAGGGAGCCCGTGGACACCACGGAGAGCTCCCTCATGTGGGAGTCGTGATCGCCCAGGCGCATGATCGCGCCCTTGCCGAACTGGCGCTCGATGGTGCCCAGCGCGGTTTTCAATGCCTTCTGTTGTACTTCTTCCTCGGGACGTTTTGCTTTGGCCATCATTCTTCTCCACTTTCGGGGGTTGTTTTCCGTTCTTCAGGCTGCCGGGCGCGGTCCTGCGGTGGGCGCTGGCCGTAGCCGGGGCGTGGTTCAGACTTGTTCTGGCCGTCACGTGGCTGTTCGCGCTGGGGATCCCTGGGTGGCCTGGGCTCGCGCGGCGGACGGTTGTCACGCGGCTCGCGCGGCGGGCGGTTGTTCTGGGCGCCATCGCGTGGCGGTTCGCGCTGGGGATCCCTGGGTGGCCTGGGCTCGCGTGGCGGACGGTTGTCGCGCGGCTCGCGCGGCGGGCGGTTGTTCTGGGCGCCATCGCGTGGCGCGTCGCGCTGGGGATCCCTGGG
>PHAZ01000230.1 GCA_002841825.1 Deltaproteobacteria bacterium HGW-Deltaproteobacteria-22 | reverse complement strand
GCGTAGGCGTCGGCGATGTCCATCCCGCCGCCCCGGAGGCTCTTGACCTCGGAGCCGGTCAGCGCCATGCCGGCCTCGTGACGCTCCACGATCTCGTACTCGAAGTGCGCCTTGCGGTTGCGTACCACGACCTTTCCGGTCACGGTGGATTGCTTTTTTTTGGCGGTCGTCATCGGGGTACAGTCGATTCCGGATCAGTAAATGCGGTCCACGCGGCCCTGCACTTCCTTGAAGGTCGGGCGGGCGGGCTCGACCTGCCGGCCGAAGCAGATTCCCATGTTTTCGAAGAAGCGGCACTCCTCAAGGTCCACGAAGCGCTGTTTGATCAGTTCGGCGGTCTTCTGGAAGCGGATCTCGGTGCCCTTGACCTCGACCACGGAGACGCCGGAATACCCCGCCATCAGCAGCTCCACCGCGGCCACACCGGCCTCGGCGCCGAAGTTGACGTCATAGGCCGAGGAGCCGCCGGAGCGGACCAGATGGGACGGCTGGATCATGCGGATCTCGGGCATCTCGTAGAGCTTCTCCACGAACATGCCGGTCTTCTTCATCATCTCCTTGGTGAACAGGTCATGCTCCATGCGCTTCTTGAGCTCCTGCACGACGTACTTGCCCGCACCGGAGAGCTTCTTGTGGCCGAACGAGTCCACGCCTGCGGTGTCGTCGGTGAGCTCGGCACCGGAGGAGTCGCGGATGCCCTCGGCCACCACGATCGAGTATGTGCCGGCGTTGACGTCGCTCTCCATGATGCGGCGCCAGTAGATGGTCTTCATGTGCTCATAGAGCACGTCGAAGTCGACGGGCAGCTCCGGGATCAGGATCGCGTCGGCGGCCCCGGCGATGCCGCCGCGGAAGGCCGTGTGGCCGGCGTAGCGGCCAAACACCTCGATGACCATGATGCGGTTGTGGGTGCGCCCTGTGGTCTTGAGGTCCTGGGTGATCTCGGAGATGCGGTTGATGGTGGAGTCGCCGCCGACCGAGTAGGAGTTCAGGTCCAGATCCATGGTCTTGGGAGCATGGATGCAGCGGATGCCGTTGCTGGCCAGATCCACGAGCACCGAGCCGGTGTCGTCGCCGCCGGAGATGATCAGTCCGTCGATCTCGTGTCTGGCGAGGCCTTCCTTGATCCGCTCGTACTTCTTCTCGTCCTTGATCGAGGAGATCTTCACCCGGGAGTGCCCTGCCTCCGAGCCGGCCACCGACACGTTGACGTTGTCGAGGCGCCGGGGGGTCAGTTCGGTGAGCTTGTCGAACTCGATCAGGTTATACAGGCCGGCATAGCCGTTGGGGATGACCAGCGCCTTGATGCCGTGGGAGAGCGCGGTGAGGCTCACGCCCTTGACCACCGCGTTGAGGCCGGCGCAGTCGCCGCCGGAGGTGATGATGCCGATGTTGCGCATTTGCATGAGGGTCAACTCCTTTCGGGTTCGTTTCGATCAGGTTTTCGCCTGCGAAAGCGGGGGATTTATAGCATTGAACGGCAAGAAGGGGAAGCCGTAAGAATGGGGGGGGCCGGGTGGTCAGGCTGGTCGGACCGGCCAGGCTGGTCGGACCGGCGGTCCTACTCCTTCTCGATGGACTCGAGTTCCAGGTACAGGGCGGCCTTGAGCAGCGTGTTGGCGGTATGGTGGGTGACGTCGGCGCGGAGCGTGCGTCCGTCGGGGGTCTGGGGCCAGGCGCCCTCGACCAGGACCGGGTCGACCGCGCCTCGTGTGTCGCCTGCGCGCAACTGGAGCTTCTGCAGCGCGTACAGGGCGAAGAGCGTGCTCTCACGGTAGGTCAGGGCCCGCGCCGTGTCGCCCCGCAGGACGGCCAGCCGGTACCCGTCCACGACCCCCTCCAGGCGCAGGGCGGTGCGCCAGGTGGCCCCCCCGCCGGCCTCCGGGCAGTCGTAATGACCCAGCTTTTCGGGATCGCCGGTGTTGTGGGGCAGGTGCTGGGCCGCCACGATCGGATCGGTCAGCCGGAACAGGTACTCAGGGATCCATTCCAGCGGACGCTGCCCGTAAAGCCTCATCAGCGGGTCGGCCACCCAGAGGCTCATCAGGTAGCCCTCGTCGGTAGCCTCGTAGGACCGTTCAGGATGCAGATACAGCCAATATCCCGTGCTCTCCATCGCATCCAGATAACGGACGTCCCCGGTATGGTCAAACAGCCGGCCCAGAGCCTGCAGGGCCTGCCCCCACTGCAGGGCGCCGCCCCGCGTGAAGACCCCGTCCACGCCGATGCTGCGCAGCAGATACATCCCCAGTTGGTCGATCAAGGCATTCCGGGACGAATCTCCGGTCTGCTGCGCATGGGAGGTCAGGCCCAGCAGCAAAAGCGCGGTGCCTCCCAGATCGGCCAGCGAGGCCAATCCGTCGGCCTGCTGCGTCACCTGCGAGGTGAGCCATCGCAGCGCCCACTCCGTGGAGAGGGAAAAACCGGGGCGACCGGTCAACTCCGCCAGCATCGCCTGCGTGAAGGTGCTGCCGCACTGCCGGTGGATCTCGTCCTCGTCGGCCCACGTCCCGGTGCGGAGGTCATACTGATAGCCGAAGCCGCCATCGGACCGCTGGACCTTCATGAGATAGTATCCACCCAGGGCGGCCGCGTAGATGATTCCGTCCTCGCCGGTGTCCGGACCGGAGAGCGAAAGCGGCGGGGTCAGGGCATCGGCGGCCTCGGTGATGGTGGCGTATTCTTCTGGCCATTGGCCGCGCGGGAGGCGGGTGGAATCGTAGGTACGGAAGGCTGGCTCCTCGAGGACGAAGTTTCGCAGGGAGGTCAGATCCTCGCCGCAGCCGACTGCAATGACCAGGAGGAGGAGAAGCACGATGGACCGGGGAATCCAGAAACACCGCGCAAGGCGCACACCTCTACAAAGCGCGGATCCGCCAACGGTGGGAGGGGCCTGAAAATCGACCGATTCATGCCTGCCTATTTCCATGCGATGCCTCCGAGATACCCGATGACGCTCTCGGCGTTGCCGTTGCCCTCGTAACTGTCGGACTCGGCGATGATCTCCATCTCCGTGTGGCCCATGACGCGCAGCGCGGACATCATGATCGCGGTGGGGATCTCGCCGCAGATCGAGATCTGCTGTCCGGTGACGTAGTCGTACAGGCCCTGCACATCCAGCGCCGCGACGTAATCCCGAAGCACCGCGTCCTTGGCGCGGGCGATCTCCAGGGGCTCGCGGTGCACCAGATCCGTCGTCGTCAGCAGCAGGACGTCTTCTCCGGCGGCCTCGAGGTCCTGCATGAAGGCGGCCAGGGCAGCGCCCACCTCGTTGATGCGCTCGTGGGTGAAGTCCTTGAAGTGGTTGCGGCTGTTGTCGGCAAAGGCGATCACGATGATCCGGGCGTCGGGGTTGACGTACGGCAGGAAGACCACCTGCAGCTCGGCCGGATGGCTCTCGAAGGGCGCCTCCTCGGCGACCAGCTCCGGGATCCTCGCCTGAAGCTCCGTGACCAGCGTCCGGTCCACCGGGACCGCATAGCCCGGGATCAGCCACGGCCCCTGATCCCAGACGGCCATGGGCGAACCCTTCAGGTCATGGTCCGACGCCAGCACGATCACCACTCCGGGCACCTCGACGCGGGCGAGCACCTCGGCCTGCACCACGCCCGAGTACCGCAGGCTCGCGTGGGGGGTGAGCACGGCCGTCGCCCGACGGCGCCCAGGCGCCTGCACGTCCCGCATCAGGCCCACGACGTTGCGGTACAGGTCCACCGGATCCCCCGGATAAAAGTCGTCGGCGTACATCCACATTCGGGCGTCGGGATCGTCGGCGCCGGGCTGGGGTCCGGAGAAGTCCGGCGTCTCGATGTCGTCCCAGCCGGTCTTGGCCTCCTCGGAGCATGCGACGGCCGAAAAAAGTAGCAGGACCCACAGCACCATCATGGCGGCACCCGGGGAAATCCGGCCTATGGGCGGGGGGGATTCAAATCTTCGCATGGGCAGCCTCACTCCACGACCACCCTTCCACTGAACCCGGCCCCATGTCAAGCCTCTTGGCCGGGTCAGTTTCACAGCCGCAGGGTCAGCCAGGTCGCCACATCGGCGGGCAGGATCGTCTCCTCCCAGACCTCGGAGAGCAGGTCCGCCAGGGCCTCGTCGGCGGGGATGATCGTCAGCGGATCGGCCGCGAAGTCGGCCACGTACGATGTCGGTGACAGCCACTCCAGCAGCCGCGCGGCCACAGGAGAGATGGACTCGCCGCGGCCCTCGAGCTCGCGGATCCTGGCCAGATACGCGGTCATCGCGGGGCGGCTCCAGGCGTACCAGCGGGTCGCGCCGACGGGCACCAGGCGGGAGATCAGGTAGCCGGTGGCCAACGAGGTCATCGAGGGAAAGACCGGCTCGGCGGACATCGGGCCGTGGGTCAGCGAGGTCGTCTCCCAGTCGACGGGCGTGTCGTGGGTCCAGGTCAGGGCGTCCACGCCCGGACAGGCAGCGACCAGATCGGTGCTCTGGGAAAACGGCACCAGGGTGTCCCAGTCGTCGTGCAGCACCAGCGTGTCGCCGCGAAGGCCCGCACACACGTCGGCGGTGGAGAAGCCATCCCACGAGCCGGCGCTTCCGCCGAGCTTGCCACGACCGGCGAAAATCCGGCGCACGTAGGGTTCAAAGAAGGCCGAGAACACTCCCGCGTTAGCCTCCGGCGCCAGCTGCGGCATCTGCACGGTGACGTAGTCGATCATGTCGCCGAAGTCCACCGGTGGGAAGTACGCCGCGCAGGTCACCCGCAGCGACGCCGGTGCGTACGCGGCGCCGTAGATGCTCATGAAGCCGCCCCAGGAGCCGCCGATGATGCCGACGCGCTGCGGGTCCACGTCCACCTGCGCCTCAAGGAAGCGCAGCCCTGCGTGCAATACGTTCACCGTGCCGGCGATGTCGTCCCCGGCGTAGAAGCGCCCGAACACCAGCAGCGGGCTGATGCCGTGGATGATGTAGTAGTTGCTCGACTCCGCCAGCGCCGACAGGGTCGACAGGGAATACGCGATGTTCGCCGAGACGCCGGCGATGTAATCGGGGCCGTCCTCGTCGGGATATGACGACGCGGGCTCCTGCCGGGAGCGATCAGCCCACCTCGTGTCCACGGGATCCTGCGTCCAGTCGATTCCGTCGTAGGGCTGTGCCAGCAACACCGCGGGCGAGGGCGAGAACGTGTCCACGCGGGTCCACATCGCGTAGGCGCTGCCTCCGTCGCGACGTGACAGTTTCAGCAACCGGAAGGTGCGAGGTCCCTCGTTGAACGGGTGCACATACTCGCCGAGGACCTCCACCGTCAACGGCGGATCGACGTTGTTGAGGTTGTTGGCGTTGTTGAGGTCGTCGGTCGCGTCGGCCGCATCAACGGCGTCCGCGTCGTCCCCGGCATCAGGTGCCGGACGCGAAGGGGACCCGTCGCAGGCGCCCAGGATCCAGCCGATCATCCAGGTCATGTAAAACAGGTTTCGCAAAGGCCCTCCTCCGGATCATATCCGGGAACGTATAAATATTTACTTTACTCATGACAAGAACGAAGGAAAGGAGTATTTTCATGTTGAAATTGAAAAGGTCACTTCATATGCGCCTGGGCTTCCACCTCATTGTCTGCCTCCTCTCCGTTTTCGGGGTCCCGCAGCGCGCTGTGGCGGGAAAGCGCGTGGTGCGGGTCGGCGTGTACCAGAACAACCCCAAGGTCTTCATCGACGACAGCGGCGTCCCCATGGGCATCTTCGTGGACGTGCTCGAGGAGATCGCCCGGCTGGAGGGTTGGAACCTGCGGTACTTCCCGGGCACCTGGAGCGAGAACCTCCAGCGGCTGCGTGAAAGTGAGATTGACCTGCTCGTGGACGTCGCCCAGTCCGCCGACCGCGTGTCGGAGTTCCACTTCAGCCGCGGCTGGGTGCTCGAGAGCTGGATCGACGTCTACACCCTCGAGAACCGGCGGATCCGACGCGTCGCGGACCTGGCCGGAAAGACCATCGCCGTGCTCCGGGGGTCGATCCAGGAGCAGTACCTGTCCGGCGAGTTCCAGACGGTCTTCGGCCTCCGGTACACGATCCAGTCCCTGCCCGATTACGCGGCCACCGTGGACGCGGTCCGCTCGGGCCGGGCCGACGCTCTGGTGGCCTCGCGGTTCTTCTATTTTTCCCCGCTCAAGGATCCGGCCATCGTCCCCAACCACCTCATCCTGTACCCCGGAGGCCTGTACATCGCCTTCTGCAAAAACGGCTGCGAGGATCTGGTCCCGGTCTTCGACGAGCACCTGGCGCGGATGAAGAACGACTTCGGCTCGGTGTACTACCGCTCACTGGAGCGCTGGCTGAAGACTCCCGAGGTGCGGACCCACCGCATTCCCCGCTGGGTGTGGTGGATCAACCTCGCAGTGTTCTCCCTGCTGATCCTGGCCGGGATGTTCTCCCTCCTGCTGCGCCGGCAGGTGCGGGTACGGACGCGGGAACTGTCCGAGGCCAACGCCCGCCTGACGGCCGTCAACCGCGAGCTCGACGAGAAGATCTCGGAACTGAAGCAGTCCCACGATGAACAGGAGAAGCTCCATCAGCAGATCGCCCGGATCCGCAAGCTCGAGAGCATCGGCCAGCTCGCCGGTGGCATCGCCCACGACTTCAACAACATGATCGGCGTGATCCTGGGCAGCGTGGAGCTCGCCCGCGAGGCCCTCGGGCCGGATTCGCCCGCCCTCGAAGAGCTCGAGGAGATCCGCGGGGCGGCCCAGCGCTCGGCCGAGCTCACGCGCCGCCTGCTCGCGTTTGCCCGGCAGCAACCGGCCCAGCCCCGGATCGTGGACCTGAACGTCTCGATCTCCGGGATCGTGAGCATGCTGCGCCGGCTCATCGGTGAGCACCTCCTGCTGGAGTTCCTCCCCGGCGAGGATCTGCCACCCGTGTTCATCGATCCATCCCAGGTGGACCAGATCCTCACCAACCTGGTCGTCAACGCCCGCGACGCCATCTCCGGTTCCGGTACAATCACCATCGAGACGGGCCGGCAGG
>PHAZ01000229.1 GCA_002841825.1 Deltaproteobacteria bacterium HGW-Deltaproteobacteria-22 | reverse complement strand
TCTCGATCAACTTGTAGAGCGTGCGGTCCGCCATCTTGATGCCGAGGCTGTGGCTGGTCACGTCGAGCAGCAGCAGCTCGGTCTCGGTCTCGGACGTGTTCAGCAGCGCGTTGCCCTGGATGGCGGCACCGATGGCGACGACCTCGTCGGGGTGCACACCCTTGCTGGGCTCCTTGCCGAAGAACTCTTGGACTCGGCGCTGAACGATCGGCATGCGCGTCATGCCCCCGACCAGGATGACCGTGTCGATGGAGGCCAGATCGATGCCGCCCTTTTTCAGGCTCTCGTCGCAGATGCGGATGGTGCGCTCGACCAGATCACCGGTCAACTGCTCCAGTTTCTCGCGGGTGAGCACCGTCTGCAGGTGGAAGGGATCGGACTTGCCCGTGGAGGTGATGAACGGCAGGCTGATCTCCGTCTCCTGCAGGCCCGAGAGATCGCACTTGGACTTTTCGGACACGTCCTTGAGCCGCTGCAGGGCCATCTTGTCCTTGCGAAGATCGATGTGGTACTCCTTGGCGAAGTTGAACACCAGCCAATCCATGATGCGACGATCGAAGTCCTCACCGCCGAGCAGGGAGTCGCCCGCGGTGGTGATGACCTCGAAGACTCCGTTGCCGATGTCGAGCACCGAGATGTCGAACGTGCCACCCCCGAGGTCGAAGATCGCGACGCGACGCTCCAGATCCTTGCCGTAGCCATAGGCCAGCGCTGCGGCGGTGGGCTCGTTGATGATGCGGATGACTTCCAGACCGGCGATCTTGCCGGCGTCGCGGGTGGCCTGACGCTGGGAGTCGCCGAAATAGGCGGGGACGGTGACGACGGCCTTGGTGACCTCGGCGTTGAGGTACTCCTCGGCGACCGCCTTCATCTCCTGCAGGACGAACGCCGACAACTCGGAGATGCTGTAGGTCGTGTCCCGCAACACGATGCGGATGTCCTTGTTCGGACCCGAAACGATCTTGTAAGGCAGCGTGGTCAGCAGGTTGGCCACCTCGGGGCTGTCGAAGGCCCTGCCGATCAGACGCTTGAACGCGAAGGCCGTGTTGGAAGCGTTGGTGATGGCCTGCCGCTTGGCCATGTGCCCCACCAGCCGCCGGCCGGTCTCGGCGATGGCCACGATTGAGGGTGTTGTATCGTAGCTCCCCCGGTTGGGGATCACCTTTGCGTTGCCGTCTTCGACGATGGCGACGCAGGAATTGGTCGTACCCAAATCAATGCCGATCACACGTTCCGTCATCGGGTTCTCCTATGAAAAATAGCGAGCATGTATGCCAAATGCAGATAATGCAATCGCCCGAAAAGACCATAATCAAGCAAACATCACATAAAAGTCAATGCCTATTTGCTTTAAAGACCGCGCGCGGAATGAAAGGCACCCGGCAACGCTACATTTTTTGCGCTTCGCGCAGCATGCGTTGGGCCTCGGGCAGGGACGGGTATTTTTCCAGCAGTTCCTTGAGCGTGCTCTGTGCACGCAATCCCATGCCCGCGTTGATGTACACCTGGGCCAGCAGCAAGGTGGCTTCGGGCTTGCCCGAGACCTGCACCACCCGCTGCGCGTATTCGCGGGCCTTGGAATGGTTGCGGATGCGGGAAAAACAATTGGCCGCGCCCGTCAGGATCTCCGGCGTGGGCGAGAGCTCGGCGGCCATGGACCACAACTCCGAGGCGCGCTGCAGGTCGCGCATCTCTTCTTCCATGCGTGCCCGGGCCGCATACGACGCGCCCATGGTCTCACGGTTCTTCCCATCGGCCTCCTGGTACAGGGTCGTGGCCTCCTCATGGCGCGGATCCAGCGACAACACCGTCTTCAGATGCGAAGCCGCGTTGCTGTAATTCTTGGCCTCCAGCGCACGCTTGCCCTCGGCCAGGTGGACCAGCACACGCTGGGCGCGTTCCTGGGCGGCGCGATGCATCGGATCCATCCGCGCCGGAGCGGCCCTGTAGCCACCCACCGGAGGCAGAATCAATTCATCGGGACCATCGTCGCTCTCGTCGGAATCCCCCGACACGATGGAGTTCGAGTTCGCGCGGGAGAGCACGTTCGCGATCTGGTTTCGAAGGCCCACCCGGCGATGTGGACGACGCGGAGGTGCCTGGTCACTGTGGCTCTCGGGCGCTTCCTCAAGGATCGAATCAGAGGGGCCGGGATCGGAGTTTTCAATATCGGGCTGCGAGTTCACGTCGCTTCCGACCGCGAAGGCCTCGGGATAGACCGTGGCCAGCCGCTGCCGGTTCTCCTCGGTGGAGATCAACTCCAGGCTCTCGGAGATCACGCGGAAGATCTTCTCCATCATGGGTTTGAAGGAGCCCAGGTTCTTGCCGTAGTACCGGTCGGGATGAAACCGCATGGAGAGGCGCTGGTAGGACCGTTTGACGTCCCGGTCGGTCGCGTCGCCCGGGATGCCGAACAACTGGAACGGCGTCAGGCGCGTCAGGCTGTGGAACAGCAGCAGAACTTCTTCCTTGCGGCGGGAATCGAGGTCCACGTTCTCCGACAGGACCGACGTGTCGATCTCGCTGAGCTGCCGCAGCAGACGGTGATCGACGAGGGTCGCCTCCCCCCCCGTCCCTTCGGATTCCCGAGGCGCAGACGCGGCCTTGATCGGAGCCGTCGGGGGCCTGGACGAATCGGAAGCCAGTGGAGGCCGGTCCGGGCGCGGGGACGCGATGATGCCGATAGCCGCGAGCTTGTCGAGCACCGCGACCAGCTGGTCAAGCGTGCGGGCACAGAACCCGGTAAGTTCCTGGACCGTGTGTTTCCCGTCGATGTGGGAGAGCAGGAGAAGCTCGATCGGATCCGATGGAAATCCCTTCCAGTCCTTTTGGGGATTCAGCGTCGGTTTATCCTCGGGCTTGAAACGAATCATTCGGAACTCCAGGCTCGAAACGGGACATTGATGTAATAATCTATCAGAATCAACTTCGCGGGAAAAGCTGTTTTTTCGAAAAATCACGAAATGCAGAATGGGCTGTATCGTACAAAAGAGCATTGACCATTCTTTTATCGGGATCCGGTTGGAGAGGAGAAACCGTGGTCCGCACGGCCATGAGTCCGGTCGAGAAGGCCTGGTGTCCGACCTGGCCTTCCGCGGTCAGCCTGGAGCGCCCGGGAAGCATCAGCAGCGGTCGATGGGCCGCCATGCAGAGGGCGGCGATCTCGCCGACGATCTTGCCGTTGAACGAGGTGTCGTCGAGACACCCCTCTCCGGTGACGACCAGGTCGGCGGTGTCCATTCGCCGTACAAACTCCAGTACCGTCAACATATATTTAGATCCTGAAACGCACAGGGCGCCGCAGAGGATTGAAAACAACGCACCAATCCCTCCGGCGGCGCCGAAGCCCGGCCCGTCGGTGAACGGGCGACCGGACGCCGTGGCCGCAGCTTCCATCAGATGTTCCAGCGCCGCCTCGTACCGCGGGAACCGGTCCGGCCCCAGGCCCTTCTGGGGCCCGAACACCGGCACCGCCCCGGTGGGGCCCAGCAGCGGAGCCTTTGTGTCACACAGGAATACCGGTGGCACCAGGAACGGGTTGTCGAACGAGACGCGCAAACCTTCTGGCAGGTCCGGAAGCCCGACGGGTTGAACCGTTCCAACAGGGTGAACCGTTCCGACGGGACCCGACAGAACCATCCCCAGCGCCAGCGCCGCTCCCAGGCCGCCGTCGACGGTCCCGGTGCCGCCCAGCGCGATCCGGACACGGGCTTCGGGGTTCCCCGCCAGCACGGCCTTCAGGGTCAATCCCAGGCCCGTGGAGAGGGATCGACCGGGGTCACGCATTTCGGGCAACGGCAATCCGCAGGTGTGCGCGGCCTCGACGAGCACCTCTGCGGTGACCGGATCGATCGCGACCGGACAGTCCAGCGGGTTGCCGAACACATCACAGGCCGGCACCAGGGTGACTTTGGCGTTCCGCGCCCGCACCCAGGCGGCGAGCGTTCCCTCCCCTCCGTCGGCCACAGGACACTCGTCGATCTCCGCCTGCGGAAACACCGCGCGGGCGGCGGCGGCGATCACACCGGCGGCCGTGGCCGCGTCAAGGGTCAGTTTGTAGGAGTCGGGAGCGACAAGGATGCGCATGAGCCTGAACCCGCGGGCTTCAGTCGGTCTCGACGATCAGCAGGGCCAGCAGCAGGACCACGCGGTCCAGCAGGGAGAACTCGGGGCCGGAGAGGATGCATAACTTCGAAAACAGGGTGAGCGAGTGCAGCGCCTCGACGCCGGTGGGCATCGAACTGGAGTGACCGAACCGGCCACGGCTGAGCACGGGCAGAAACGACAGCCCTGCGACCCGCTGCACGAAGGAGTCGGCGCCGGAGGCGCGCAGGGCCGCCTCGGGACCGGAGATGCCGGGTTCCTCCCGCTTGATGCGGCGAAGGCTCACCACCGTGCGTTCGGCGATCTCGCGCCGCTGGTCGCGGGAAAACTGGAGGATGTCGGCCAGATCGTGGAACGCGTTGATCTCCTCCTCGTGCGTCTCCTGATCGACCATGGCGACAACCCACGCAAACGAGAGCAGCTGCTCGGCGCGCTCGCGGTGGTGGGTGATCTGCTGCAGATCAGCCACGATCGTGGCGCGCGGAACCGGCTGGGTGCAGATCTCGATGATGCGGTTGCGGAAGGGCCGCAGCACGTTGAGCCGCGAGAACACGGCGTCGTAGACCTCGAGCTCCTCGGAGGACAACTTCCCGTCGGCCCACCCCATCAGGTGCAGCACCTGCAGCAGCGGCTGGATCTCGCGCAGGATCCGCTCCCCCAGCGCCAGATCCAGGGCCAGGGACCAGTCCTCGAGCGCATCTGGCTGTGGCTTCACCTGCAGGATCCGCGACAGCCTGTGGAAGAAAAAGGTCTCCAGCTCCGGTATCAGCAGCGGCTCGGTGGAGAACATGGATCCGAGCGAGGAGATGATGGTCTCCTCGAGGATGGAGTTGGAGGAACTCTCGAGCGGAAAGACTTCCGACGGTGCCATCAATTTGGCCAGGAACAGCAGTTCCTGGCGGGGCATCTTGGATACCTTGAATAAACGCATCTCGCCTCCGATGGAATCAATGTAGCCAAAAACGATCGCGTTTGCACGAACGAATTCAAGTCACCAGGTGACGGCGGGGTCCGGATCCCATGAGAGGCCCGGGGTGGCCTCGAGAAATGCAATGAAACCGCGGTAATAGTCGACCGAGCGCTCCTGCACGGGACATCGCGAATAGGTCTCCAGTGCGGCACGGGCCTCGCCCAGCCGGCGTGACAGAAGCAGCGCCAGGAAGTGCCGCGCACGGGCCTCGCAGAGGAAGTTCACATCGGGCAGCCGGGGGAAATCCAGCGTGGCATAGCGTATCGCAGCCTGCCCCCACAGACCGGCGTTCAGATCCGATCCGGCGATCAGGTAGGAGAGCAGGGGACTTCGCTCGGCCAGCGGCAGGAACGTCCCCCGCCAGAACCAGTAGGGCAGCGGCCCCGTGAAGATGGTCTGCAGAATCGGCCACGCCCCGCGCGGCATGGCCATCAACTCTCGGATCAACTTGATCTCCCGCTGCACGCTCGGCGGGGAGAGGACAGCGCCGGCGGCATCGAGGTGCTCGAGGGCCCGCGGGACGTCTCCGGCGATCCAGGCGGCCTCGGCCTTCACCTGATGCGCCCGGACCTGCAGATGTGTGGCCTCCCCCGACAACTGGAGCACCCGATCCGCAGCGGTCTGCGCGGCAGCGGGTCCCAGGATCTGCCTCGCCGCCCACAACTGGAGCATCCAGGACTCCAGGCTGTCGGGATCCATTTTCAACGCCTGCTCCAGTTCCCGCTTCGCGCCGTCGACATCGCCGGCACGGACGCACTGGACCGCGCGCCGCCGCGAACGGGCCACGGAATGGACGCACCGTTGCAGGTGAACGGGTGGACGTGAAAAGCGCTCCCTGGCCATGGCCCGCTGATGCTCCGGCACCGGCACGGTCTTCAGGAACTCCCTGTACTCCCGCTCGACGCCTGCGGTGTCGGGCAGCACCCGCGAGATCGGCCCACCGCCGGCATACAAGCGGCGAACCGGCTCCGGACCCCGGGTCTCCACGAGGTAGCGGAGAAACGACCCGGCCTGCACGTACGCCCGGGACGAGGACACCCCGTAGAACTTCAGCGAGAACAGGACCTCGAGCGGAACGAAGCCGTTCATCTCCATGAGCAGGCGCGCCTGGGCGTGCAGATCCTCATCCTCCTGGAGTCCGTCCGCGGCCACGGCCACGCCCTCAATCAAGCCGGGATCGGGCAGGTACACCGGAAGAGGACCGATCGAGAAGGACTTCGACCACCCCACACCGAACCGGGAATCTCCCCAGCCGGCCGCATAGACGTGCGCCAGCTCGTGCTTCAGGCTCGGATGCGGAAACCCGTTGTCCGTGATGAACACGGACTTCAGCCAGGGTTTGGCCACCTCCACGTCACGCGTGCCGAACAGATACCGCTTCTCGTCGCCGCTGGTGAAGAAAAAAACGGTCGTGCGCACGGATGGGCCTTGTCCAAAGAACTTTACCAGTTCCGTGTGGTGCCACTCCGCTTCGGCAGCCAGCATCCGGATGCGGTTCTCCTCGTCCTCCTGGGAATACACGAAACGAAAGTGCTCGGTGACCAGCTCGTGGCCCATGTGATCGATCAGCGCCGCGCGGGGGAAGCGGATCCCGAACGTCGGGGAAAAAGCATACAGGGCCAGGGCCAGCACCCCCAGGCCGACCGTCAGCGCCACCCCGGCGCGACGCGGCATCATCCCGGCACGCCACGCCAGGAATGCCACGGGAGTCAACGCGAAGGCCAGGTGCTGCGCCCGGGCCGCGAAGAAGGCCGGCTGGATTTCGATCAGGCGGTCATAGATGGCGCCCGAGAAGAACCCGAAGAACGGATCGAACATGAAGACGGGCGGCTCCATCAGCAACCGGAGCAACGCCCAGATCAGAGAGATCCAGGGGATCAACGCCGCCACCGCGACCATGCCCCGCGTGGGCCGCAGCTGCGCCAGCGACAGGAACAGGGAGACC
>PHAZ01000228.1 GCA_002841825.1 Deltaproteobacteria bacterium HGW-Deltaproteobacteria-22 | reverse complement strand
AATTCCGTTGACCCCGGGGTGCTCAATTCCGTTGACCCCAACCCCCTCACACCTGCTCAATTACCATGACCCCCGACACTTTCAGACAATTTTCGGGAACACTATCGTCTTTTTGGTCCCATCCGTTCAACAACGTCTTGCACTCTGGAATCAACCGAATATTGGTGGTGGCGAAATTTCCCTGGAGGTGAAATTCCTCCTGGGTACAGAGGTTCTTCACGTGGATTGCAAGGGGGATGGCGTAGGGAGAATAATATAGTAGCCCTTCATCAGCATTCACGCTGTTAGCATGGGAGATTGCAAAAATGCATTCATCGGAAAATTTCCAATGCTTGTCCGCCGAATTTAAATATCCACCGAAATAACCGAAGAAACCTTTATCAATAATGTCATAATATTTATAGTTGAAGTATTCTTCGTTCCAATCCGATAAATATTTTGATTCAAAGGCAATGAAGAGAGGCTTTTTACATAGCCCTTGATTTTTCAGGTCAATTTTGACCACGTTTGGTGAGATGAATAAATACTCTATTGGCGGTGGAGCAGGGCACCCCGGAAGCAACAACGCAAAAACCAGCACGCCCGACAAGCCAAGCAGCATTTTTTTCATGAGTTCCACCGGTTCCGTTCCCGTATGCAAGTGCGTCCGACAAAATATGCCATCCCCTCGCAGGGTGCGCAACCTCGTTGTATAAACGCCGTCTGATTAATGGCCGAAAACCGGTTGCGATGTCACTTTCCGTACGGCCGCGCTCAAGGGGAGCCGGTGAGAATCCGGTTCAACGCGATGTTGACGTAGTAGTTGGCCCGCCCGGCGCGGCGCTTTTCGAGGAAGCCGCCCGCGCACAGGGTGTCGAGATACTTCGTGGCGGTCAGCCGGGAGACCTGCAGGTCACGCTCGACGAAGTCGATCTTCGTGTAGGGGTTCATGAAGAGATTGTCGACCAGCTCCGCCCGGTAGAACCGGCAGGTGTCCCGGATCCGCTGCCGGTAATCGGCGATGGCAGAGGAGATTTCGGAGACGGTTTTGATGGTCTCGGCTGCGGTCCGCTCCACCGCGTCGAGGTTGTAGAGGACCCATTCCTCCCACGCGTCACGGGTTTCCAACGCCTGCAGCAGCCGGTAATAGTCGGACTTGGTGCGGATGATGTGCCGGCTGAGATAGAGCACCGGGATGTCCAGCAACCCCTGCAGGTGAAGGTACAGGACGTTGACGATCCGGCCGGTGCGGCCGTTGCCGTCATTGAACGGGTGGATGCGCTCGAACTGGTAATGGATCAGCGCCATCTTGACGAGCGGGTCGGCGTCGAACACGTCCGGGTCGTTGATGAAGCGCTCGAGGTTTCCCATCAGCCGCACGATTTCCTCCGGGTCCTGTGGAGGCGTGTAGATCGTCCGCCCGAACGGGTCCTTGAGCACGGTGCCCGGCAGCCGGCGCAGCCCCGCGTCGTTGTTCTCCAGCACCGCCTGGATTTTCAGGATGTGATTGACGGTGAGCAGCCCCGTCTTCCTCACCAGCTCGAAGCCGGTTCCCAGCGCTTCCCGGTAGCGCAGGACCTCCTTGGCTGCGGGATTGTCCTCGTCGCGCAGCATCAGTTCACCCCGGAACAACTCATCCTGCGTCGTCACGATGTTCTCGATGGCCGAGGAGTCCCGGGCCTCCTGGACACCCAGCGTGTGAATGAGGATTTTCTGATCCGGAATCGAGGACGCCAGGCCCTTGAGCTCGGCGAGCTTGCGGCCGGCGGTGGCCACCTTCCGCAGGATCTGCGGCGTCTCAAACCGCTTCGGCGACAACTCCAAGTCAAACATCTTCATGGCGCCCAACTCCCGATAGACTTATATAGAAAAGCGCGGTTTCCTATACATGTCAATCGGATAATGTATAGAAGAAGTCATTTTCGTATACATGTCAGACCGAATGTGCATAGCGTAGCCGAAACCGCGGTGGACGAAGCTGAAAATCCCCGCCATGGCAATCATACGGAGGGGGTCAACCACGGGAAAGGGATTGACAGGGGGAAGGCGGTGCAATACGGATATCGGCGGAAGGGATGGACGCGGATGGACGGGAAGGTCGGACTGGTCATCGAGGGCGGCGGCATGCGCGTGCTGTACGCCGTGGGCGTGATGGAGCAGCTGCTGCGGCACGAGCTGCACTTCCCCTACGTGGTCGGGGTGTCGGCGGGGGCGTCCAACAGCGCCACCTACGTGTCCCGGCAGAAGGGCCGCGGCCTGCGCGTCAACGTCGATTACCTCCACGACTGGCGCTACATGAGCTGGCGCTCGTGGCTGCTGCGGGGGTCCTACGTCGGTCACGACTTCATCTTCGGCGAGATCCCGGCGCGGCTGGACCCGTTCGACTTCGAGACGTTCCACGCCTCGCCGACGCGCTACGAGATCGGCACCACCGACTGCCACACGGGCGAGGCGGTGTTCTTCGGCAAGGCCGACGCCACGGAGCGCCTCGAGGTGCTGCGGGCCAGCGTGAGCCTGCCGCTGTTCTGCCCGGTCGTGCATTTCAAGGGCCATGAGCTGCTCGACGGCGGCGTCGCGATGCCGATCCCGCTGGCGCGGTCCATCGCGGCGGGCAACACGCGCCACGTGGTCGTGCTCAGCCGCGAGCCGGGCTACCGCAAGAAGCCCGTGAACCACCTCCGGCCGCTGCTGAAGGTGGTGTACCGCCGCTATCCGAAGCTGGTCGAGGCCATGCTGACGCGGCACGAGCGCTACAACCGCGCGCTGGAGCAGGTCGAGCGCATGGAAAAGGAGGGCACGGTGATGATCCTGCGTCCGCAGCAGAAGCCACGCGTCTCCCGCCTTAGCCATGATCCGAAGCAATTGACCGCGCTGTATGAACTGGGCCTTCGCGACACGGAGAGCCAGCTGGAAAAAGTGAAAGATTTCATAGAAAGAAGGATTGAAACATGAAAAAAGTCATGCTGCTGATGGGATCGCCGCGCAAGAACGGCAACACCGTGTTCGTGGCCCAGCGCGTGCTGGAGTCCATGGCCGAGCTCGAGGAGCTGGCCGTGGAGTACGTCGACTGCGCCCGGCTCGGAAACAAGCCCCGGGGCTGCGCCGCGTGCTACCGGTGCCGGCCCATGAAGTTCCGGTGTGCGATCAATGACGCCACGGCCGAGGTCATCAACCGCCTGGCCGATTATGACATCGTGCTGCTGGCCACGCCGGTGTACTTCTTCAACTTCTCGGCCCAGCTCAAAGCCGCCACCGACCGCTTCCAGGCGCTGGTGGACTACGATGAAAAGGGCAAACTGGTCACGCCGCTGAAGTCGGTGCGGTTCGGCTGCATCGCCACCTCCGAGGGGGACGCCGAAAGTTCGGGCGTGGAGGTCGTGGAGTTGAGCCTGAAGTACCTCGCCGGCTACGCGGGCCTCAAGAAGATCCCGATGCTGCACCAGATCACCGGCGGCACGGATCTCACCGTGGTCGCACAGGACCGCACGCTGGACCGCCGCGCCATGGCCTTCGCGAAGAAACTGATGAAGTAGGCGCCGCCGCGCGCCGGAGGCATACCGACCAATGACCACGCCCGCCATGGCCGAAAGCCACACCTTCCGTCACGCCGTGCCCATCCAGATCCGCTTCAACGACATAGACATGATGGGACACATCAACAACGCCAAGATCCAGGAGTACTTCGACATCGGGCGCGTACACTACTTCATGAACCTCTTCGGCGAACTGTTCGACGGCGAGCTGGCCCTCGTGATCGCGTCGAACAAGACCGATTTCTTTTATCCGGTGCTGTTCGCCCACAGCGTCGAGGTCCGCACGACCATCTACCATTTCGGCAACAAGAGCCTGAAGATGCTGCAGCAGATCTGCCTGGTGGGGGACGGTTCAGTGGTCTCGTCATGCGACTCGGTGCTGGTGTGCTTTCGAAAGGACACCAAGGAGACCGCGTCGATTCCGGCCGAATGGAAAGAGACCGTCGAGAAGTTCGAAGGAAGATAGGGAAAAGCGGGGGAGCCGCGGCAGGTGCTAGGTGGGGGTGACCGGCGTGTCGACCGTGAAGCCCACCGTGCCCGTGCCCACGGCGCGGATCACGATGAACGTCCAGGAGCCGTCCCACTCGGGGGTGGTCAGGTGCGCTTCGCCCCCGATGATGGCCACGGGCAGCATCTGCACGACGCCCTCGCCGCGGAAGATGGCCAGCATGCGCACGTCATCGGGGTTGTCATAGGTGATCACGATCTCCTGGTTCGCCAGGACGTCATACTCGTAATACTTGTAGGTGGCCAGCGGCATGCTGACGGCCACGTGCGTGCCCAGGGTGCCGGCGGTGGGGTTCGGCGCGATGACCGCGTCGCCGAGCGTGAGGTAGGCGTAGCGGCTCTCGGAGCCGATGGAGGGGTCGTTGAGCAGGCTCGCAGCCGCCCAGTCGAGGATCAGGTCGTAGAGGTCGAAGCCGGTCTCGCCGTAGAGTGTCAGGGCGTCGTTGAACGAGGTGATGCCCACGTCGGTGTCGGACACGAGGTCGCCGAAGAAGGCGCCCTCATACTGGTCGAGCACCCAGGAGGCGAACAGGAAGCCCGCGCCGTAGGAGAAGTCGCGCGAGTCGGCCACCAGCAGCGGCGAGGTGCCCGTGCGGCTGGCCAGGTAGGAGTTGCCCGCGGCCAGGTCCGACCAGTAGCCCGAGAGCACCATCGCGGCCTGGGAGAACACCTCGTCGAGCCAGCCCTCCTCGGAGTCGTCCAGGCCGTACGAGATCATGTGCTGGAACTCGTGGGCGAGCACGCCCAGGAGGTAGTCGGAGTCCGGCGCATGGTGTTCGCAGTCGATGTAGACCATCTCGGTCAGGTTGGAGTTGGTGCCCGGGACCTGGTTCTCGCGACGGAAATAACCGTCGAAGGCGGTGCCGTTGTACGAGCCCAGCTTGGAGAGGAACACCACGACGTGCGGGTCGGAGTCCACGTCGGGAGGAAGCCCCATCACGGAGGTGACCGCCGTGAAGATGCCGGCGTCGGGGTTGCCCGGGGTGGCCGTCTCCCACGCCGTGACGATGTTGGCGACCATGCTGGCGTCGACGGTGCCGTCGGCCCAGGCGTCGTCGGCGACGTACACGTAGACGTGGTCGCCCTCGCCGTAGCAGGTCGAAGCGATCTGCACGTTGCGCGGCGGCATGACCGTGAGGTCATAGTTCCAGAACTCGCGCGGCGGCGCCGTGCAGGGCTGCTGGTTGTTGACGTTGTTCATGTTGTTGACGTTGTTGAGGATGCAGTTGGCCGCGGCGGAGCAGTCGGCGTCGTCGCAGTCCACGTCGCCGTCGCCGTCGTCGTCGAGGGTGTTGTCACAGATCTCGAAGGTGACGTTGTTGACGTTGTTTTCCTTCTTCTTCTCCTCATCACAGGCGGACAGGGAAAACGCCAGCGACAGGAACAGGACCAGCGGCAAAAGGTTGAGTTTCTTCATGAGGGGGAGCACTCCTTTCATCGTGCGACGGGTATTTCTAGCACCAACGCGGCTCCAAGCCACCACTTTTTCAATTAAGATATTACTTTACATTTCAACCGGAGGACCACCGCAGGGGACAGCCCGGCAGCGGGCGCGTCACAATTCGAGCACGGTGCCCGTCAGGGAGCCCGTGAGCGGCGCGCCCGAGACGGGATCGCCGGCGGTGAGGGTGAGCGTGCCCGGCAGGATGAGGCCGCCTCCGCTGGCGGTTTCGGTGGAGGGATCATAGAAGGTCATCAAGGAGGCGATGTCGGCCAGGTTGATCGACAGGGTGCCCGGCGCGATGCGCGCGGGGTCGTTGACGATCACGAACACCACGGCGTAGCGCCCGTCGGGCAGCTCGCCGAAGAGCTGGAGGACGCCCTTGCCCTCCCCGTCGATGCCGGCGCTGGCATACACCGTCGTAGTTGTCACGTCGACGCCGCCGATGGTGCCGCCCATGGTGCCCGAGCCCACGCCGAAGGTGTCCAGCGTGCCCCAGGTGGTGTCAAACGTGGCGTCGATGGTGCCGATGTTGATCAGGCACGACTCGTTGGCGGCGTAGGGCCACACGGGGTCGCCGGCGTCGAGCTCGGCGCGCAGGATGGCTTCGCGTCCGGCCACGAAGGTGCGCACGCGGTCGACGCGCGCGGAGAACTCGCCGGTGTTCCCTGGATCGGCGAACGGGCGCAGCAGCGCCTCGATGCGGTCGATCTCGGTCAGGATGGCCGTGGCGTCCCACACCGTGTCGAGCACGTCGCGCAGCCCGGCCAGATACATCGCACGGGTCTCAGGCACAGAATAAAGCCGCCACGCCAACGCGCCGCAGGCGTACACCGAAAGCGGACGGGTGGAGCGCTCACGGCCGGAGAACAGGGCGTCGATGCCCCACGGGAGGAAGTTCATCTGATCGGTGGTCGGATCGTGATAGATGAAAAAGTTGTTGCGGTTGTTGGCGTAGCCGTCCCAGTGGTCGGTGACGACCTCCATGGCCCAATAGCGGAAAAAGCGCGGCAGATCGAGCACGGCACCCAGCTGGGCGGCGAGCTGGTCGTCGGTCGAGGCCAGCGCGTTGGCCACCGGGGCCAGATCGCTGCAGTCGGGCGAGGTCTCGTCGACCTTGGGCTCGAAGCCGCCGGTGCCGCCGGACACGAAGTCGCCGCCGCTCTCGTACAGGCGCCCGGTCGGATCGGTGAAGTGGCGGGCCAGCATCTCCTCGCGGATGGTCTCGACGTTGGAGTAGACGCCCAGATCCTCGCCGTTGACCGTGACGTGGGCGAACGCGCAGCGCGAGGCCGGGAGCCCGGCAGCGCGGAAGAGCCCGTACCCCAGACACTGGCTGATGAGGGTGTCGTCCTGGTGGTTGTTGTTGAGGGTCATGGCCTTGAGGCCGGCGATGCGCTGGCCGGGCACGTACTCATGGGGCTTGACCCGCAGCCCCGGGCGCGCCGACGAAGCCGAGCCCAGGTTGCCCTTCTTGCGCACACCGACGTTTTCGACGGTGAGGCCATCGATGGTGATCGTCGCAGGGAAATAGGTGTATCCGGTCTCAGTGGGCTGGCGGTTGCAGGTCGTCTTCGACGCCTCG
>PHAZ01000227.1 GCA_002841825.1 Deltaproteobacteria bacterium HGW-Deltaproteobacteria-22 | reverse complement strand
GGATGTCCTGGAGGACCGCCAGAATCGCGGTCTTGTCGCCGTGATAGCCTTCGATGATTTTGTCGACTGCGGTAAAATCCATGACTACACCTCCGCCGTGATGCGGCAAAGCGCCTGCAGTTTCTCGTAGCGGGCTTTCAGGTTCGTCTCGATGACGGCGATCTGGGCCTCGCTGAGGTGACGATACCGGCCCTGCACGGACAGGTACGACTTGATCGGCTTCAGGAACGGCAGATCGAGCGACATCTTGTAGCGGCCATGATCGACCTCGTACAGCGGGAAGATGCCCGTGTGCACGGCCAGGCGGCCATGCTTGATGACCTCACCGGGGTTGGTGCGCCAGCCGGTCGGACAGGGCGCCAGGATGTGGATCAGTTTGGCGCCGTCATAGGAGAACGCCTTCTTGACCTTGTCCATGAAGTCGAACGGATAGGAGGTGCAGGCCGTCGCGGCGTAGGCGATCCCGTGGGCCGCGCCGATCTCGAGCAGGTCCTTCTTGATGGTCTTCTGTCCGGGGACAGCCTTGCCCGCGGGGCTGGTGGTCGTGGACGCGCCGTAGGGGGTGCCGGAGCTGCGCTGGATGCCCGTGTTCATGTAGGCTTCGTTGTCGTAGCAGAGGTACAACGCGTTGTGACCGCGCTCGAGCATGCCCGAGAGGGCCTGCAGACCGATGTCGAAGGTCCCGCCGTCGCCGCCGATGGCCACGACGTTGATCTTGCCGGGAGCGAGCTTGCCCTTGCGCTGCAGGATCTTGATGCCGGATTCGATGCCGGAGGCTACCGCGGCGGCGTTTTCAAAGGCCACGTGAATCCAGGGAACGCCCCAGGAGATGTCGGGGTATGCCGAAGAGATGATCTCCATGCAGCCCGTCGCGTTGGCGATGATGGTGTTGGGTCCGAGGGCCTTGAGCAGGTAGCGCAAAGCGAGGGCCGGCGCACATCCCTGGCAGGCCTTGTGCCCGGGAGCGAACAGTTCTTCCGGGGGAAGCAGTTTTGCGGCGTAGACATTGTATTGTTCTATCATTTTCTCACTCCTACGTAGTCCACCGGACCGACCGGTGCGCCGTTTTTCACGTCCAGGAGGCGGTTCAGGATGTTCTCCATGTCGCCGATGGTGACGTCGCGACCGCCCAGACCGATCATGAACTCACAGATCTGGGGGCGGTTCGGAGCGTCGTAGAACAACGTGCGGATTTCCTGGGCCATCGGATGATGCTCCATGCCGAAGGCCATGGCCCGATCACAGACGCCGACGACGGGAACGTTGCCGAAGGCGGCCAGCAGTTCCTGGGTCGGGAAAGGACGCCACAGGCGAGGACGGACCAGGCCGACCTTCTTGCCCTGGGCGCGGAGGTTGTCCACCGCGGTCATCGCCGTCTCGGCCAGCGAACCGACGATGAACAGCAGGACGTCGGCGTCGTCGGCCTTGTAGGTCTCGACCAGGTTGTACTTGCGGCCCACGGTCTTCTCGAGCTCGGCGAAGGCCTCGAGCACCACCGGCTTGGACTGCATCAGGACTTCCTGCTGCATGCGGCGGGCCTCGTAATAGATCTCGGGGATGCCCACGACGCCCATCGCGGAGGGCTTGCGGACGTCGAGCTTGATCTGCGGATCAAAGGGCGGCAGGTAGGCGTCGAACTGCTCCTGCGTCCAGTACTCGATGGGCTCGATCATGTGGGACACGACGAAGCCGTCGAAGTTCAGGATGGAGGGCAGGTGCACGCGCTTGTCTTCCGAGATGCGGAAGCATGCAGGGATCAGGTCGAAACATTCCTGGCCGTTCTCGGCGAAGATCTGCACCCAGCCGATGTCCCGCTCGGCCATGATGTCGCTGTGATCGTTCCAGATGCTGATCGGACCCGACAGGGAGCGGTTGGCCACTGCCATCACGATGGGCAGCCGCATGGCAGGCACGATGAAGAGGATCTCGTGCATCAGGGCGAGGCCCTGGCTGGAGGTCGCCGTAAACGTACGGGCGCCCACAGCGCTCATGCCCATGGCTGCCGAGATCGCGCTGTGCTCAGACTCGACAGGAACGAACTCGGCGTCCAGATGGCCGTCGTTGACCCACTCGGACAGGTGCTCCACGATGTGGGTCTGCGGCGTGATGGGATAGGCTGAGATGGCCTCGATGCGGCACATGGCGGCAGAGTCCGCCAGTGCGATACTGCTTTCTACACCTTTACGCTTTCCCATTATGCTTCCTCCGGCTTCATTTTGATGCAACCCGTCCAACACTCATGGGCGCAGATGCTGCAGCCCTTGCAGTAGTCGAGGTCGGCGTGGAAGTAGCCCCGCTCGTCGGTGCGGACGCAGGCTTCAGGGCAGAACAGCGCGCACACGCCGCAGCGGATGCAGTGTTCCTCGGCCCAGATCGGGCGCTCGGAGCGCCACGAACCCGTGTGGTTCTGCAGGGAGGACTGGGCCTCCGAATGGACAAAGCCCATCGGGATCTCCTGCCATTTCAGTTCCAGAGGATTCTTAGCCATGTTTCACCCCCTCGGAGATGGTGACGGTCTCAAAGGCTTCCTTGAGCGCGTTGAGGTTCACCGCGGCGATCTTGCCGAAGCGCTCCTTGACCGCCTCCTCCATCTGGTTCATGTTCACGCAGCCCGTGGCCTTGATCAGCGAGCCAAGCATGACGGTGTTGTTGATCGGTCGCTTGATGTGCGTCATCGCGATGCGGATGCCGTCGACCATCGCCAGGCGGCCGTTCCATTTCGTCTCACGGCGGACCTGCTCCTCGGAGTTCGCTGTGGAGACCACCAGCAGGCCGTCCTCGGCCAGACCGGAGGTCACGTTGACCATGGAGACCAGCGAGTAGTCGAGCACCAGCACTACATTGGGCCGATAGACCTTGGAGCGGTTGCGGATCGGCGTGTCACTGATGCGGGCGAACGCCTGCACCGGGGCACCTCGGCGTTCGGGACCGAAGCTGGGGAATGCCTGGGCGAACTTGTTGTCGGAGATGGCCGTAACAGCTAGCAGTTCCGCCGATGTCACCGACCCCTGACCTCCACGCCCGTGGAAACGAAATTCGAGCATTGTGGGACTCCTTCCTGCGCCAAAAGCGCGACTCACAAGTAAAATGAGTTGAAGCTTTTGTCAAACCGAATCGGGAGCATGTGATTATTTCCTTGTACCACAAACGATTTGACATGCTGCAAATAAACAAATTCCAACCAATTTGAGAAATTATTATCAATTCGGACGGATAAAAGCCCCTGGATTACAGTGACACTGGAAAATTCCTCGGTCACGGATCTGATCTCCCCGCCCGGCGGTCATCAACTCCCAAATGATGCCCGGCCATACCATGAACACCCTCGGACCAGCTCCGCGTCCGGACGAAAAAAGTGCATCCCGGCCGTTTATACGGTATGGATTCCAGGTTGGTTGGAATCCAGAATCATGTCTTCCCGAGCTTTTCTTCTCCTTTTGCTGCTGATACCGGGCGTGGTGGGCGCCGCCCCTCCCATGCCGCGTCGACCCTACGTGCAGAACGTCACGCCGACAGGGCTCTCCCTGCTCTGGGAGACCGCGCGCAACGAGACGTTCACGGCCACCCTGCGCAGCCTGGCCTCGGCCGTGTCCTGGGAGCAGGTCTCAGGCCCGGCCCGGCATCACGAGGTCCGCTTTGAGGGTCTGGTCCCGTCATCCTCTTACGAGTACGCCATCTCGACGTCCTCCGGGACCTTCCGCGCCGTCGTCCGCACCGCTCCCGAAGGGGACCAGCCATTCACCTTCCTGGTCTACGGCGACACGCGAAACGGACACGGGATCCACAAGACGCTGGCCCAGATCATGGCATTCGACGACGCGGAATTCGTGATCCACACCGGCGACTTCGTCAGCGACGGCCTGCGCAACGACAAGTGGAACCAGTTTCTGGAGTACTCCTGGCCGCTGATGAGACGCCTGCCGCTGTACCCGACGCTGGGCAACCACGAGAACGCCTTCGAGAGCGGTGCCGACAACTTCCGCCAGATCTTCTCCGTGCCCGAAAACAGCCCCTACCCCGAGATGGTGTACACCTTCACCTGGGGCAACAGCCGCTTCTTCGTGATCGACAGCAACAAGCCGTTCATAGGTGCGCCGCAGACCGCGTGGCTGCGCACCCAGTTGAGCGAGACCGCGCTGGATCCGCGCATCCGGCACCTGTTCGTCTCGGTGCACCACAGCCCATATTCGTCCGGCCCGCACGGCCCCAACCAGGAGCTCCTGGACTCGGGCCTCGTCGACGACCTGCGCCGCTATGGCGTGGACATGACCTTCTCGGCCCACGATCACCTCTACGAGCGGGGACTCGTGGACGGCCTGACCTACATCATCACGGCCGGCGGCGGCGCGCCGATATATTACGTGAAGGAGAACCTCCCCACCTCGCTGGTCACCGAGCCCGTGCACCACTACTGCCGGGTTCACGTAGACGGCGATCGCGTGGAACTGTCGGCCTGGCGCATGGACGGCTCCCTGCTGGACTATGTGCAACTGAGGAAATCGGACTCTCCCAAAGGTAGAGCCACCGGGATCGAGGTCGTGAATACATTCCGGAGGCCTGCCCGCGACGCCCCGGGACCTCCGACCGCGCCCCCCGGAACGCAAAAACCGGAGACGCATGGAATGGAACGGAGCCGTCCGGTTTCGCTTTACTTCGGCACCGCGGTGATCTTCATTGGTCTGGCCGGCTGCCTCTTTTTCATCTGGCGCCGGCGGAGGAGGCCTACCGCATGAACCCGCTGCTGATTCTCTGCATCCCCCTGCTGCTGGGGCAGACGGGCCCAGAGCCAGCCCGCAGGCAGGACCCGCTCGCACGTGATCCCTACGTGCAGAACGTGACCCCCACAGCGCTGTCGATCCTGTGGGAGACCCACGGCCGGGAGACCTGCTCGATCAGACTGCGGAGCCTCGTCACGGCCGACGCATGGGAGCAGGCCTCCGGACCCGGCGAGCATCACGAGGTTCGCTTCGAAGGGCTGGTGCCCTCATCACGCTACGAGTACACGGTCACGACCGGCTCCGGACCTGTGACCGACGTCGTGCGCACCGCCCCCGGACCGATGGAGCCGTTCACCTTCCTGGTTTACGGGGATACGCGACACGGACACGGCATCCACCGCCAGCTTGTGCGGGTCCTCGAGTTCGACCAGGCCTCCTTCGTGCTTCACACCGGCGACTTCGTCGACGACGGTCTGAAGAAGTCCAACTGGTACCGCTTCTTCACGATCTCCAACCCGTTGATGCGCCGCGTGCCGCTGTATCCGACGGTGGGAAACCACGAGAACGCCTTCGAGCGCGGCCTCGAACTGTACCGCCGGTTCTTCGCGGTGCCCGACGACGGTCCCCAGCCGGAGGTGGTTTATGCCTTCACCTGGGGCAACAGCCGCTTCTTCGTGCTCAACGCCAACAAACCGTTCGTGGGCGCGCCTCAGACTGCCTGGCTGCGCACGCAGTTGAAGGAGGCGGCCGCCAACCCGCAGATCCGGCACCTGTTCGTCTCGGTCCACCACAGCCCCTACACCTCCGGACCCCATGGTCCACAGCAGGAGCTCCTCGATTCCGGGCTGGTCGACGACATGCGCCGCTATGGTGTGGACATGCTGTTCGCCGGACACGATCACATGTATGAGCGCGGCCGTGTCGACGGTTTGAACTACGCGATCACCGCCGGCGGCGGAGCTCCCATTTACTATATCAAGCACAATCATCCGTACTCGCTGGTGACCGAGCCGACTTACAACTATGCCCGAGTGGTCGTCCAGGGCGACCTGATCGAGTTCTCGGCCCATCGCATGGACGGCTCCCTGCTGGATTACGTGCATCTGCGGCGACAGAAACCCGCCAGGGACACGCCCCCGCGCATCGAGGTGGTGCGCGAGTACCGCAAGGAGGCCCCGATGGTGCCCGCGACACCACCCCCCGCGCCGCCGCCCTTCTCCTCCCTGCGGCCCGACCCCGTCTCCGCAGGGGATGATGGCTTCCCCTGGCTGTTCACCGGCCTTCTGGCCATGGCTGCAGGGCTGGCCGGCCTCGGCGCATGGCTCGGACACCGCCGCAGGCGACGCTGAACGGCAGCTGTTGCTGGCCTTCTATTTTCATTAAGATTGACATTTCATTTTTCGTGCCCATAAAGTTTTGCCGTGCCGGAGGTTCCATTCATGAGGCCCGCCATCATTTCATTGTTGATCCTGTCCACCTGCGCCGGACCCAGGGACCGCACCGATCCGGTCGCAGCGCTGGTTTTGCCCGCCGAAAAGAAAAGCACGGCACCGGTCGCCGAGCCCGAAGGGGATCTGGACCTGCCCACCGCGCTGGCGCTGACCCTGCAGCACCATCCGCAGCTTCAGGGGGCCGGAGATCTCGACCGGCTCCGCACAGCCCGCGTGCGGGCGACCAGGGTGGGGCCCAACCCGGCCGTGGAACTGACCGCCGAGGACTTCCTGGGCTCAGGACCGTTCCGGGGCATCGGCGGCAGCCAGTGGACCCTGCAGGTGAGCCAGGTGCTCGAGCTGGGCGGCAAACCCCGGGCCCGCGTCCTGCTCGCCGAGACCGAGTCCGCGCTGGAGGCAGTGCAGTTTCAGTTGACCCGCCTGTCGGTGCTCTCCGCCGTCACGCTGGACTTCGCCAGGCTGGTCTTTCTGCAGGAACGCCAGATCAACCTCGCGGCCCAGCTCGGGAATGCCATGACCCTCGAGCAGGCCATCGCCGCACGCATCGAAGGTGGCAAGGAAAGCCCCATCCAACTCAAGCAATACCAGATCCAGCTGGCCCTGCTGCGGTTTGACCTGCAGGATCTGGAACGTCAGAAACAGGCCGCACGGAGCCAGCTTTCTTCGAACTGGGGCAACTTCCGTCCGCGGTTCAAGGGAGTGATCGGCCGGTTCTCCACGCCGGAGAACCTCCCCTCTCCGGAAGAACTCAAGGCCCGCATCCAACGCCATCCCGAGCTCCAGCTTCGCCGGGCACGGATCGCCCAACTGCGCGCGCAGCGGGCCCTGGAAGGTCGACTGGCGGTTCCTGACGTGGAGCTCTCCCTCGGCGTGCGGATG
>PHAZ01000226.1 GCA_002841825.1 Deltaproteobacteria bacterium HGW-Deltaproteobacteria-22 | reverse complement strand
CGCGTTGCCCGGAGCATATATCGAAGACCGTTCTCCACCTTGGCCATCACCAGGCGCCGGCACAACTCAAGACAAAAAGCGGGGTCGGCCAGTGCATGGTACTGTCGGATGCGCCGTTGGACCTGGATACCAACCGGCGCAAGCGTGCTGACATATCGCCCTCCCGGTGTGAAGTAATGAACAAAGACCTCGTTGGCGGCGCACAAATGCAGGGCCTGCGTCGTCACCTGTCCATAGCCGTGCAGGCAGACGGCCCCGATCTCGTGGACCGGGTATTCTACCTTTCCTGTTGACGGAGTCTCCACGCTCAGGCCATCCCCGCACTTTGAAACCCGGGCTTCATGCTCAAGAATGTGAAGAGTGCGTCGATCGCATTCTGGCGGAAACAATCGTACCGGCTGCCAGTCTGGATCCTCGATGAAGCGCTCTTCCTCAGGCAAACACACCAGTGACAGGGAGCACTTGATACATTGACACTCATTCTTGGATATCGACGGCCGCTGGATGCATTCACGCAGTTGTTGTGCTCTCTTAAGTGTCTCCATCACATCGCATCGTGCCTGCTCATCCAATGGCAAGGTAACGGTGACCGCGTCTGCGTGGTATCGGACTCTGCATTCACGAACCGGTTTGGCCAGGGCCTCTTCCAGAAGCATTCCATATGCACATACTTGAATGCGGTCGGCAGGCCATGCCTGTGCCTTCTTGCCGTCCTTGCGGCTGCGCCCCTTTTTGTGTTCATACGGGATGATTTCACCGTTGCGCCGCCTCAGCGCGTCCACCTTACCCGTCAGGCCTAGCCGTTCGCTCCCGACCTCCATCGAGACGATCTCCCCGGCGTCCTTCTCCTCTTTTTCCAAGATCTCATGAAGAGCACGCCCAGAAAAAACAGCCTCGTCTTCGACCTGCAGACCTTCCACTTCCTCCAGGTAGAAAAGACGCGGGCAGTAGGTGATGGAGTGAAGACCCATGACCCGCAACGGGGAATCGACCATGTTCACGTCACCTCCGGACCGATTCGGAACCAGAGACTGGCCTGGGCCAGATCCCGGTCAGAAAGCGCCGACGCGCACTCGGCCTGTTGCCAGCGGGTCGCGGCCGCGCCAACGTGATCCACCCAGACGGTCACCGGAGTCCGGCCGTTGGCCATCCTCTCAAGCCATACCAGCGACCGGACCGGCTCATCGGGCTTCACGAAGGAGACGCCGTTGACCAAGTCATGGCTCTCTCCCAGGCTCAAACCGCCATATCGGACCACGTCACCCGGCGCGCGCAGCGCGTCGGCGACACGCGAAGCCAGCTGCCCCGGTCGCACCCAGACACGCAACCGGACATCGGTCAGCAGTTCCTGCAGATCCGGCTTGGCGTTCACGCCCGTTCCCGGTGGTACCCGTTCCTTCATCCGCCAGGTCTTTCGCAGCACGACCGACTTGCGCGGGAGCTCTTCGACGGCCAGGGCCAGCTCCGTCCCGATGTACGCATGCCGGTCCTCCTCGCCGATGAGGGACAGAAGGCAACCATACACGGTGGACGGTGGCGGAAACTCCTCCGATTCAAGGAACGAGCGGGCCGATCCCTTGCGGAACGAGCAGATCGGAACATCGATGATCAGTGCGATCGGATCCATGTTGAAACCCTCACTTTCGCTTCGCCAGATCCGCCTGCAGCGCAGCGAATGCATCCTTGACCCCAGCGAAAGCGTGTACACCCGCGTGCTTCTTCCAGTCATAGGCCTTTGACACGAGCCCGCCGACGTAGATTTCCTCAGGTTTGACATCTTTTGATTCCAGCAGGTCGATCAGCGCGCCCGCCTGGACCTCGTCGTTTTGTTCTGTCATACAGAACAGGAGGCGGGGCGCCGGATCGTCGGTCAGCCGCAGCACGACAGACTCGGGGGAGAAGTCGAACAGGAAGCGGCTGTGGTTGCCGGCGACCTCGCCGAGGTTGCATATGGCCTCCAGGACCTGCGCCGCCCGGCCGGCGTCACGCAGCCGGTCCGGCGTGAAGGCAAAACCATACTGGTAGCGCGTGGCATGCACCTCGGTGCCGTACAGGCTGGTGCGTTCCTTGAAACCGCTCTTGGCGTTGAAGGTGATGTCCCCCGCAAACGGGGTCGTCGAGACAGCCCGGGCCACTTCCAGGACACCTCTGCGCTTGTCGGCATGCCCCTTCTCGCCCTTGCCTCCCTCGGCCTTGGCCCCCTCGGCTTTCATGAAGCCCAGGACGTCATCGTCGATGAACGTCTCGCCGGTCCCCTTGGCCCACGCCGTCCATTTCTCGTCCTTCCACTCGTGCGTGTCCTTTTCCGGGTTCCAGACCCGGTTCACCGGGAGGCCGCGCAGCTGCCAGAAGTAGCGGATGGCCCAGCGGATGGCCTCGGACGAAACCGTGGTGTGGACGTTACCCTTCCAGAGCAGTTTCTGGAGCGTGGTGATGTTGCCGTCGTTCTCGCCGCGGTTGTTGGCCGCAGCGCCATGATGGGTCACGATGTTTCCGTAGATATGCGTACTCATGAGCTCAACTCCTTCGTTGAATGAGGTTATTCTTCTATCTCTTCCCCAACCTCGGTCACGACGGCCTCTTTCCCGCCATAGGAAGCCAGCGCGATGAGCGCGAGGTCACGGACCATCTGCCAGTCCCTACCCTCCAAAAGAGGAAGCAGGTCGTGCCAGCCCGCCTGAAGCACCGAGTTTGTCCCTGATCGGGAGAACAGGTCGGCGATCTCAGCCCGCAGCGTCTGCTGGTTCTTCGCACGGGCCAGCCCGGTGCGCATCCGCTCGAACTCGCGGTCGAAGGGAATGCGTTCGCCCTTCTCCGCAGAACGGGCGGCCAGGGCGCCGTAGCGCCGCCGGATGGCCTCGTGCATGGCCTGGATGAACAACTTGTGTACCGGTTCGATAAAGGTTGCGTGTTCAATCATCTCTTCAAATCCTCCTTTTCCATCCAATCCCTGGAATCCGTAACGGGCTTTCTGGGCTACGGTTTTCGACGCCATCAGTTTCTGGAAATCCTGGTACCACGGCTGCCCGAGCGCCAGGTTGTTGGCGAAAAGCCCGCGGACGGCCGAGACCGCGACCCACCAGTTCCATTCGCCCTTCTTTTCGTTCAGGATAATCTTTGCAGGATATGTCCGCTGCAGCAGGGAAACCCCCTGTAGCACGCTGCCAGGAACGTCTTTTAAAGAAATCAGACAACTTCGGTTCTTTTGCTTTTTATCCCATGGCAAAGACCCCATCGTGACCACCTGGCAACCCACCACGCCCTGGCGGGACGCGGTCGTATGCATCTGGAGACCGACCAGGGCCAGGAAGCCGGCATCCCCCATGCTTGCGGCATGCAGTTCGGAGATCACCGAGGTATTCAGCAGGGCGCGATAGCGACGGGAGTAGTCTGCCAGATCCACTACGTCGGGTAGGACGATTGCATAGCGCATGCGGGCATCTAACTTGCCCTCCGTCGTGATCTTCTTGAGACGGTAGTACAAGGAGCCCATCGGACAAAAGGCGAACAGCAGGATCGACGGGACCGGCGCAGAAAACTTTGTGTCGCCTGAAAAAACGACATGCCGGACGGCCGCTCCGGGAAATAGCCAGCCGGCCACATCGACTTCGCTGGCCAACCGGCCTTTTCGATCGACGAGATCGCCATGTAACTTCTGGTGACTGTATCCCTGCACTTTTTTGAACCTTCGGATGATTTGCCGGTCTTCCACCGCGACCGCCAGCGTCGATTCCGCCTTGTCCATCTTTCGCGTTTGCCCATGCTGCAAAAACGTGGAACCGATGGCGTCGGAGAAATGAAAGCGCTCAACGTCGCCCATCGTGCTGGCCTTGAGGTGGGGAAATTCAATCCTCCCGATGGAATCGATGCCGAACGAGAGCGTGAACAAACGCTCGAAAAACGCGGCAGGATCATCACTCAGGTCCAGAACGATGGCCTTCGGCTCCAACTTCCAGCCACCGGGACCGGTCCAACTCCCGGCCTTCTCCAGTGACTCGCACGCCATGTACAATCCCGCCAGGCCCACGCGGTGGTAGGCCGTCATGCCCGGATCGAAAAGACCGATTCTCATTTCACCCATCTGGCACCTCTGCTTTCGCTGTAATCGACCGTTCCCTCCGGTGCGATCCAATAGAAACCCCGCCGCTTCCACTGGGACAGAGCGTCCTTCCAGGGTGGAAACGGCATGGGAATCGCCACTTCGGCCGGGTCCTCCGTCAGGTCCTCTTCCCGGATGCACTCCACCGTAAACCCCGGGTCCGTGATCGAACCCGTGGTGCGCGACTGAATGCCGGCATCGAGCCAGCCGCATGGGTGAACCTCGGGAACCTTTTCGTCCTCCTGCGCCAGACCCTCGAAATGCAGTCTCAAATCGGCCTGGCTGACGCCACCGGGCAAGGATACGGCGGTCAACCACTTGTCGGCGATCTCCCATGCGAGGTCATCTTGTGCGTACGGGTTTTTGGATGGCGGCTCGATGAAGACGGCATCCCGGGGCGCCTCGGGAATGGCAACAGCGCGATTCAGCCTCCCCAGACGCTGAATCATCGCCGGAACCGGCGCCACCTCGCTGACCAGAAGATCCGCGGAAAGATCCAGGGACATCTCGGCGACCTGGGTCGTCACGGCAATCATGGCAGGTGCGCCGGTGGCAAAACCGTCCACCACGGCCCGATGGCGATGGAGCCGATCCCGATAGCGGAAGCGGCTGTGATAGAGCTCCGCGGGCAATCTCCGGTCCCATGCCAGCTGGGCCACTTCCGTCGCGCGACTGACGGTGTTGGCGATCCAGAGAACCTTGCCTCCGTTTTGGAGACAGGCCTTGGCCTGCTCCATGGCCTGGGTCGCATCGCTCCTGCCAATGCGATATCGCACTGCCATTTCGCGCTCCGGGGGTCCTTCAATGAGCTGGAGTTCGCCCCGAATCGACTGCAGTCTTTTCAGTGCGTCCAAGCGTGGCTCGGGCAGCGTGGCGGTCATGAGCAGCACCGGAACCCTGGGGAAGGCCGAAAGAAATCGCAGCAGCACGCTGAACAGCCGATCTCCGAACGCATGGATCTCGTCGAAGACAAAGACCCCCTGGCACAAGGACGGCCATGCATAGATGCCTCGTCGATAGTTCTCGAACAGACCCAGCACGGTATGGGCGGTACATACGACGGCAGGGACCGGCCACATCTCCAATGCCTCGACCCGCATGGCAAGTTCACAGGCCTCATCGCTGCCCTGCTGATGTTGCGGCATGCCGGGTAACAGGCGGTAGTCGACATGGGAGCGGTGATGCACCAGCAGCGCATCAAAGTCAGGGTCATGCAGATATCCGGCAAATCCCTCCGAGGCCGTCCCCGTGGTGGGGTAGCAGAAGAACAGACGCTTCCCGGGCGCACGACGTTGAGCCCACAGGTAGGCGGCGACCGTCTTGCCGGTTCCGCACCCTGCCCTGACAAGCGTGGTATTCGAGGATGCATCCCGGACCTGCAACTGGAAGGGTCTGGGCGGGAATGCTCGCAGCCGGGCTTCCACAACCGAAGCCAGGTCCTCCGCGCCAAGGGTCTTCTGCAGGGAAGCCAGCACCCAGTTCATGGTACGATCCTGATCTGTGCCAGCCCAGATGGAGCCGATCAAATCAGCACACATCAACGTGGTCTTCACTGCCGCGATCCACAGATGGTCCTGCTCGGACAAACGGTCTTCCGCCAGGGAGAACCGGTCTCCGATGGCATTTAGGACTGGAACGAGATTGCCAAATGCGTCCAGTTGAATTGTCTGGCGGGGAAGGTCCTCCACCTCGATGTTGAACTCCTCACGGATTCTCCGGGTGACCTGACGAAAATCGTCATGATCGCAATAGTACTGAACCTGGTAACCGACCCGCTCCACGGGATCGGGATATTTCAGGTGATGACCTGCCACGGCCGCGAAGACGGCCAGAGATGTCCATGTCGGAAGGGACCGGAAAAATTGATTGCCGATGTCTGTTTGTTGCAGCCAGTATAAGCTCAAGGCTTCATGCCGAACGGATTGCCTGGATGCATCGCCTCTAACCATTTCCTGGAAATCAGAGTTCGCCTTTCCGAGGTCATGACACAGTGCGGCCAGACGAACGCAACGGATAAAGGCCTCGCGTTCCTCGCCTGAAGGCAGTCCCGTCAGGTTAGCCAAGCCATCAAGCACCGCAGGATAAAGAAGTTCAACCGAGGCGAGCACGGCTTCGGCATGACCGGTGAAGAGGGCTCCCTCCGGAATGGGCCCGGTCTCCGGCAGGCTTTTGGCCAGCAGCCGTTTGGGCACCATCACTTGCCTCCGGCTGCCGGATGGATGAACAGACCACACCCCATGTGTCTTCTTCCGCCCAGGCCTTGTTCCTGCAGCCGGATCGACTCTTCCTCGGTCAACTGATCCACCCGCAGGGCAAAGCCGACGATGGAACTGTCCTTCACCTGCAACGTCCGCCGAAGATAGGGCGAGTGGGAACCGGTCTGTTTTCCTTCGTTAAGCGATTGGATGCTTTTCTGCTCGACCAGTGACGGAACGCCGTGGGTGATCCCCAGTGACAAAAGTTTCTCCTTTGCACAGGATAGAAATGATTTAGGTTCTGTGTGTCCCTTGAAAACGACTAGTCGGCTGTAGAGCAGGGTTGCAGGCTGGATCAAGTGGGCTACCGGGATCTGAAGACGGATTGTCGAATCGTCGATGCGAAGCGCCTTTCCGGCAAGCATGTAGGCAATCGACAGTGATTCCGAGGGAAGCCGGATCCCTAGATGGCTGCTCCGGTTGATCCGGAGCCGGCGCCCACCGACCAGGGTTCCGTTGATCGGGAAGATGCCTACGTCCTCCTGTTCATGGAGGTTTGCAGCTAAGCCCGAGATTGCTGAGAAGAGCTTGTAAGAATGATCCACTGGTAATGTGTCGCCCAACACAGGAAAGATCAAGTCAACGTGCATGGTGCAACTCCTTTGGCAAATCAGAGAGATACGGAGCGGTCATCGCGGGAAAGGCTCCTTCGATGCAACGGGGGTTCAGACGGGTCGGGTTCCACTCTCTGACAAAATAAAAAAGCGTCAAGGGAGAAAAA
>PHAZ01000225.1 GCA_002841825.1 Deltaproteobacteria bacterium HGW-Deltaproteobacteria-22 | reverse complement strand
CAGGTTGTTCTCCAGCTGGAGGTGGGCCTCGGCGGACTCCACGGCGAGTCTGGCGAGCCCGACGCGCTTTTGCGCCGTCTGCATCATCTCGCGGGAGAGCATCACCGCCATGACCAGGCCGTTGGAGAGGTTCTCCTTCTGCAGGCGCAGGTTCTGCGCGTTCAGGTCGAGGATCTCGAGGGTCGCCCTGGCCTGGGTCTGCTCGACCGACCACGAGAACGACAGGCCGCCGGTGATCGTGAACCCCGAGAACTTCACCAGGCTCTCCCAGGCGGCCGAGTACTCGTTGGAGGTGCCGGTGGGGCCGGCGGTGAGGGTGACGTTGAGCTTGGGCAGGAGACCCTCGCGGGCGATCTTCTCCTCCTGGCGCAGCAGTTCGAGATGCTTCTCGAGCATGGCCAGGTCCCGGGAGCGCTTCAGCACCGAGGCCACCAGCTCCGCGGGCAGGGACTTCGCGACGAACGGGAGGTCCTTGTCGGCCGGGCGCAGCAGCATCGGCTCCTCCTCGAGGGGCAGGTCCAGCTGGCTCTTGATGGCCAGGGACGCCTGCAGGATGCGGATGCGCGAGAGCATCAGATCACCCTCGCGCTGGGCCACCGCGTTCTGCACGGCCAGCAGGTCCGAGGGTTTGGCGCGACCGACCGTCAGCAGCGATTTGGTCAACCCGAGCTGGCTCTGGGTCACCTTCAGGCTGACCGCGAGCAGATCCTGCTCCTGCCAGTACAGCCACAGGTTCCAGTACGAGATCACGAGATCGCGCACCAGCGCCTGCGCCTTCGCCTCACGGGAGAGGCGGTCCGCGTCGAGCTGGATGCGGGCCTTCTGCGTGGCGGCCGTGGTGACGTCCCTTCCGAAGCCGGCCAGCAGCGGATGGCTGAACACGAACGTGAACGCGTTCGTAAACGCCTTGCTCTCCATTTCGGTGGGCGGACCGCCCATGGCCAGCGTCATGACCTGGTCCATGCGGGAGGTCGAGAACTGAAGGGCCACCATGCCGCCGGTGGGCAGCAGCCGGGCGATCTGGGCGTCGAAGCTGTACTTCTTCACGCTGGTGACCGAGAAGACGTTCCCCGGGACGAATTCGCTCTCCTGCGACACCACGTTGAGGTTGGCCGACAACTGCGTGTCGAACATCGCCGAGGTGGCCCGGATCGTGGCGCGGCTGGTGAGGATCTTCAGCCCCGCCTCCCTGAGGCCGCGGTTGTGCGAGATCGCGCGGGCCAGGATCTCCGGCAGGGAGATGGACTTCACCGGATAGGCGGCGTCCGGGATCTCCACGGGAGCCGGTGGTGTCTCCACGGGCTCCGGGTCTACGGGCACCGGGGCTGTCACGGGCACCGGAGTCTCTTTGCGAGCCGGAGGCGTCTCTTTACGAGCCGGCGACGTCTCCTTCGGCTGCGTCAGGACCGTCGGGACCGGGGGCTGCGGTTGGTTGACCGGCACCGGGGGGCTGGCCGGCGTGGCTGGAACGAGCAACAGGGAAAAAACGAGCGCAGGGATCATGCGCTCACCTCCGTTCCGGGAACCAACGGGTGGAAACCCCGCCAGAGTCCTCGGTGAATGCATTTATTGTCAAATACAATTGCAACCATATCCTCACGAGTGCCGCAGCACCGGGACGGTGAACGCCTTGATGCCCACGCCGGGCGTCTTCTGGCGGACATGGGCCACCAGCGTGTACAGGTGATCCTCCGTGGTCTGGTCGGCGAGGATGGCGATGACGCGGTTGGTGCCCGGCCAGGTGTGCGAGTTCATGCGGGGCTCGGAGTGGGATCCCTTCCCGAACACCTCGGACCACAGGGTGAAGTACCGGATCTCGAAGTCGGAGAGGAACTCCAGCACCTCCGATTCCAGCGTGGAATCATAGACCAGGTAGGTCAGGGTCGCGTTCGTATTCGTGTCGCTCATGATTTCTCCTCCATGGCGATGATCTCCAGCCGACGCTGGTCCATGCGCCTGCCCTTCCGGCGGTCGGCGCGCCGCTGCCGTCCCTGCTCGAAGAACGTGTACATCACGGGGACAAAGAACAGCGTGATGAAGGTCGAAACCGTCAGTCCGCCGATGATGACCGTGGCCATGGCCACCCACATCTCGGAGCCCTCGCCGGTGCTCATCGCCAGGGGGATCATGCCGCAGATGGTGGTCACCGTGGTCATGAGCACGGGCCGCAGGCGGGAGGTGCCGCCCCGGGTCACGGCATCGATGACGCCCAGTCCGCGCTCGCGCAGCAGGTTGGTGAAGTCCACCAGCACGATGCCGTTGTTGACGACGATGCCCACAAGCATGATCAGGCCGACGAACGAGAGCATCGACAGGGTCTGTCCCGAGATCACGAAGCCCCACAGGGCGCCGAGCATGGCGAACGGGATGGTGAACAGGATGATGAACGGGTCGCGCAGGGACTCGAACTGGGCGGCCATGACGAAGTAGACGAGGAGGACACCCAGGATCATGGCCAGGATCAGCAGGCCGAAGCTCTCCTGCTGGTCCTTGCGGGCGCCGCCCATCAGGATCTGGAACCCGTCGGGCACCTGGATGGTCTTGAGCAGCGCCTCCACGTCCTCGGAGATCGAGCCCACGTCACGGCCCATGATGTCGGCCTCGACCTTCACGATGCGCTGCTGGTTCTTGCGCTCGATGGCGATGGGGCCCTGGTGCTGGTTCAGGGTGGCGATGTTGCCCAGCTCGATGAACCTGCCGGTGACCGTCGGGATGCGCAGGTCCATCAGGTCCTTGAGGCTCCGGCGGTCCTCCGGGTCCAGGCGCACGAAGATGTCGTACTCCTTGCCGTTTTCGCGGTACCGGGAGACGATCTGCCCGTTGAAGGCCGTGCGAACCGTGTTGCCGGCGGTGTACATGTTGACCCCCGTCAGGGAGGCCTTGTCGCGGTCGAGGATCACGCCCATCTCGGGGTTGCCGTCCTTGCGGCTGATCTGGATGTTGGTGACGCCCGGGATCGACTTCAGGCCGGCCTCCAGCGTGTTGGCCAGGGAGGCCGCCACCTGGTCGTTTTCCCCGTAGATCTCGATGGAGACGGGCTTGGCCTGTCCTCCCATCATCTGGGCGCCCTGGTCCTGCATCAGGATCTTGATGCTCGCCCCCGGGAACAACGTCGTCAGGTGCTGCAGCGACTCGGCGATCTGCTGGGCCGTGCGCCTGCGGTCCTTCTTGTCGATCAGCGCCACCATGACCTGTCCGTAGTTGTCGCCCTGCTGGGCGCCGCTCATCAGTCCGCCGTTCTTGTTCTGGCCCCACAGGGTCATCATGGTCCGGACCTCGGGCACCTCCATCTGGATGCGGGCGGCCAGCTCCTTGACGTACTTCTCGGTCACCTGGGCCTTGGTGCCCGGCGGGAGCTCGACGAAGGCCTGGATCGAGCCGCTGTCCATCTGGGGCATGTACTCGGTGCCGACGTAGGGCACCAGCAGGATCGAGGAGAGCGAGACGGCCGCGATGATGGTGAAGGTGATCAACTTGTTGTGCAGGGCCAGGGTGAGCAGCCAGCGATAGCCGGCTTCGAGTGAAGTGAACGCCAGCTCGGACTTGTCGAAGAACCAGCCGAAGATCCAGCGGGGTTTCTTGTGGTTCAGCAGGAGCCCGGACAGGGTGGGCACCAGCGCCATGGCCACCAGCAGGGAGGTCAGCAGGGTGAAGGTGATCACGAAGGCCATCTGGGAGAACATGATGCCCACCACGCCCCCGACGAACAGCACGGGGAAGAAGATCGCGACCGTGGTGAGTGTGGAGGCCATGATCGCGCCGAGCACCTCCTGGGTTCCCGCCACGGCGGCCTCGCGCGGCCGCTCCCCCCGGCCGAGGTGCTGGAAGATGTTCTCGAGCACCACGATGCCGTTGTCGACGACCATGCCGATGGCGATGGACAACGAGGTCAGCGAGATCATGTTGATGGTGTAGCCCTTGAGGTACATGAACAGGAAGGAGACCACCATGGACGTCGGGATGGTGATCGCCATGATCAGGCTGCCCTTGAAGTTGCGCAGGAAGAGCAGGATAACGATGATGACCAGGACACCGCCGGTGGTGACGGTCTGGGTCAGGTTGTCGATGGTCCTGGTGATGTTCTTGGTGAAGTCCATGACGAGGACGATCTCGACGTCCTTGGGCAGGGTCTTCTTGAGGTTGTCGAGGCGCTTGAGCACCGCGCGTCCCACCGTGACGGTGTTGGCCGAGGACTGCTTCTGCACCATCAGCATCAGGGAGGGGCCGTTCTTGCCCACGGCGAAGAATGTCTGCTCCTCGGTGGTGTCGGTCACCGTCGCGATGTCCCGCAGGTGGACCACCGCGCCGGTGTTCGGGTTCATGCCGACCACCAGCCCCTCGAGCTCCTGCGGCCGGCCCAGTTCGCCCGGAACGCGGAGCAGGAAGGTCGTGTCGTTGACGGTGAGGTCGCCGCCCGGAGTGGACACGTTGGCCGTGGCGATCACGCCCTTGACCGCGTCGTAGGTCACCCCCGTCTCCTCGATGCGTTGGCGGTCCAGCTCCACGCGGACCTGGCGGACGAGGCCGCCGAACATCTGCACCTGGGCCACGCCGGGGAGGTTCTTCAGCGGGTTGACGATGTGGTCCTCGGCGAACTGGCGCAGGGTGGGGTAGCGTTCGGGCGTGGACTGGATGGACATGAACATCACCGGGATCATGGACATGTCGAACTTGAACAGGAAGGGCTCCTCCACGTCATCGGGCAGGAAGCGCTTGGCCAGGCCTATCTTGTCGCGGATGTCGTTGGAAGCTTCGGCCAGGTTGGTGTCCCAGTCGAACTTCAGGGTGACCGTCGAGATGTTCTCCTGGGACTTGGAGGTGATCTCGTCGACGCCGCTGACCGTGGAGAGCTGCTCCTCCAGGACCTTGGTGACGTTCTTTTCGACGTCCTCAGGGCTGGCGCCGGGGTAGACGGTGACCACCGTGATGACCGGGATCTCCATGTCGGGCATGAGATCGAGCTTCATGAACTTGAGGCTGACCAGGCCCATGAGGGTGATGGCCAGGAAGAAGATCAGGGTGGCGGTGGGCCGGTGAACGAAAGTCCTGGACAGGCTCATTGAGACACCTTGCCCCAGGTCTGGTAGTACTTGAACGGATCCTCCTCCATCAGGCGAACCGACTGTCCGTCAAAGAGCGCGCGCTGGCCCAGGACGACCACCTGTTCCTTCTCGGTCAGGCCGGCGACGACCTCGGCGAGCTTGTCCTCCGTCACGCCGACCTTGATCAGCCGCAGGGACACCTTGCCGTCCTTGTGCACGAAGACGAAGTCGAAGCCGTCCCGGTGGATGATGGCGTCCACGGGAACGGTGGCCACGGCGGTCCGCTTCTCGAGGAGGATGTCCACGCGCGCGAACATGCCGACCTTGAGGGGCCGCTCCATCTGGTGCGTGACGGTTCCTTCCTTGTAGGACAAAGCCTCGTTGGGCATCAGGATCGTCACCTTGAGGGTCTTGGCCACCGCGTCGAGCATCTCGCCCACCTGGTCGATCTCGCCCGTGAAGACATGGTCGTAGGCGTCCACACGGATCCTGCACTTCTGGCCCTTGCGCATGTACAACAGGTACTTCTCGGGCACGAAGACGTCGAGCTTCATGACGTCGAGCTTGGCGATGATCATCAGCGGCGAGGTCTTCATGGCCTGGGAGGAGGTCATGAGGTCGCCCATCTCGACGGCCTTCATGATGACGGTGCCGTCGATGGGCGCCGTGATCGTCGCGTCGGACCACGAGGCCGAGGCCAGGGACACGGCCGCGCTGGACTGGTTGACCTGCTGCTCGGCCATCTTCAGCCCCAGCTCCATCTTCTCGTAGTCGTTCTGGGTGACGGCCTTCTGGTCGTAGAGGGTCTTGATGTCCTGGAAGTTCTTCTTCGTGTTCTCATAGTTGAGCCTCGCCTGGGCCTGCATGGCGCGGGCCTGCTGGTAGCCCAGGGCGCTCTTGGCCGCGTCGAGGCGCGCCAGGGTGTCGCCGGCCTTGACCACGTCGCCCTCCTGCACCTTCAGTCCCAGGACGATGCCCGGCACCATGGAGAACACGGTGGCCTGGGTCCTGGCCACCAGGGTGCCCGAGGCAGAAAACGAGCGGTCCAGGTCCATGCGCTCGACGGGGGTGACGCCCACGATGAGCCGCCGATCCATGGCGCTCAGTTGTTTCTGCTTCTCCAACTGAGCCTTTTTTTCAGCGATGCCTTTCTGGATGCTCCGAACCACCATGAGAGAAAGCCCGCCGAGGACGACGAGGGCGAAGACGATGCTGAGGATGCGCTTCATCATAATGGATTCATTCCTTTTCCTGCGTGACAATATTCATGCTACCGGAGGCACTTCGCTTGGATTTCTGTTCTTTCCAGTTATCAAAGGCTTCCAGGACAATTCGTTCAAAGAATATTTGAAATTCAATCATTTCCTGAATATTCTCGCGGGCCTGTTCCGGCAGGAAGGTGAACTCCTCTTCTTTGGATTTCAGGAATTTATGGAATCCCCGGATGGCGTTCATTTTTTGCTCAAGCATGTCCACCAGGAAGTGCCTGCGAAGGCGGTAGTGGTGCCCCCGGATATTGGGCGATGCGCATTTTTCAATCGGACCAAACTGACTCAGCAGGCGCATCATCTGGCTGATGGCCCCCTTGGAACCGCCGGTCAGCCGGATCAACTCCTGGGTGCTCTTCTCCGGTGGATCGGCAAAAAGAAGGGCTGAAAATAATCTACCCCCCAACTTGGGCAGGCCGAAAACCTCCATTTGAATGGCAAATTCCTCAATCATTCTCTCAATTCGGGGGTCATTGTTATCCAAGTTCATGGCAGATCTCCATGGGGTATAAGATTTGCAAAGTTTCGTAAATACAAAACCTCGCAAACTCCTTTTAGACAAGAAAAAAATATTAGCAAGCTGAAAGATTCCGCTCTCATCAAAATTTTCCAGTAAAAGTGTTTCTTCCGGGAGCCTTGGGATTTCGAACCGGGGTGGCCACAGGAGGGACAGGGCTCGGCGAACGGTGATTATGGGATCATCGAAACTGCACACATGCTCGAAAACCCCTTGTGCAATGCGGGTTACTGAAGACAGGTTAGTTGAAGTTGGCAATTGTTGCCAGTGATTTTT
>PHAZ01000224.1 GCA_002841825.1 Deltaproteobacteria bacterium HGW-Deltaproteobacteria-22 | reverse complement strand
TCGCCGATCGCGAGGTCGCCCACGCGGGCAATCCGTTCTCCGAGGTCCTCGCGGGGCTGCGGATCTCACTTTTTTGAAAATAATGGGAATCAGGTGAACCGATCCGGCGACCTCGTGCAACTGATGGTCACGGAACGACCCATTCGCTCCGGGAACAGGAACCGAGCCGTGCCTCAAGACGCGTCCCTGCACTCAGCCGCCCCGCTCCGCATCGCCGTGGTCGATGACGAGGCCGCCCTGCTGCGCGTCCTCCAGCGTGCCCTGGCCCTGCGTGGACACCAGGTGGACACCTTCGAGTCGGGGTCGCTTTTTCTGAGCGCCTGGCAGCAGGAACGGTCCTACGACGTCATCCTGCTGGACATCTGCATGCCCGGCCTCAGCGGCATCGAGGTCTTTGACACGCTCAGCGCCGAGCCCAGTCCCCATCCCCGGGTCGTCATCATCAGCGGCTGGGACTGCACCGGCCGGCTCCACGAGCTGCTCCGGGACCAGCGCGTGGACTTTCTCCAGAAGCCGTTCCGCATGGACGCCATGTTGAGCATGATCCAGAACACAGCCCCGTGATCGGCGGATCCAGACGGATCCGCGGCGGATCCAGACGGATCCGCAGATTCAAACGGGGCAGGAGGACACCATGACCAGACTGCATTCCTTTTTGACAAAATCGGCCCTTATCCTCTGGATCGCGACCGGCCCGTGGCTGCTCGCATCCCTTTCGTCCTGCGACGACGGCACGGTCGCTCCCATCGAGAACAACCAGACCAACAACGTCAACAACCTCAACAACCTCAACAACACCCAGTGCCTGGCCGTGGCCGAGGCCTGCGGCGCCCCCGAGGAGTGCTGCTCGGGCCGCTGCGAGCAGGAGATGTGCCTTGGACCCACCGGGCTCTGCTATGAACTGGGCGACGTCTGCCTGACCTCCTCGGAGTGCTGCTCGGGCAAGTGCGAGACCACCCCCGCCGGGGAGATGCAGTGCGTCGTCGGCGGCTGCACCGGCGCCGGCGACACCTGCGAGCTGGCCGCGGACTGCTGCTCCCTGTCCTGTGTCGACGGCCTGTGCTCGGACGAGGGCATCTGCGCCGTCGAGACCGGCGAATGCGACGCCGACACCGACTGCTGCTCGTCCAACTGCGACGGCACCAACTGCCTCAACAGCGGCTCCTCCTGCCTGGTCACCGGCGAGCTCTGCGGCGAATCCTCATCCTGCTGCAGCGGCATGTGCGCGGCCATCGGAGAGGAGATGCGCTGCATCCAGGTGAACTCCTGCCGCTCCGAGGGCGAACTGTGCATGGAGGGCTCGGACTGCTGCTCGGGCGTCTGCGGCGACGACGGCCTGTGCCCGGTGATGTCCGAGTGCCAGACCGTGGGCGAGCCCTGCACCGGCTACCATGAGTGCTGCTCGGGCGTCTGCGCCGATCCGGGCACCGGCGTGGCCGTGTGCCAGTTCAACTCCGGCTGCCGCCCCTGGGGCGAGATCTGCCAGGAGGCCACCGACTGCTGCTCGGGCCTCTGCGCCGAGTACCTGTCCACCGGCGTGCTGCGCTGCGAGAAAGCCCTGGGCTGCATGCCCGAGGGCGAGGTCTGCGCCATGGGCCAGTCCACCAACTGCTGTCCGTCGGGTCCCGAGGGCGGCACCCAGCTCTGCCTCGAGACCCTGCTGGGCGTGACCCGCTGCTTCTCGCCGGACTCCTCGGCGGGCTGCTTTGACGACGGCGCCGACTGCACCTTCGGTGACGAGTGCTGCTCGGGCATCTGCCTGCCCGACGACGCCGGCAACCTGACCTGCGCGGGCTCCTGCTCCCCGCTGGGCGAGATCTGCACCACCAACAGCGACTGCTGCGACTCGGGCCTCTGCATCAACTTCTCCTGCGAGCCCAACGTCAACGGCTGCATCCCCTTCGGCGCCGAATGCGAGACCTCCGCGGACTGCTGCTCGGGCATCTGCCACGACACCGGCGTCTGCGTGGGCGAGCTCGAGTAGCGCCCCCGATACCATGATGGGCACCTGCCAGCACTAGGCTTTTTGCTTCGCGAAGCGTTCCCTCATTGAATCGACCCAGTCGGTGAGCACGGGGATGAAGACCAGCGTCAACACGGTGGACGCGGTCATGCCGCCGATCAACGCGGTGGCCAGGGGTGAGAACCGCTCGGCCCCCAGGGCCCACTCGGCCGCCAGCGGAATCATGCCGACGATCGTGGAGATGGACGTCATCATGATGGGCCTGAAACGCGTGGAGACCGCCTCCAGCAACGCTTCCCGTCGAGGGACGCCTTCCATTTTCCTGGTGTGGTAGAAGTCCTGCAGGATGATGGCGTTGTTGACGACCGTCCAGACGAGCAGGATCAACCCGATCATCACCGGCATGGAGATGGGCATGTGTCCGATGCGCAGCGCAAGAAAAACACCGATGAGACTCAATGGGATGCTGAACATGATGATCAACGGATAGAGCCAGGAGCGCAACTGCGCCACGAGCAGCAGGTACACGCCGGCCAGCGCCAGCAGCAGCGCATCGACCAGCTCGCCGCTCGCTTCCTTCATGTCCGAGTTCTCGCCGCCCAGGCTCATCTCATAGCCTGCCGGCAGCCGCAGGTCCTTCAACACGGCGGTGACGTCGGCGACCACCTGGCTCAGCGGCCGTCCCTGATGGGAGGCGGTCACCTCCAGCACGGGCAGGAAGTCCTCCCGCGTATAAAGCCCGCGGTCCAGGGTGTGGTCCAGCCGCACGAGGGTGCGGGCCGGGATGCCTCCGGGGACGCCGGGGACCGTTAGCGGCGTGTCGAGGTAGTCGAGCTCGGTCGGCTCCCGCGACGCATCGAGCTCAACCCGGATCGGCTCGGGTGTGCCCGCAGGCTGAAAGAACTCGCCCGCGTGCAGACCGGTCACGGACGCCGCCAGTTGATTGGCCGCCGGTTCGATCCCGATCCCCAGCGTGGCCGAGCGAAGCCGGTCCATCGACAGCCGGCTCTGCTCCTCGTCGAGCTTCCAGGCCAGCCGGGGTTCCACCAGGTTCGGCACCCGCGCCAGACGCACACGGACCTCCTCGCCGAGTTGCTGCAGGACCCTGGCGTCCCCGCCGGACAGGCGGATGACGATGGGCGCGGCGGTGGTCGATTTGGCGGTGTTTCCCTGCTCACGCACGGAGAACTCCGCGACCCCCGGGACACGGGAGAGCGCGACGCGCGTCCGGCCCATGAAGTCCCAGAGCGTTTCGTCACGATGATTGCGATCCACGAGCGTCACCGAGATGAACCCGGCGGTCGCGTTCTGGATGCCCGCCGACGAGAACGTCCTCATCCCCGCCTCGAAGCCGGCCTGGGCCGAGACGCGAATCACCACGGGTTCGCGCAGCAGGAGCTCCTCGATCTCGCGTACCCGCCGCATGGTCTCCTCCAGGGAGGTTCCAGAGGGCGTCTTCAGCGTGATGAAGAGGCTGCCACCGTCCATGCGGGGCATCATCTCCATTCCCTGGCCCCGCAGACCGCGCACCGAGAAGACGAACAGGATCAGCATCATCGCGATGGTGATCCATCTCCAGTCCATCGCCCGCTTCAACACTCCCAGGGTCGCCCGCCGGAAGACCTCCATGAACCATGAAAACGGCCGGATGATCCATAGCGCGGGTTTGTCCAGGAACGACGTCTTGTGGGTATAGACGGTAAGCAACGGGACGAACACCACCGCCACGGCCACCGAGGAGGAGAACGCGAACACCAGCGTCAGGGCCAGCGGAGAGAAGGTCTTGCCGATGAAGCCGGCAAGAAACAGCATGGGGACAAGCACCATGAGCGTGGTGGCGGCGCCGGCGAGCACGGGGAGCATCACGCTGGCTGCGCCCTCCAGCGCAGCCTGAACCGGTTCCATGTCCTGCTCGTCACGGAGCCGGATGATGTTCTCCAGCATGACGACGGTGGCATCGACGACCATGCCGACGGCCAGGATGACCGCGGTGAGGGTCACCATGTTGAACTCGACGGCGAACGCCTTCATCAGCGCGAAGGTGAGCGCATAGGAGAGGGGCATGGACACGATGGCCACTGCGGCGATCTTCCATCGCCCGAGGAACAGGAAGATCAGCACCCCCGCAAAGAGCAGGGCGCTGAGGATGTTGGAGAACAAATTCCCGATGGAGGCCTCGGTGAACGACGCGCTCTCCTCGCCGACGACGAACTCCAGCTCCGGGTTGGCCTTCCGGATGCGTTCGAGTTCCTCCTGCACCGCGCGCACGACCCGGACGGTGTTGCCCTGGGTCGTCTTCATGATCTGCAGGGCGATGGCGTTCTTTCCGTTGACGTCGTAGAGGGCGTCCGGGCGCAGGGAGGCTTGTTCCACGGTCGCGATGTCCGCGAGCCTGAGGTGGGCGCCTCCGGGAAGCGGGATCGGAAGATCGCGCAGCTCGTCGATGCTGCCCAGGCGCATCTCCATGCGGTAGGTGCCCGTCGTCCGCTCGGTGTACAGGGTGCCTGCAGGCCGGGAAACGTTGCCTTCACGGACGAGCCCCGTCACCTGTGCAAATGACAGGCCGTACCTGCGCAGGTCCTCGCGGTTGAGCCGGATCACGACGGCCGGGACGTGTCCGCCGAAGAGCTCCACCGCGGCCACGCCCGAGACCCGCGTGAGGCGGGGCACGATGTGATCGGCTGCGAACTTGCGCGTGCGGGTCGGATCCTTCGAAACGATGCCCAGGGTGAGCACTGGTCGGTCAGCTGTGGAGAAGCGCAGCACCTGCGGCTCGGTGATGCCCGCGGGGAGCCGGTTGCGGATGCGCACGATGGCGTTCTGAACGTCCAGCGCGGCCAGCTCGGACTGGCGATCGTAGTTGAACTCCACCGAGATGCGGGAGAGGTTGTCCTGTGAGGTCGAGCGCACCTTGCGGACGCCCTCGAGGGAGGCGAACTCGGTCTCCAGCTTCTGGCTCAGGTTCTCGTCCACGTCCCGGGCGGAGGCACCGGGATACGAGGTGATCACGTTCACCAGAGGGGGCGCGGTGTCCGGGAACAGTTGCATCGGGATGGCCCGGTAGGCCCGGACGCCGGCGAACGCGACGCCGATCAGGAGCGCCCAGACGAAGTGCCGGTTTGAGAGGAAAAAGCGGGCGAGGTTCATGGTGTCATCTCCGCGGACGGCGCCACCCACACGGGCAGTCCGTCATGCAGTTGAAGGTGCCGATCCGTGACCACCCTGTCCATTTCAGTGAGTTTGCCGGTCACTGCGGTTTCCGGGGGCACTGTCAGTTTCGGAAACACTTCGCGCCGGACCAGCGCCCCATGGGAAACGATGAACACGTGGCTTCCAGCGTCCGAGGTGTGCACGGCCACCGACGGCACTATCCATGTGCGGGCGGTCTCCTCGAGCACGAAGTCCACCTCCACGGACATGCCGTGGCCCCAGGCGGCGCCGGCGGGTCTCTTCAGGGAGATGCGGACCTCCGCCGTTCGCGCGGGGCCGACCGATTCGGGCGATATCGTGCGCACGGTGCCGTGCTGTCGGGTCCCGTCCGGGAACAGGAGCTCCACCGGCAGGTCCGGAACGATGCCCTTGACCAGGTCATTCTCAGGCACCTGCACACGGACCTCGAGGTCATGACCTCCCAGCCACAGCAACGGCTGCCCCGGCATGACGTTCTCGCCGGGCTGGGCGACCCAGCGGAGCACGACGCCCGGAAAAGGCGCACGCTCCCGCTTGTTGCCGGCGAGAATGGATTGCTCCTGAAGGGAGGCGCCTGCTGCGGCCACGGCCTTTCCAGCTGCACGGCAGGCCTCCCGGCTCGCGTCGACCTTCTGCAGGGTGATGGCCTGTGCCCGGCCCAAGGCCTCGTCCTGGTCGGCCTGGCGACACAGGAAGGCAGCCTCGATGGCGGCCCGCCCGCGCTCCTGATAAACGCGCTCCTGCCTTGCGCCGGTCTCGGGCGACGCGATCTCGGCGAGCAGGTCGCCGCGGGCCACGGCTCCGCCCTCCGGAATGGGCAAGGTGCCCAGCTTCCCGCTCAGGCGTGCCAGGATCCGTATCTCCTCGACCGAATGAACGGTCCCGATGCTCCGGACGCTCCTCTTCAGACTGCCAGCACGCACCGGAGCGGAACGGACCGATGGAGGAGGTTCCGTCGTGTCTGGCGCTCCCGGCGACTTGCTGCAGCCCGCATCAGAAAGGAGCAGGCCGGACCCCAAAAGCAAGCAAGTACTTGCAAACATCATCTTCAAGCAACACCGGTGTATGCGGGTCATGGATTATTCTCCTTTCAGGAACTTTTCGATGGACAGCCAGATCATCTCCGGGTCGTCGTCGGGCGACGGCGCAGGGACCGCGGGCGACGTCGCCGGAGCGCCTTCCAGCAGCGGCTCCTGGGTGACGAGCACATGCACCATGCCCATGAAAAAGAGCATGAGCACCCTCGTGGGCAGGTCCTTTCTCAACTGGCCGAGCCTGGCGGCGTCCTCCAGTCTCTCCCGGATGAACCGGCCGGACAACTGCTTGAGGCGGATGATCTGTTGCTGGTTCTCGCGACCCATGGCCTGCTCGAGTTGGTGCGAGAAGAGAATTTTTACCAGATCCGGGTTCCGGCGCAGCAGGGTGGCGCGCAGGAGGAAGAGCTTCCTGAGCGCGACCATGGGGGGATCCTCGGCTGGCGCCGTCGTGGCCATCAGGATCTTCTCAATGTGGTTGACTGTCTCGCGGAGGATCTCGTCCTTGCTGGCGAAGTGCCTGAACAGGGCGCCTTCGGAGATGCCGACGGCGCGGGCGATGCGGGCGGTGGTGAACCGGCCGAGCCCGTCGTTGGCGATGATGGAGAGGGCCGCCAGTACGATCTCTTCCCGTCGTTCGATGGTGTTTTTTCGTGTCGTCATAGGTGCCTCACATGCAAGCAAGTATTTACTCGCATAGTGGTTATGCCGCAGCGCGACCGGAATGTCAACCGGGGATTTTCTGACAGCCGTGGTCAAGTCCACGGATCCCTCCAGCATCCGATTCCATTTTACCCGCGACGCGGGTTGACCGAGGATAGCCCCGTGTTGCTCCGCAACGCGGGGAAACAGGATGACCGGAGCCACCGTTCAAACCGTGACGGTCGCCATTTTGTGTCGCGGGCGCCCCGACCGCCCGGCGCGGG
>PHAZ01000223.1 GCA_002841825.1 Deltaproteobacteria bacterium HGW-Deltaproteobacteria-22 | reverse complement strand
ATCCTCTGCGCCGGGTGCATGCACCGGCCGACGTTCTACGCGATCCGGAAGGTCTTCCGGGAGACGATCCGGTCGCGGAGGGTGACCTCGACGAGGTAGGTGCCGGGCTTCCAGTGGCCGACGCGGGGCGGCTCCATGCGGTGCACAACCCATTGCGGGTGATCGACGTCGGCGATGCGCTCGCGCATCAGGACGCGCGTCAGCGGGGGCTCGAGGTAGTACCAGTGGGAAGCGATGCGCGTGCCGAAGGGGGCATCGTCGACGGCGACCCGCAGCGTGACCGCCTCGGTGGCGGACAGGAACTCGGTGTCGCATCCGCTCCCGTCACACAAGGAGACCTCGCCGACCCGGCCGTCGCCGGTCACCCAGTGGAAGCCGCAGCCAGATGCGGGGAGCAGCCCGCCTGCCAGGGGCAACAGCCAGGCCGCCGCCGACAGGGCCCATCGCCAGGTCGAAATTTCAGTTCGCGATCGTCCAGACATCCAGACCTCTCACCGTGCCCTTCCAGCCGGGGACGCCGCCCAGCAACGGGACGACCATGACCTCGGCCGACTCCCGCGGCCCGAGATACACCGGTCGCTTGAGCGGAAGGAAGGAGTGCATTTTCGCATCCACGAACAGGATGCCCATGGGGCCCGTGCTCTGCACCCAGACCCCCTTGCGCCTGTTGGCGCGGTCGGCGCCGGGGAAGTCGGCGCGGTCGGCGCCGGGGAGCAGGTCGGGCAGGGGCCGCAGGGAATACTTCGGAAAGTCCTGGATCAGGTCCTCGCGCTGCATGGCCACGCGCTCGGCGCGGAGAATCCTGAACCGGGAGAAGCCGGTGCGTCGACGATCGGCGCTGCGCCAGGTCCACTCGGAGATCCGCAGATCGAGCTGGTCCTGGGGCAGGCGCACGGGAAGGGGCGCGGTGATGAAGCCGGCGAGGTCCCCGACGGTGGGGCCGCTGCCCATGGGATCGGGGACCAGCTCCAGTTCATGCCACGAGGAGAAGTCCGCCGGGTGCAGCAGGGTGTAGCGGATCCGCACGGGGCCGTCCTCGGGCCGGCGGACCTGGAACGACGCGGGCAGGGGGTCGGGCATGCCCAGGAAGTCCTGGCGCTGTCCGGTCAGCCGGGCGTAGCGGGAGGTGGCCGGATCGACGAGCACGCGCCGTCGGCCGGACACGCGCACGTGCATGCCCGGGAGGACGCCGTTGGACGGGAACAGCAGGTTCCAGAAGCCGGGGCCGACGCGGACCTCGAAGTGCACGGCCTCGTTTCGGGCGTCGCCCAGGACGGCCTCCAGTTGCACGGACCAGCCGGGAAGACCCTCGGGAGGCACGATGGTCTCCAGGGGCGGCACACCGGCGGCGGCGGGGGTGGCGTTGTCGCGGGCACCGCAGGCGGTCAGCGGGAGCAGCACGGCGAGGATGATCCATCCCGGGAGTGTGCGGTATCGTGGGAAAATCATGGGGCGTCTCCGGTGTCCGTGGGCGCCGCCGGCGAGAACACGGAGCTGGCCGTCTGGCAGCGGGCGACGGCGGCCTCGCGCAGCCTGGCATCGGGGATTCCCTGCTCGAACAGCTTGGCGCAGACCTCCAGGACGAAGGGATCCGGCGCGGTGGGGGTCTCCCCGATCCGGGCTTCGGTCAGGCGAACGAAGCAGGCGCAGGGTTCGGCCTCGCAGGGCCCCGACGTACGCCACAGGTGACGTCCCGACATCGCATCGGTCAGGTCCATCACCGCCCAGCGGACGTTTTCGCGGGTCTCGATGTGCCCGGTGGCCCGCACCATTCGGGAGCTGGCGTCACGCGGCAGCCCGGACATGGTGAAGCGGGGATCGGGGATCACCTGCCAGCGGGACACTGCGACCGCCGGACAGCCCAGCGGTCGGGCGTCTCTCCAGAAGGGCCCCCAGAGCAGCGTGTCACCGGTCAGTTGCGGGTTCCCCTGCGGCAGGTTCAGCCAGGAGTACAGCAGCAGCAGCAGCGAGGGAAGAGCGATCAGGCTGACGAACAGCCAGCCGCGCCTTCGCACGGTCCGGGCCGGCTCATGGGAGTGGCTCTCCCACAGCAGCAGGAAGCCATCGGCCGGGCCATCGGTCGTGACGATGCCACGGGGGGTCATTTCACGGTTTCCGTCCTCGCGCCAGGCCGCGGCGACCCCGGCAGAGAGGACGATCTCACCGGCACCGGTGGCCTGGATCCAGGTGCGCGACCAGGTCAGGGCCATCTCGGCGGTGCCGTCGAAGGTGCCTTCGGCGGCGAACACGATCACCCGGATCCGGGGGGGCGCGGGGCCCTGCTGCCGGCTGCGGTGAGCCTGCTGGATGCGGACCGCGCACAGCGTCGCGCGCACCGGATCCGAGAAGCGGGCCAGCACACGGTCCCCGCCCTCGCGCAGGACCACGCCCTGCTGTTCGTCCACCAAAGGACGCACCAGCGCCAGGTGTCCCTGCATGCGCAGGTGTTCGGCATCGGGCGCGTCAGCCTCGCTGCCGGTGGACAACAGGGAGGTGACCAGGAAGAAATCGGGCTTCACTGCGGGCATAGGCTAAGGTTTCCCCCGCGGCGGCTCAGGGTGGAAGAGGCGAACGCATTGAGCTCCAGGCCGCTGAACTCGCCGGCCTCGACGGCCAGCATCCCTGCGGCCGCGACCATGGCGGCGTTGTCGGTGCAGAGGCTGCGCGGCGGCAGGATGCACGAGAGGTCGTGCCGGGCGGCCAGGTCCGTGCAGGCCGCGCGCAGCCGGGAGTTGGCGGCCACGCCGCCGGCGATCACGATCTGGCGTACCGGGACCTGTCCCAGGGCCTTCTCCATCTTCTCGATCAGGGCGGTCACCACAGCGTGCTGGAAGCCCGCGCAGATGTGTGCCAGGTCGCGGTCGATCGTCTCGTCGCCGAGCCGGGCCACCAGCTGGGAGAGGGCGGTCTTGAGGCCGGAGAAGCTCGTGTCCAGGTCGGGACTGTGGCGCAGGCCCACGGGCAGGGGATAGCGTTTCAAATCACCGCCTGCGGCCAGCTCGTCGATGATGCGCCCGCCGGGATAGCCCAGCCCCAGGATTTTAGCGGCCTTGTCGTAGGCCTCGCCCACGGCGTCGTCGCGCGAGGCGCCCAGGAGGGTCCGCTGCCGTGGCGCTGTGACGTGGAAGAGCAGGGTGTGCCCGCCGGACACGAGCAGCGCCAGTTGCGGATACTCGGGGTCCGGAGGCGGCCGATCGGGCCAGCCGACGAAGGCCGACTGCAGGTGGGCCTCGAGGTGGTGCACGCCCACCAGGGGCTTGCCGGTGATCCATGCCAGCGTCTTGGCGGTCATCAGTCCGACCAGCAGGGAGCCCACGAGGCCGGGCCCGGCGGTGACGGCGATGGCATCCACGGCGTCGAGACCGCCGCAGCCGGAGATGGCCTCATCGAGCACGGGGATCATGGAGATAAGGTGCTGGCGTGAGGCAATCTCGGGCACCACGCCGCCGAAGGCCTGGTGCTCCTTGACGCTGGAGGCGATGACGTTGGAGAGGATGAAGCGGCCGTCTTTGACCACCGCGGCGGCGGTTTCGTCACAGGAACTTTCGATGCCCAGGATGCGCATGGCGGCCTCGGTCAGGGTTCCGACAGTTCCCGGATTCTCAACTGACGGATGTTCTTCGCCTTCTGATCATTCGGGGAGATGCGCAGGTAGTTGCGGAAGGCATTGATGTATTCGGCCTTCTGACGGGTCTCGTAGGCGATCAGGCCGATGACCCACCACCCGAGCGCTGCGTCGGCGTCGAGCCTGGTGGCGGTCTGGGCCCACTCCTTGGCCTTCTGGATTTGGCCCCTCTGGTAGTAGATGTCGGCCAGGAAGGCCGCCACGGGCGCGGAGTTGGGGTATTAAACGGCCAGTTTTTCCAGTTCAATCCGGGATGCCCGGATTTCCCTGCGGATGTAGTCGTCATACAGTTTGGTCGCCTTGGCGAGGGCCTCGGCCGGGAGCGCCGCCGCAGTCTCCGGCTGCATCCCGGCGTCGGGGGTCACCGGGGTGGCGTCCACCGTCGGGTTTTCCACGGGCATGTCAGCCACAGCCGGGGTCGCGTCGGTGGTCGGGTTCTCCGGGGGCATGTCGGCCGGAGGAGCTTCCATGGCCATCACGGGTTCCATCGCCGGTCCGGTCATGCCGTCGGTGACGTGGTTGTTGGCCTGCGCGTTGTTCGTCGTGGGGGCATCGGGGGCGGCCGGCGCCGTCATCTCGCCTTCGGAGCGGGAGTGGAACACGTACCAGATGCCGACGCCTGCGATGATCGCGACCACGATGAAGTATTTCCATTTGGAGGAACCGGTGGTGACCGGATGCTGGAAGGTCTGGACGGGCTCCTTCTGGGGCTTCCGGTCCCGAACGAGGGCGGCTGGTTCAGCGTCGACCTGCGCGGCCAGCAGCGACTTTCCACCCTCGGGCAGCGGCGTAGGATCCTCGTGGGAGATGCTGGGGATCGGCGTGCGTGCGCTGTTGGGTTCATCCTCGAAGTTGGGCACGGGCGTGACGTTCAGACCCGGCTCGGGGGTCTTGTCGTTGTCGATCGGAGGCGCCGAGTCAGGCAGCATGGCGGCCGGCAGCTCCCGCGTCTGGTGGCGGCCGGAACCCTCCTCCCGCAGCGGAATGCCGCCTGCGTGATCCTCGGAGCGCAGGGAGAGCAGTTCAAGCAGGCTGTCCTGGGAGATGCCGTCGCCGGAGGGGCTGGTCCGCGCCGGCTCACTGCCGGTTTCTTCGATGGTGCCCTCGTCAAACTGCTCCAGGGGCATGGTCGGCTCGTCATGGAAGGCCTCGGCAGGTGACAGTTCGGGCGGAATCACGGACTCACCCGAGAGCATCGGCGCGCTCTCGAGGATGATCTTGGGGCTGCCGGGACTGCCAATGGCGGGATTTTCGACCGCGGCGACATCGATGACTCCGGACGCCTCGGCGTTCTCGTCGTCGACGTCGTCACCGAACTCGATGGTGTGCTCGGTCAGGCCTGGCACCGAGGGCTCATCGGCGTCGGACATTTTCAGGAGCATCTGCTGACTCTCGCGCAGCAGGCGGACGTTGACGCCTCCCCAGCTGGACTTGGAGGCATCGTCCTCGGAGTCCTCCTCAAGGACCGGACGCAGCAGCCCGCCCAGTCCGGGCTGGGTCTTGCGATGGGGCCGGAACTGTCCGTCGCCGGATTTGCGCGACTTGAGGTTCTTCTTGATCTTTTCCTCGAGCTCACGGGCCGCGGCCACGGGGTTGAGCAGCCAGCCGGCCAGCTCGCTGGAGGAGCGGTCCCGCATGGGGGCTCCCACTGCGCCCTGTTCGGCGGGGTTGTCGGAGAACATCGAGGAGACGGCGGCGTGACTGGTCTGGAACACGTCCGAAAAGTACAGGTAGCCGATCCGCTGGGCTGTCTCCAGGGGGCGCAGGTCGCTCTCGAGGAAGATCTGGAACAGGTCGTTTTTTCCGTTGAAGTGCCGGATGACCGAGTGCACCTGCTCGGGCAGGCTGTTGAGGACCTTCATCAGCCGGATGTCGTCGATCTTGAGGATGTCGGACATGGGCGGGAACTGCTGCATCAGCGACAGGAACGGGTGAAGCTCCAGGCGGAACCGGCGGTACTCGTCCTCGCCGATGGAAAACCGCGGCTCGAGGCCGGCCGGATCGACGGGCTCCTCGAGGTGCTCCATGGCGAATTCCGCGCCGTCGAGGGCGAACGGGAACAGGACCTTGTCGTTCTTTAAACTGTTATCGATGTATAAAGAAATAAGTTTTCCGTTCTGGATCAGCAGCTCGGAAGTGTGGAGCCCGGCATAGCGGATCATGATCCGGACATGCTTCTTCTGCAGCAGGCAGTGGTCCAGCAGGGCCAGCAGGTAACCGCGCTGGAGGATGCCGCGGGTCGGATAGCTGTGTTCGTCGAGGAAGGACAGCCGCTTCAGGATGGACTCGGGGGAGACCGGCTTGATCAGGTTGAAGACGCGCGGGCCCCAGTCGATGGAGGCGTGCAGCGGCTCGGGCAGCAGCAGCACCAGCGGAATCTCCGGGAAAGTGAGGGAAATCTTCGAAAGGTGTTCGAGGGTCTCGAAGTCCTCGTTCTCGTGAATGTTGGCGATCACGGCTCCGTTGGAGCGGCTGGAGATGGACTGGGCGAGTTGATTGGTCGCCTGCAGGGATATGACCTCCACCTGTGGGGAGGTGATCGATTCGGCCAGGGACTGGCTCCGGTTCTGCGTGTCGACAATCCAGATGGTCTGTGAAACCAAGATGCTATATCCTCCGCGGGAAGGTTCGGTTGGCGTTTCCGGCTTTCCCAGGACCTTCGCGTGGCAAACAATATAGACAGGTTAGAGGAAAAAACTCAATACTATAGTGAACGACCGGCAAAACCATTGAAAACGGGAGTCGAATTGACGTAGATTCCCATGTCTCCGGTCGTTTTTCAAGGGATCGGGTGTGCGAGGGGGTTCTCCTGGCCGCGTTTTTTCAGTTCTCTCCATCAACTGTTTTTTTTCTCCGGCGCATCCGTGGCAGTGTTTGGTTGTACCTGGTCATGCTGCTTCATCTGGCGGCCGGGATCACCTTCGTATCGCTCCCGCTGACGCACCTGCTGGACTACGAGAGCAGCCTGCTGGGCGCCGCCGTGCACGGCTTCCTCCTGGCGCCCACGGTGGTGGTGCTGGCTCGCCGGCTGGGGAAAGCACCTCTGCTCTTTCTTCCGCAGATGCTCCTGGTCGCGCTGGTGCTGCAGGCGCCGATGCTTCTCATGCTGTTCGTCAATTCTGCGATGAACTGTCCCTTCGGGCTGTTCACCGGGCTCGCCTTCTGGAAAACGGTAAACGGCACCCTTGATATCAAGAAGAGCCTGGGCGGACCCATCCTCATTGCCAAGATCTCGGGCGAGACGTTCCGGGCAGGGCTCTTGCCGTTTTTCTCACTCATCGCCTTCATCAGCATCAACCTTGCCGTCATCAACCTCTTTCCCATCCCGATCCTGGACGGAGGTTATCTGCTGCTCTTCCTGATAGAGGGTATCACCGGCAAGGCCATAGAAGACAGGCCCCGCGAAATCGCCCAGCAGATCGGGTTGTTTATCCTGATCATGCTCATGCTCTTTGCCTTTTACAACGACATCATCCGCCTCGTTAAGGGGGATTGATCTCCATGAACGTTCTGGCGCTCGACACCTCC